>NZ_BAABRI010000012.1:0-173711 GCF_040362925.1 Haloferula sargassicola
AATGATAAAGCGAGCTGCCATCGACATACTCCATCACGATGTAGGGCATGCCATCGACATCACCGAAATCGTAAACTCCGATGAGATTCGGATGGTTGAGCCGGGCCATGGCCTTGGCCTCGGTTTCAAAGGAAAGCCTGAACTCGGGATCCTCGCCGAACTCGCGGGGCAGGATCTTGATCGCCACATCCCGGTCGAGCGAGCGTTGCTTGGCCTTGTAAACGGCGCCCATGCCGCCCTGGGCGATAAAGGATTGGAAATCAAAGGCAGGAAGCAGCTCCGAAAGCTGCTCCGGCTGCGGGGCGATGAAGGTTTCGTCGCTCATGGTTGTGGAAGGGTGACAAATCGATGATGGGTTCTGAAGCAAGACACGGGAGCCGCCCGATTCTTAGAGAGTTCCAAAAAACAGCTTGGATGGATACATTCGGACGTTTGACTGTCCCGCTTCTAACTCCTCCTCTCAAGCACTCCTACTACAATGCAAGAGGCGGATTCCAATGCCACCCGAACCATGAAAACCTCACCTCCGTTTGTCAGAGTGATGTCCCCAGCCCCTTGCGAGCCAACCCTCCCCGCTCCTTCAAAGCGGGACGGGCATCTCCAGCCTCCCATCGATTGATGGAACCTAACTCACCTATTGCCATCAAGGCTCATCGTTGTCCTCCATTTCCAATCGCTCAAGCGGCATGCGGCCTGACAATACTCCCGGCGGCATCTCGACCGCCGTGGGATTCCTCGCAATGTCGAGCCAATGCTGATGGATCACGCAAACCTTCTCGGTCGCTTTCGCGAGTTCACGGGTCGCACTGCTCAAAGCCTCCAGCAGCGGATGGAGCGTCTCTCCAAGTTGCGGAGACCAATTCTCGCCGTGGTTCTCATCCCGGAATCGCTTGAGAAGGAGGCAGGCATCCAGGGCCTTCTCCATCACCAGATCCTGCTCTCGAAACGCGTCTTCGAGGGAGTGCATGGCTCGGTTCCTTACCCATTTCCGGGGATTTTCTCAAACCGAGACGACCCGCACAATTGCGGGACCCGCCTACGCACGGCCGATGCATCTCGATGATCACAACAGAGCCGAACGGCCCAGCAAGGCCGCGGATCCGGGGCGGCACCCCAGGCTTGTCCTTATTTTGATTCACGGAAAGGCCAGAAACCATCGACGGACGAGGGGGGATCGGGGAAGTCGTCGGGTAACCATGAAGTATGGCCATCCTCTCGATAGAGCACCAGATCACCATCATCGAGATCGAGCCTCATGACCGGCCAAGGCTTCCCGCATCCCGGTAAATCCATCGATATGCGTCCTGCGTGATCGACCGCAAAAGTCCCGTGGAACATGTGAATTCCAATCCCGCGCTCTTCAACGACCACAGTCGAGTTGGCACGGAAGTGAATCAGCGCATCAGAATCGTCTCCACGCAACTTTCCGTCCCAAGACTCGAAGGTAACCCCATCCGGTTGGGCCACAGGGCACCCCGCTCCAGCGTTGTCACCAGACCCCGGCCCTTCCGTCGTGGGGGGAAGAGGGAGCCGTCCGAGCGATGGGAGAATGGCGGGGGAGACCTTGTGCGTCCACGGGGGCGACAGGCCCCACAAACTACGCGTGACCGGCCTGATCAGCCCCGGCGGCGACGAAGAAGCAGCATGCCACCCCCCAGGGCAGCAAGGCTCAGAGAAGCGGGCTCAGGAATGACGATCCACTGACCGATCATCCCACCTTGGGACGACTGGAAGCCGATCATGACGTCTCCAGTCGTTCCTACTTCCGGGAGCGCCGAGAACGAGGAGAGATCGATGACGGAACTGCCGAAGAACGCTCGTTCCCCCGTCGCAAAGGTCTGCAGGTCTCCCGCGCCCGCCCCGGAATTGTAGATGCTGAGGTCAACGCCGGGAACCACGTCCGGGTCACCGTAGACGAAGGTGACCGTTTCGTTGTAGCTCGTCGACGTTCCCGCTGGTCGCCAGTCTCCTGAGATGGGCAGCGGGTCCGCGAGCGTGATCGATTCGTCGGAGGTGAAAAAGTTACGGAACGAAATCCCTCCGTTGAAATTCACGGTCAAGTTGCCGGTGCTCGATGACCCAGCAGGCAAGCCGGTGACGACCGCGGCGGAGGGGTCGGAAATGTCGATGGAAACCACCAATGCGGCGGAGGCGGCACAGTTCAAACCGACGAGACTGATGAGAGGCAAGAGGCGTTTCACAGCGTCAGGATCAGTTCGCCCGTGAACGTTAATCAAGTCTAACTTCCAAATACACCTTACTTCCCTTGTCGCAGCCCGCATCAGGGCGTCCCACCCTTCCCGGCGGGTTCGAGTGCGGCGGTGGGCCCCATATCCGCCCTCCAGACACGAATCCGGCGACGCAAAGCCCCTGAACAGGGGCGACAAGCGACTCGTGCGCCGCCTATTGGAATCCGCCAATCACGGATTGGGAATGGTGCGCGATAGTGGGTTCGAACCACTGACCCCATCGGTGTGAACGATGTGCTCTACCACTGAGCTAATCGCGCTTGGACGCATTCCCTTCGGGCGGGGCCGGAGTCTCTAGGCCATCCGCCAGGGCTTGGCAAGACCTTTGCAAAAATCGGTTGCTGGGGTAAGCCGGAGGCCCTTGAAAACCTTCCATCACCTCGATTTCACCGATCTCCCCGCGCTCGCCGCGGAAAAGCGGGCCGCCGGCCTCACCACCAGCCTGTGCATTCCCACGCTCAACGAGGAGGGCACCATCGCCCGCATCGTGGAAACCCTCCGCGGGGCGCTGATCGACCGCCACCCGCTGCTTGATGAGCTGGTGGTGATCGACTCCGGCTCCACCGATCGCACCCGCGGGCTGGCCGCCGATGCCGGCGCCGAGGTGGTCCTCGCCGCCGACCTCCTTCCTTTCCGCGGCAGCCGCACCGGCAAGGGCGAAAACCTCTGGAAGGCCGTCTATCACTGCCGCAGCGATCTGATCGCTTTTGTCGATGGCGACATCGGCAACATCCACCCGCGCTTCGTCGCTGGCACCCTCGGGCCGCTGATCCGCCATGCGGAAATCGGCTACGTGAAGGGTTTCTACGAGCGCCCCCTGCTGGCCACGGAGGGGGTCGATCCCCGCGGCGGCGGGCGGGTCACCGAGATCCTTGTCCGCCCGCTCTTCGACCGTTTCTGCCCCGAGCTGGCGGCGCTCCACCAACCCCTGGCCGGCGAGTATGCGGCCCGCCGGGAAATCCTCGAGGCCCTCCCGTTTCCCGCCGGCTATGGTGTGGAAACCTCGCACCTGATCGATGTCTGGCGGGCTCACGGGATCGGTGCGCTGGCCCAGACCGATCTCGATGAGCGCGTCCACCGCAACCGCTCGCTGGCCGACCTCGGGCGGATGTCCGACCAGATCCTCGACGCCTTCCTGCCGCGATTCCTCGACCAGCGGCCGTCCGCCGCCGAGCGACCGCCGATGATTTCCCTGCCCGAGTATCTCGAACGCTTCCCCGGGGCCGCCGCCCGCGCTAGGAAACCGGCGTGAGCGCACCTGAAATCCGGCTTCTCGAGCCCGCCGACCACCTCGCCGCCTCCGGCCTGCTGGTCCACCTGAACCCGGACTGCCCGACCGAGGTCCTGCTGCAGCGCTTCCGCACCATCCTCGCCGAGCACGACCACTACGTCCCGGTCGGGGCATTTGTGGATGGCAGGCTGGTCGGCTTCGCCGGCGTCTGGATCGCCACCAAAATCTGGTGCGGGAAATACCTGGAGATTGACAACTTCGTCGTCCACCCCGGCCACCGCTCGGAAGGCATCGGCGGCGCGCTGATGGACTTTCTGGAAACGCTGGCCAAGGAACGCGGCTGCAACCTCCAGACCCTCGACGCCTGGACCACCAACCACGCCTCGCACCGGCTCTACCACCGCCGTGGGTTCGAGGTCTGGGGCTTTCACTTCGTCAAGCCGCTCGGCCCGCTGGACCAGTGAGGATCGCCACCGTTCACTACCACCTCCGCCCCGGCGGGGTCACCGAGGTCATCCGTCAAAACCACCGCATCCTCACCGCGGCCGGCATTTCCCACGAAATCCACTGCGGCCACAACCCCTCGGACCTCCCCGCGATCGTCGATCCCGCCCTCGACTACGGCGGGAACCCCTTTATCGGAGCGCTGGCTTCAGCCGGCGCGCTCCTCCATTTCCACAACCCCTGCCTGGGCAAAAACCCGACCCTCACCCGTCTCCTCCCCCGCCTGGCCGAGCGCGGCGAAGCCATGTTGCTCCAGCACCACGATCTCGCGGAGGACGGCCGCCCCGAGCTGCTCGCCGCCCTCGACTCCGTTGAAATGGTTTACCCCTTTTCCTCGCGGATCGGCCACGCCTTCATCAATTCCCGCGACCGCGATCTCTTCCTCCGCGCCGGCCTCCCGGAGGATCGCGCCTTTCTCCTCCCGAATCCCTCGACGCCGCTGGACCTCCCTCCGCCGCCCGCCGGACCAGCCTGCGTCCTGTGCCCGATGCGGGGCCTGCCGCGGAAGAACCTCGGCGAACTTCTCCTGCTCGCCGCCTGCGCGCCGGCCGGCACCCGCTTTCTGCAAGGCAGCGCTCCGCGGAATGCCGCCTGGACCGCCAACTACGATGGATGGCGTAGCTTGGCGGACACGCTCGGTTTGCCGATCGAGTTCGATGTTTTCGCCCGCGGGCGGGATGCTGCCTTCAAACGCAGCACCCACCTGCTCACCACCTCCACTCAGGAAGGCTTCGGCATGATCCACCTCGAAGCCGCCCACCAACGCCGCGTCCTCGGCCGGCGCATTCCGTGGCTCGCCGCCGACCTTGTTGGCTTCCCGGACGACGGACTCTACGACGCGCTCCTGATCGACGGCCGGGACTTTCCCACTTGGGATCTCGAAACCCAGCACCGGCTGATCGTCGAAGCGGCCCAAGGCCACCTCGATCCCGAGGTCATCATGGGCCGCGGATCCGCTCCCCTGCGCACCTGGCTCTCCCACCACCTTCCCCGACGCCGGCCCGCGGATGCCTCCGCAGCCTTGGCGCGCCATCGTGACGAAGCCCATCTCCTGCGGCTCACTGCGGCGGCCGGGATCCTCCTCGATTCCCCACCGGGCCCAGTCACCGGACTCGACCGATCGATCATCGCCGCCTTTTTTTCATGAGCCTCGACATCCCGCCCGGAATCCGTGCCGTCCTCTTCGACGTGTATGGCACCCTGCTCGATGGCCCGCGTCACTCCGACCGCGGCCCGCGCATGGCGGAGGTCGCGAGACGATTCGGGCTCCGACACGACTTCGATCTGGCGGCGGCCTTCGACGAAGCTGTCGCAGCATCCCATCGCGCCTCGGATGATCCGTTCCCGGAAATCGACGTCCGTGAGATCTGGAGTTCGATCTTTCCCGACCTCGGCGATCCGGGATCTCTGGCCTTGGAAATGGAAGAAGCCGTGCATCCCGTGGACCGCCTCGCGGAGGGCACCCGGCTCCTCGCCCGGGCGGCGGGGCTCGGCCTTCACCTCGGCATCGTTTCGAACGCCCAGACTTACACCCGCCAGCTGATGGCCCGGCATTTCCCCGAATGCTGGCCTCGCTTCCGCGGTGACCTTCTCGCCTTCTCCTACGAACACCGTATTTCCAAGCCGGATCCGCGGCTGTTCCAATGCGCGACCGCTCCCTTGTTCGACGAAGGGATTCTTCCCCGCGAGATCCTGATGATCGGCGACTCGCTGGAAAACGACATCGTCCCGGCCCGGGCGCTGGGACTCCGAGCCCTCCATCTTCCAGGGCCAACGGCCTGACTGAAAGCCTGGCCCATGCTCGGATGACGACTCCATCCCTTCGATGCATGGGCCAGGCTTTCAGCCCTCGGTTTCCCCGCGACCTGCAGATCCGGGGCGGCGCCCCGGGCTGGTATCTTTCGGGCCGTTGGCCCTTTCAGATCCGCGGGTCGTTTCCGCCGGCGCAATTCAGCTTCGGTTCAGCTCCTTCGTCGTAGACGTGGCACCATGAAACCGATCGCCGCCCTCCTTTTCCTCGCCGCCCTGCCCGCCGCCGCCCAGGAGCCGCTGGACCTGACGCATCCCTTCGAATACGCGGACCAGCCGGTGCCGGGCTACATCACCCGCGACAACACACCGGCGGACAACCCGATCACCAACCTCGGCGCGACGCTCGGGCGGGTGCTGTTCTACGACAAGCGCCTGTCGAACAACTCCACCGTTTCCTGCGCCAGCTGCCACCACCAGGAACGGGCCTTCAGCGACAACGCCACGGCCAGCGCGGGGGTGGCGGGGGTGACCGGGCGGCACTCGATGCGGCTCATCAACGCCCGCTTCTCCGACGAGTCCCGCTTTTTCTGGGATGAGCGCGCCGACAGCGCCGAGGACCAAGCCACCAGGCCGATCCAGGACCACGTGGAAATGGGCTTCAGCAACACCGACGGCGATCCGGCATTCAGCGACCTCGTCGAACGGCTGGAGGTGATCGAGATCTATCAGGTTCTGTTCGAGGCGGTCTACGGCGACCCGGCCGTGACCGAGGAGCGTGTCGGCAAGTCGCTGGCCCAGTTCGTGCGCAGCATCCAGTCCTTCGACTCCCGCTACGACGAAGGCCGTACTTTGACCGGCAACGACGCCCCGCCGTTTCCCAACTTCACGCAGCAGGAGAACGACGGGAAGAACATCTTCCTGCGCCCGCCGAATGCCGGCGGCGCGGGATGTGCCGGCTGCCACCAGCCGCCGGAGTTCTCGATCGATCCCGACAGCCGGAACAACGGCGTGATCGGCGTGATCGCCGGCGGCACCGATACCACCAACACCCGCGCACCGAGCCTGCGCGACCTGGTCAACGCCGACGGCACGCCCCACGGCGCCTTCATGCACGATGCGAGCTTCGCCACGCTGCAGGAGGTCATCGACCACTACAACGCGATCCCGGCCGTGGTGACCAACCTCGACAACCGTCTGGTCCGCCCGGGAAACCAGCCCCAGCGCCTGAACCTCAGCACCACCGACAAGAACGCCTTGGAAGCTTTCCTGAAAACGCTGACCGGCACCAACGTCTACAGCGACGAGAAGTGGTCCGATCCCTTCGATGCCGCGGGCGAATTGAGTTATGTCATCCTGCCGGCCGAGTCGGTCGAGTGCGGCCGGCTCGACGACGACGGCCAAAGCTACACCACTGTTTCCGCCACCGGCGTGCCGAACGTGACCTACGGCCTGCAAGGCTCCATCGACCTCACCCACTGGACCACCGTCGAGGTGAAGGCGGATGAGAACGGCACGCTCAGCGCGGCGGTCCCGGACCTCGAAGGCAACAGCCATCGCTACTTCCGCTTCATCTATCCCGGTCCCGTCGAGTGACATTCGCGGCTCGCCGCCGGCCCTCGTTTCCCCCACCCTGACTTCCGTTGAAACTGCTCGTTGTCGAAGATGCCGCGGACCTGCGCGCGCTGCTGGTCGATCTCCTCCAGGAAGAGGGGCACGAGGTGGACGCCGTGGCCGACGGCATCGAGGGCCTCTACCGGGCGCAGAACTGGGACTACGATGTGATCGTGCTCGATGGCATGCTGCCCGGCCTGGACGGCTTCGACGTGCTGGCGAAGCTGCGCCGGACCCGCCAGACGCCGGTGCTGATGCTGACCGCGCGCGACCACACGCGCGACCGCGTTCGCGGGCTCGACCAAGGTGCCGACGACTACCTGACCAAGCCGTTCGCCAACGAGGAACTGCTGGCGCGCATCCGCTCGGTGGCGCGGCGGGGCGGCTTGCAGTCGGAAAAAGTGCTGCGGATCGGCGAGGTGGAGATCGACACCGGCGCGATGCAGGTCCGCGCCGCCGGCGAAAAGCTCGACTTCACCGCCCGCGAGTTCGCGCTGGTCGAGCTGCTCGCCCGCCGGCGAGGCGAGGTCGTTTCGCGCGAGCGGATCTTCGATCAACTGTTCGAAGATGAGTCGGACGAGGTCGATATCTCGAACTTGCTCGACGTCTACATCTACAAGATCCGCCAGAAGCTCGGGAAGGATTTCATCAAAACCAAGAGGGGCACCGGCTATCTCGTCGAATGAACGATCACGCCCGCCGTCCGCCGTTCTGGCGCTCGATTTCCTTCCGCATCCAGTTCTGGCATGCGACGATGCTGGCGCTGGCGATCGCCGGCATGATGGCGGGTTTTTACCGGATCCAGGCGGAGCAGAAGATCGACGAGGTCGACGTCCAGCTCTCGCGTGTGACGCGCAAGATGCTGCCGGAAATCGACCGCCCGGCCCGGCGGCGTCCGCCACCCCCGGAAGAGGACTTTCTTTTCCCCGGGGAAAGGGACGGCCCGCGCCCGCGCCGCGGCTGGCCCCGGAAGGACGCGACCTGGCAGCTGGATGAGGAAGCCGACCCGTGGATTGAGGAAAACGCGTGGGCGGTGGCGTGGGATCGCGAAGGCGACAAGATCTTCGAGCAGGGCGCCGAGCGGCCGGCTGCCGTGGCCTGGAATGATGGCTCGATCCCCGAGCCGTTCTCGACGGTCGCCGGCGAGCGGGTGATGTATTTCCGCGGTCCGCGCGCCTCGCTGCTGGCCACCGGCGTGCCGCTCGACCGGGTGCAGGCGGAGCTGCACACGCTGGCGATCCAGCTGGGCGGTGCCGGACTCGGCATGTTCATCGTGGGCGTGCTGGTCGGATGGGGCGTCACCCGCTGGGGTCTGCGGCCGGCGCGGGACATCGCGGCGGCCGCGCGCGAGGTGGCCTACACGGACCGCTCGCGGCGCATCGATGCCTCCCGCAGCGCGAGCGAGCTGCACGAGCTGGCGCTGGTGCTGAACGACTCCTTCGACAAGCTGCAGGGCGAGATCGTGAAACGCGAGCGCTTCACCGCAGACGCGTCGCATGAGTTCCGCACGCCGCTGACGGTGGTGCTCGGGCAGACCGAGCGACTGCTGGCCAAGCCGCGCGAGCCGGAGGAATATCGGAAAGGCCTCGGCACCGTGCACCAGTCGGCGCTGCGGCTGAAGGAGATCGTGGAGCAGATGATGACCCTGGCCCATCTCGACGAGGAGGCGCTGCGCGCCACGACCTCGCTCGATCTTTCCGAGCTGGCGGCCGGGGCCATCGGAGAGCTGCGGCAGTGGTTCGCGCGGCGCGACGCTGTGGTTTCCACCGACCTGCAGGCTGCGCCGCTGAACGGCGACCCGCAGCTGCTCGCGCGGCTGCTGTCGAACTTGCTGGCCAATGCCATCCGCCACAACCCGCCGGGCACGCGCGTCGAAGTGGCCACGGGAAGCGGGGGCGGCTACGTGTTCGCCACGGTGACGGACCACGGCCGCGGGATCCCGGCCGAGCACCTGCCGAACTTGTTCGAGCGCTTTTATCGCGTCGATTCCTCCCGCACTGATTTGTCGGGCGAGCCCAGCTCCGGGCTCGGGCTGGCCATTTGCCGCAAGGTCGCCGAGCTGCACGGCGGCACGCTCGAGGTGGCAAGCAGGGAGGGTGAAGGCAGCACCTTCACCCTTCGATTGCCGGTTCCGGATCCGGCGGAGCCGTCCCGGGGGAAAAAACCAAAACCCGTTCCGAGCCCGCCTTCTCCTCGAAGTGCTTGATTCCGGTTCAGGGAGCGCCCTGCGTGACCTGGATGTCGGTGAAGAGGCGCTCCGGCGTGGCGCCGGAAAGGGTGGCCGTGACCGAGGTGATCCCCGTTTCCGGAGTATCCGCGCTGGCCGCGAAGCCGACCGTCACGCCGCCCGCGGTCGCGCCGCTGGCATTCCAGTTGGCGAGATCGAGCGACCAACGGTAGCGGGCCGAGATATCGGCGGCGGGCGTGGCGTTCCGCGGGTGTTGGAACGACAGCGTGTTGCCGGACTTGGACACGTTCACCACGCCGGCATTGGCCGCGCCGGGATCGGTGCCGAAGAAGTTCTCCAGCCCGTTGTCGAGGCCGTCGCCGTCCGGGTCGTCATGAAACCCGGTCATGGCTCCGACGCCCGGGTAGAGCGAGATCCAGCTGGCGTAGGTGTTTTCCGGAGGGTTCGGGTTGAGCGTGACGCTGTCGAAGGTCGCGCCCCAGCGGATCTCGTCCCAGGCGGCGGAGTTGCTGGCATAGTCCGAGAGCGCGAGGCGATCGAATCTCACGTTCGCGAACTCCACGGACATCCCGCCGGGGGGCTCGCCGGAGCCAAGCGTGGGATCGATCCAGACCGTCACCGTGTCCGAGAAATCATCAGCGCTGAGGTCGAACTTCGCGACGAACAGGTGGACGTTGCCATCGACCGGGACACCCAGATCGTTCGGCGAAACATTGCTCACCCGGAAGAACTGGCTGGCACCGAAGGCATCATCGGCCGCGCCGCCTTCGAAGCTGCGGTTGGCATCGGCCGTGTCGCCGTTGTAAAGCGCGAGAGTCGAATAAACCGTCGGCGCCGCGGCGGCGTTCTCGTTGCCATTGCGATAGAGCCAGCTGAGGTAGCGCACGCCGGTCGTGGTGTCGGCCACGACCAGGCGGGGCTCGAGGAGTCGATAGGTGCGGCCGCTGTTGGTGCCCACGATGCCTTCGGCGTCGGCGGTCTTTCCAACCCTGTCTCCGGTGGAGCCGAGGTAGTAGGGGTCCGCGTAGATCAGCGATCCACTCATGACTTCCGGTTCGGCGTCGCCGAAATCCACGTCCTGCCAGCCGTCGGCGTAGCCGGCCACGATGGGGTTCTGCAGCGGCAGTTCGCCCGCCGTGTAACCTGCGGTCATGTCGAAGGGTTCCTCGCTCACCAAGCCATCCCACGGCACGAAGGTGCGCACGATGGCGATATCCGAATAGCCCACCAGATTGGCTTCGATGTCATCCGTGACCTCGAGATAGTAGTCGCCATCATCGGCGGCCGAAACATTGTCGAGAGTCAGCGTCGGACCGGTTTCACCGGGGAGAGGAGCGGTATCTTTGAACCACTGGTAACTCGCGTTGCCATAGGTGTAGGCATCGGCCGCAAGTTCGACCGTGGAGCCGATCTCCGCATAAACATCCATGGGCTGCAAGAAGAACTCCGGCTCGGCATAGTAGGCATCGAGATAGGCCGAGTCACTCGTCGCCGGGCCTCCGTCGTTCGTGGCGACCACCCGATAGTAGCCGACATCTCCAAACCCGACACCGAAGATCTCCAGCGTGTCGAAGGTTTCACCCGCCAACTCGGTCCAGCCCGAGACGCCGTCGTCGGGCGAATACTCCCACTGGTAGGTGGGGGCCGGATCTCCGACCGCGGCGACGGAGAAAGTCGCGTCGCCGTCGATCGCCACGGACTGGTCTTCCGGCTGCCCGACGAACTCGATGGCCGTGGGCAAGCTGCCATTCAGAATCTGGATACCCGCAATGCCGCCGTAGGACGGAATGTCCACGGTGATGGTCTGGGTCGCTCCACTCAGGCCGGTGAAAATGGCATAATTCCCTTGATCATCGGATGCATCATCCACGGTGTCCGTGGTCTGGATCAGCACCGCATTGGCGCCATCCGTGGTCGGCTGCCCGATGGTGCGGAAATAGTAGGTCGTGGTGCCGTCGGACACACTGCCTTCGCGGTCGGCAACATCCGCGCTGAAATAGACACAGATATCATAGGAGGTGTAGGGCACTTGGGAGAAGGTGAGAGACGAGGTGCCTCCGCCGCCGGCATTCAGGTAGCCGTTCAGCATTTCCTTGTTCCAGGTGCCGTCGGAGTCCTGGCCCGGATGCGCGGGGTCGATGGCAAAGGTTCCGCCATTGCTGGAGTAGGCAATGTCCACCGTGGTGGCGTTGCCGGAGTCGTCCCGCAGATTGGTGGTGATGTTGCTGGGCCAGGAGTTGGTCCAGTGATCGACCGGGGTGGCTCCCGCCAGCGACGGAGAGAGAGGAAGGGCGCCGGCTCCTTCTCCGCCGACCGTGGAGTTGTTGTCGAGGTTCCAGCTGACGCTGTCGGCGTGAACCGTCAGTCCGGCGAGCATGCCCGGCACGACGAGGTGGATGAATTTCATGAGTAGGAAGGGTTGCGAAAAACCCCTGCGGCCCCTGGTTTCGCCGGCAGCCGCAAGGTGAACTTCGGGCGATCAGGCGCGGCGACGGCGCAGCAGGCCGAGGAAGCCGAGGGCGCCGGACAGGACGACCGAAGGTTCGGGCACGATTTCCACGACCTGGAAGGCCGAGATGCCGCCATACTCCCCGGTGGTCAGGAAGCTGGTGGAGAAGGTCTGGTTGTCACCGCTGAGATTTCGGAACACGGCGTAATTGGCCTCCGGGTAGGAGAGGCCGGTGTCGGTGGTTTCCACCAAGAGCGCGTTCGGGCCCGCGACCATGCCGTCGAGAACACCGAAGCTGAACGTCGTGGTCCCGTCCGTAACCGTCCCGCTGCGGCTGGCGTTGTCGGAGGCGACGTAAACGTACACATCGTAGAGCGAATACGGAATCTGGCTGAGCGTGATCGAGGTGCTGTTGGCTCCGGTGCCGTTCAGATAACCATTCAGCATCTCCCGGTTGAAGGTGGTATCGGCATCCTGCCCGGGATGGCCACCCTGCGACCAAGTGCCGCTGTTACTGGACGAGCTATAGTCCATCGTGGTGGCCGTGCCCGTGTTGTCGGGAAGATCGGTCGTGGGATAGGTGTTCCAGTCGTTGATCCATCCGATGGTGGGGACCACGCCCGCCACCATCAGATTGTTATAGGTCCCGTCGGGATTTCCGACGGTGCCATTGTTGTCAATGTTGAAGCTGATCACCCCCGCTGCCGGGGCAGCCGTGACGATGGCGGCAAGGCCCAGGAGCGACAGGACCTTCATTGGGTTCTTTTTCATGGGTAGTTTTGGGATTCGGCCATCCGATGCCGCGCCCGCCTGGAGGGGGCACGCGGGCGGCATGGCGTCCGACGGAAGACGCTGATTCCGGCGCCAAAACCCGACACGAAATCGTCAAAAAACTTCCACGACCGGACACCGGTCACCCATCCGGACGCCGGATCCGCTCCAGTGACCGTGACATCACTGGAACCTGCACCGCCGGCATGAAAAGTCATCGCTCCGGCCAGTCCGCTGAACATTCAACTCGTGACATCTCGCGAGCCTCCCTCACTTCACCGGCCGCAGCCGGTAGAGCCCCGCGCCGTGCAGCGGGATGGTTTTTTCAAAGCGACCTTCCACCGTGCCCAGGTTCTCCCTCGCCCACAGGTCGCGGACCAGGGCCTTGCTGGAAATACCGATCTCGGAGAGGTCGACCCCGACCTCCGTGGCTTCGGAAACCGCCTCCTCCGCTTCGGTCACCAGCACCCCGAAGACCACCGAACCGTTGTGGGTCAGCACGCCCTTGGCCGAGAACTCGTCGTAACCCTCCGGCAGGTCGTAGATGATCACCGACTCGGCGTGGGTGCCGATTCCCGTCACCTCCCGGCCGTCGACCCGCAGGGGCTGACCGTCGCAGGCCCGATCGACCCGCGCCTCCCCCCAACCGGCGCTGGCAAAGGTCCACTGCAGCTCGGTCAGCTTCTTGGTGCCTTGCGGTCCTTTCAGAACCGGGTCCACCCAGGCGGCGTGATCAAAGGAGAAATCGTCGCCACCATCCTTCACGAACAGCACCAGCTGCCTGCCGCCCTTCACCGAGACCTCGATTTCCTGCGACTGCCCCTGCCCCGCGATCACCGGGCTGGCGTAGTCGGCACGGGAAAAGTCGATCTGGTCGCCCTTGCTCTGCGCGTTGAAGAGCGCCACGTACTTGTCCCCGCTGCCGGGCACGTCCGCCGTCCAGACCACCAGGTTGTTCTCGCGGGACACCTGACGGTTGTTGGTGCTGTTCTGGTTCACCTCCAGCATTTCCCGATTCGTCAGCATTTCCTTGGTGAAGTCATCCAGCTTCGTCATGTCGCCCCCGAAGATCAGCGGCGAGCGGGCGATGCTCCACAGGCTCATCAGCGTGTAATGCTCGTCGCGGGTGAAATGCGTCGGCCGCCCGAAGTCGATCACGCCGATCGGCAACATGTCCGCATCCGGCCAGTGGCCTGGTCCGCGATAGGGTGTCCAGGCGTCGGTGCGTTCGAACATCGCCTCCAGCAGCCCCCAGCGGTCCCAGAAGTCGTCGGTGATGCGCCACTGGTTGGCGTGCTCCATCACGTGCGGCCCCCGCTCGATCGGCGTCGCGCCGGGCGACAGGCTCAGCACGATCGGCCGGCCGGTTTTGTCGATCGCCTTGCGAATGGCCTCGATCTCCGCCTTCTGCACGTCGTCGTACGGTCGGGAGATATCATCGACCTTGATGAAGTCGAGCCCCCACGAGGCATACATTTCAAACAGTGAGTCGTAGTAGGCCTGCCCGGCCTTTTGGGTCGCATCCACGCCATACATGTCGGGGTTCCACGGGCAGGTCGAACTTGTCAGCGCAATATCCTGCGCCTTCTTCGTGGTCCCTTTCACCGGCGTGTTCAGCTCCACTGCCTGGCGCGGGATGCCGCGCATGATGTGGATGCCGAAACGCAGGCCCTTCGAGTGCACGTAGTCGGCCAGCGGCTTGAAGCCCCTGCCATCTCCGGCGGAGGGGAAACGGTTGCCCGCCGGCAGCAGGCGGCCGTATTCATCCATCGCCAGCTTCGCGCCCGGCTGATAGACATGGCCCTTGGCGTTGGGCTCATACCATTGGATGTCCACCGTCAGGATGTCGTAGCCGGCGGGCAGCAGGTCCTTGGCCATCGCGTCGGCCTGCTCCCGGATCTGCTTTTCGGTGACCGTGGTGCCGAAGATATCCCAGCTGTTCCATCCCAGCGGCGGCTTTTCCGCCCATGAGTGAAACTCCGGCTCGGCGGCGACGACGGACGGCATGAGCGCGTTGAGCGCGCCCAACAAGGGGACCAACTTGGCTTTCAAAGTCATGGGTTCGAAGGACGTCTCGGACGGTTGGATTGTCTGGCAGGAGACGCGGAATCCAGCCGGCAAACCCGACAAGAAACCTATTTTCCGACGGCGGCTTCCGCCTCCCGGATCAGCAGTCGGGCATTGATCCAGTCCTGCCACACGGGCTCCCATTCGTCGAAAATGCTGGGCTCGCGGGCAAAGCGCTGCGCCACGATCGACTCCGCCCTTTCCATGTCATGCGCGGCCTCGATCCGGCGGTTCTGGTGCCCGAACACCATCGAGCGCACCGCCAGCGCGATCGCCGTGCGGGCCGGATTCTCCGAGGTGCTGGCCATGCAGCGGGTCAGCCATTGCAGCGCCTCATTGTAGTTTCCCTTGCGGAATTCCATCAGTGCGATCGCGAACTCGCGCCAGGCCACCAGGTTGTCGCCCGTCACCCCGCCGGTCGCTTTTTCCGCGTCCAGCATGAGGTCCTCCAGCCGCGCCAGGCGCGAAAGGACCTCATCGTCCGCCGCCCGCAGCAGGCACGCCTTCACCACCTGCTCGGCCACCACCGGATGGGTCGTCTGCCCGAAGCGCTCCACCGCCATGGACCGCAGACGCTGGTAGCCCTCGACATCCCCCGCCTCACAGAAGGCGGTGGCCGCCGGCTGGAGGTTCAGGGAAACCGCGTCCGTATCCGTGGTGTCGGCGCTGCTCAGGGAATAGGCCAGCCCGGCGAAACGGTCCGCGGCCTTCCGCCAGCGGCCTTCCCGCCCGTGCCAGATGCCCAGAGCGCGGAACGTGTCCGCGCTCTCCAGCGAGGGCTCGGCCTGCGAGGGCGGGATCCAGCCCATCAACCCGTCCGCCTCATCGAAGCGCCCGTGGCGCACCAGCACCGCGGCGCGGGCGATGTTCCGCCCCACCTCCGCCTTCTGCCGCAGCTCCGCCTCGTTTGCCCGCGCCTGCTCGGCCGCCTCGCGCGCGCGGTTGGCGCGGAAATACATCGCCGTGGCCCCGCCCAGGCCCAGCACCAGCGAGGCGAACACCACCGCCCCGGTCCCGAACACCACCTTGTTCCGCCGCACCAGCTTGCGCAGCCGATACAGCCCGCCCGGCGGCCGAGCCGAGACCGGCTCGTCATTCAAAAAACAGCTCACGTCCGCGGCCAGCGCATCGGCACCCGAGTAGCGCTGCTGCCGGTCCTTCGCCATCGCCTTGCACACGATGCGGTCGAGATCGTCGCGCACCGCCGCCGCCAGCCGCGACACCTCGCAGGCACGGCGGGCCGCCACCTCGGCCAGCTCCGCCGGGTCCATCGACTCGATCACCGACGAGGGCTTCGGCGGATCGACATCGAGCAAGGTCCGCTGGACCTCGTCGGCCCCCATTTCCCGCAGCGCCGCCGGATCGAAGGGCGGCCGCCCGCACAGCAACTCATGCAGCAGGCTGCCCAGGCTGTAGACATCCGTCCGCGTATCCACGTCCAGCCCTCGGCCAGCCGCCTGCTCGGGGCTCATGTACGAGGGTGTGCCGATGAAGTGTCCCTCTGCCGTGTAGGTCACGTGGCCCTCGAGGCTGCTCTCCGTCGCCTTCGCGATCCCGAAGTCGATCACCTTCGGCACCGCCTCGCCGTCGTGTTCCCAGATCAGGATGTTGGAGGGTTTGATATCGCGGTGGATCACCCCCTTCTGGTGGGCGTGCTGGACCGCCTGGCAGATGCGGATGAAAAGCCGCAGTCGCTCGGCCAGCCCCAGCCGCTTCTGGTCGCAGAAGTCGGTGATTTTCTCCCCGTCCACCAGCTGCATCACGAAGTACGGCCGCCCCGTGCGCGTGGCCCCGACGTCCAGGACGCGCGCGATGTTCGGATGATCCATCATCGCCAGCGCCTGGCGCTCCATTTCGAAGCGGGCGATCACGTTCTCCGTGTCCATCCCCAGTCGGATGATCTTCAACGCCACCCGCCGCTTCACCGGCTCCTGCTGCTCCGCCAGATACACCACCCCGCAGCCGCCCTCGCCGAGCCGTCCGAGCAATCGATAGCGGCCGATCCGCGTCCCCTCCGCCTCCTCGCCCGTGACCTCCTCCGGCACTTCCTCAGCGCCGCTTTTCGCCCCGTTGAAAAAATCGTCCGCCTGCGTGTGCAAGGCCAGCAAGCGCTCCAGCCGGGCCCTCAGCTCCGGATCCTCGCGGCAGGTAAAATCCAGAAACGCCTCCCGCTCCTCGCGTCCGTCCAGCGCGATCAGCGAGTCGAACAGCACCTTCAACGGTGCCTGCGGCGATGTCCGGGCCTCCGACATGATTCAGTTTCCCGCCGTGATGAGGTCCAGCAGCAAGGTCCGGGCGAAGGCCCACTGGCGCTCGATCGTCCGCTCCGTCACCCCCTCCATGTCCGCCACCTCACGGTTGGTCAGACCTCCGAAAAACTTCAGCGTCACGATCTTCGCGCTCGCCGGATCCTCGGTCTCCAGCCGTTTCAGCGCCTCCTCGATCATCAGGATCCGCTCGTCCGGCTCGGTATCGGCCAGCTCGAGGTTCTCGATTTCCACGCGGCTCCACTTGCCGCCCCGCTTCAGGCTCGCCTTGCGCCGCGCGCTCTCCACCAGCACCCGCCGCATCTCCAGCGCCGCCACCCGGAAAAAATGGGCCCGGTCGTTCCAAGTCCGGTCGCCGCCCTTTCCCGACACCCTCACCCAGGCCTCGTGGACCAGCGCCGTCGCCTGCAAGGTCTGGCCACCCGCCTCACCCCGCAGCCGCGCCGCCGCCAGGCTGCGCAGCTCGTCGTAAACCAATGGCAGCAGATCCTCCGACGGCAGCCCGCCGCTCGCGCCCGCCGCCTTGAGAATCCGGGTGAAATCGTCCTCGCCTTCCGACATCCACGTCCAGCCTAGTCCGGGACCCGGGGCATGCGAAGCAATTCCTTGACGGGCGAATCCGGCACTCCCCGGGACGCACGGCCGGTCGACAACTCCGCGGCCACGGCCCGGCCTTTTTTCTCAAGTCCAAGAAATGCGCGCCCAAAAGGAATCGAATCTTGTCGGGATTCCGTTTAGATCCACGTTCTTCCCAGACAAGATTCGTTTCTTAAAGCCCGTCTTGAACAACCCACCGAACCCATTCGTCACGTTTCCCGCCTGCTTCCGAGCGCCGCGGGATCGTGCCGCGCCACCCATGAAACCCCTTTCCCGATCCGCCGGAGGGCACCGACGCCTCCGCGCTGTCGCCCTGCTGAGCCTTGGCCTGTCCGGCTTTTCCCATGGCGACATCACCTACACCCTCCAGTTCGATCCGAACTCGTCGGGGGAGGCCCGCCAGGTGGCGAATTCGGTGGCCGTCGCGGCCGCCTTCTACAACCAGCACGGCTCGTTCAACAAACATTGGAACGTCTACTCCAACGCCGGCATCCCCACGGCCGAGGCGAACTATGACGGCTACATGGGCTTTGGCGGCATCCGCAACGAGCGGGTGGTGTTTCATGAGGCGGCCCACACCTTCGGCATGGGGACTCATGGCAACTATTTCGGCCTGATCGCCGGCGGCGTGTGGCGCGGCTACTGGGGGAACCAGGCCGAGATCAACACCTACCTCGCCAATGGCGACGGCGGATACGACGACGGTCTCCATGGCGACAACCACGCCATCTGGCCGGGCGGATTCAACTACGACAACGAGGATGGCTACCTGCGCCGGCTCTGGCAGACCCGCATCATGGCCGGCCTGCGGGCCGACCTGGGCGTGCTCTCCTACACCCGGGAAGCGCGGAACCAGTTCGCGACGGTCGGCGACAGCGCCGAGTTCCGGGTCGTCTCGCCGCGGGCCCATGCTTTCCAGTGGTATCGAAACGGCGTGGCCGTGACCGACAACGCGCGCATCGCCGGCGCCACTTCGTCGCTGCTGCGGATCTCCCAGGCCATGATTTCCGACGCGGGCACCTACCACTGCGCCGCCACCGGCGCCGGGGAAACACTCCACTGCCGCCCGCGCCAGTTATGGGTGCGCCCGGCGGGCGAGGACGCCCGGTATGCCCTGGACGGCAACGTCTCGGACTCCGCCCACTCGTTCCACGCCACCGCTTTCGGCTCGCCGACCTACACCACCGGAAAAACCGGCCAGGCGATCAAGCTCGACGGCATCGACGACTACCTCGACCTGCCCGACACCGCGGTGACCGCCCGTGATTTCACCCTCGCCGCGTGGGTCTACTGGGACGGCGGCGGCGACTGGCAGCGCGTGTTCGACTTCGGCAACGACACCTATCAGTATCTCATGCTGACGCCGAAGTCCGGCTTCAATGACATGCGGCTCGTCTTCAAAGACGCGGTCAACGGTCTGAACGCCGAACAGGTGGTCACCACCTCCGTGCTGCCCATCGGCCAGTGGGTCCACCTGGCCGCGGTGAAGAAGGCCGATGCCCTCTCGCTCTACGTCAACGGCAAGCCGGTCGGCACGCTGGCGGGCGTGGGCAACTCGCTCACCGACTTCGCCCCGACCCGGAACTACCTCGGGAAAAGCCAGTACGCCGACCCGTATTTCGACGGCCGGATCGATGACTTCCGCATCTTCAACCAGGCCCTCGACGGCTCCGCGATCTGGGCCCTGGGAAGCTCCAGCGCCAACGGGGCTCCCGTTTTCAGCAGCTCGGAAATCACGCTGCCCGGCGCCGTGTTCCAGACGGCCTATGCCAACGCCACCCTGGCCTCCCAGGTGACCGATCCCGAAGGCTCCATGCTCACCTTCAGCAAGCTGCGCGGCCCGGGGTGGATCTCGATGGCCTCCGACGGCTCGATCTCCGGCACGCCCACCACGGCGGCCGGCTACGACGATGCGCTCGTCGTCCGCGTCAGCGATCCCTCCGGCGCCACCTCCGAGGCCACCATTTCCATCCCGGTCACGGGCACGGTGGGCTACTGGAACTTCGAGGAAGGCACGGCCAACGCCGAAGTGCCCTACTCCCCGGCCACGGCGAACCAGTACGCCGGCAGCCTCACCGACCTCTCCGGAAACGCCAACCACCTCTCGCCCTGGAGCGGATCGTGGCACGTCTACCGCCCCCAGGTCGCCGCAGCCACCACGCCGCAAAACGGCCTGGGCAATGCACTCAGCCTGCAGAACGCGAACGATTTCCCGGCCGTATCCGCGATCGGCACCTCGCTCACCAGCTGGGAACCGTCCGCCTGGACGATCGAGGCCGCCATCCGGCCGGACGACGCCACCGACGGCTACCAGACCTTCATCGGGCGCGATAGCCAGGGTGCATCCGGCAGCGACTACGCCCTCGCCGCGCTTTACTTCGCCATCAATCCCGAGGGCGCGCTGCGCGTCGTCTTCACCGATAAGGCTGCCCATCGGTGGGAACTCAACAGCGCCGCCCATACCGTCCAGGACGCCCAGTGGCAGGCCGTGGCCGCCACTTGCGATGGCTCGACGCTTTCGCTTTACCTGAAAAACGTCACCCACGGAGAAGCCGATTACACCCTGGTCGCGAGCCTCGACATTTCCGCCAGCACCGATCCCGCGCTGACGTCGGGCGTGGGCGATGGCGGCGACTGGGACGCCGGCGTGTTCACCATCGCCCGCGGCCTCTACAACGGCGGCCACACCGATCGTTTCTACGGATCCATCGATGACATCCGCTTCACCGAGGGCGCGCTGGAGCCCTCTCAATTCCTCTACAGCACCCCCGCGCTGACGCCCGCCGAGAGCTGGCGAGAGCTCCACTTTTCCGCCAGGGAAAATGCCGGCGACGCCGCGGATAGCGCCGACCCCGACCACGACGGCATCGAAAACCTCCTCGAGCGCGCCTTCGGCGGCGATCCGCACCACGCGGAAGCCGGACTGCTGCCCGCCCCCGATCCCGCGCAAGCACGGTTGAGCATCGTTTACCGCAGGGCGGCAGGCCAGACCGACCTGAACATCGAGGTCCAGGAATCCAGCGATCTCGCCACCGGGTGGATTCCCGCCGCCGGCAGCGAAACGGTGATCTCGGACGACGGAACCACCCAATGGATCCGCTTCACCCGCCCGGCGGCAGGCGACGACGCCCTGTTCCTGCGAGTGGCGGTCACCTCGCCTTGACGGCGGCCCTTTCCAAAACTGCCGGGTTTCACCACCCCATCCACCCAGCCCCTGCCTCCAAAAAACCGTGCGACGACTCACTCCCCGATCCCGTTCCTGCGGAAAGCTGATTTCGCTGCTGGCGCCTGCGCTGCTGGCCGCGTCGGCATCCGGCATCACGCTGAACCTGGATCAGGAGGTCTACACCGCGGCGACCCTGACCGGCAGCACCGCGACCCTGACCGGCAAGGCGGAACTGCACCTCAGCGGCAGCGGCGACCCGCTGTCCGGCAGCACCGTGAACCTCGACTCCGAGGATGCCTGGGTGTTCCTTGAGGCGGTCGAGCCCTCCGAGGCGGTCGCCAAGGTGCTTTCGCACGTCCGGGTGAATGGCACGGCGGCCACCAAGGGCTCCAACGTCCGCGTCGAGCCCTACATCAACGGCTCGGTCATCGTTCCGCACCCCGCCGGCTACCAACCGCTCACCGTTTTTTCCGGCCAGGGTTTCACCGGGCTTTCGAAAAAACTCAGCTACCACACCGGCTACGGGAACGTCGCCCTCGGCGCGCTCAACGACCAGGTCCGCTCGTTCATCCTCAAGCGCGGCTACACCGCCACCTTCGCCCGGAATCCCGATGGCACCGGGGTGAGCAAAAACTACGTCGCCCAGGACGCCGACCTCGAGGTCTCGATCCTGCCCGACGACCTCGATCGCTCGATCAGTTTCGTCCGCGTCTTCCCTTGGAAGTGGGTGGCCAAGAAAGGCTCCTGTGATGTCGATCCGCTCACCCTCAACGCCCGCTGGTTTTATAACTGGAACATCTCCCTCGGCGGCCCGCCGGTGGACTACGAATATGTGGCGATCAAGCAACAGCCCTACTGGCCCGGCCTCAACACCGGCTACATGAATGACCTCGGCGTCAGTCACCTGTCCGGCTTCAACGAGCCGAATAACCCGGTCGAGGACGCCTACAAGAACCTCAGCCCCCAGGGTTCCGTGTCCGACGCCGTGGCCCGCATGCCCGGGCTGCTGGCCACCGGCCTCCGCGTCGGCGCACCCGCGGTGACCGATGGCGGCTACTCGTGGATCGTCGACTTCGTAAACCAGTGCAAGGCCGCCGGCTACCGGCTCGACTACGTGCCGGTCCACTACTACCGCGCCTACTGGAACCAGAACGATCCCGCCGGCGCCGCCGCCGGCGGCGGCGGGCTCCGCTTCGCCATCCGCAAGGACTGGGGCGGCGAGTCGCAGCTGAACGCCTCCGCCCTGCCCACCGGCGTCTGGACCCATGTCGCCGTCACGCTCTCGGGCGATACCGGCAAGCTCTTCGTCAATGGCGCGCTGGTCGATACGCGGACCATCACCCTCAATCCCGGCGACCTCGGCACCACCACCAACTTCATCGCCAAGAGCCAGTTCGCCGCCGACCCGCTGTTCAGCGGCTCGCTCGACAGCGTCCGCTTCCTGACCACCGCGCTCAGCGACGCGCAGGTGGCCGCCGCCGCCTCGAACGCCACGCTTCAGTTCGCCAGCGAGCGATTTTCCCGACCTGCCGCCACGCCCGGACTGCCCTACACCGGCTCGATCGCCGGGGAAACGACGGCCGGCAACGGCGCCCGTGTCTTTTCCAAGATCGACGGGCCCGCCTGGCTCGCCGTCGCCGCCGATGGCAGCCTCACCGGCGTGCCCTCGTTCTCGGATGCCGGGGAAAACACCTTCCACATCCGCGTGACGGACAGCTCGGGAGTGGTCGATGCCGCCACCCTCACGCTCCCCGTCGTCCCGCCCGCTGGCATCACCAGCCGGCATTCCTTCAACGGCTCCACCGCGGCCGACGTCGGCACCGCCTACGGCTGGCCGGCCGGCGGCCCGGCCTTCACCGCCGGTCGCTTCGGCAACGCGCTCGCCTTCGATGGCACGGACGACTTCGTCACGCTCCCGGCGGGCATCGCCCACCACGACGAGATCACCTTTTCCACCTGGATCTACTGGACCGGTAGTAGCCAGTGGCAGCGGATCTTCGACTTCGGCAACGGCACCGGCGAAAGCCTGTTCCTCACCCCCCGCTCCGGCGGCAACACGCTGCGCTTTTCCATCAACCAAAATGGCGCCGAGACCTTCGTCGAGACCACCCAGCTGCCCGCGAACAGCTGGCGGCATGTCGCCGTCACGATCGGCGCCGGCACCTGCAAGCTCTATGTCGACGGCGCGCTGGTCGACAGCGAGCCGACCACGCTCAAGCCCACCGACATCCTCCCCGCCACCAATTTCCTCGGGAAAAGCCAGTGGCCCGACCCTCTGTTCCAGGGCCGTCTCGATGAGTTCTGCATCTTCAACAAGGCGCTGAACGCCTCGGAGATCTCCAGTCTCTCCGCCGGCACGCCGCCCGCGGTTTCGCCCGATCCGATCGCCAAGCCGGCGGCCACCATCGGCGCGGACTACGTTGACTCGATCTCCGCCAACGCCAGCGGCGCCGACCTCACCTGGGCCAAGACCAGTGGACCGCAGTGGCTCACCCTCGAGCCCGACGGCCGGATCTCCGGCGTGCCCGGTGCCGAGGACGCCGGCACCAACCGCTTCACCGTCCGCGTGACCAACGCCGCGGGCATCGCCGACGAGGCCACGATGACGATCGTCGTCCCGCCACCGGCCGACCTGCTCGCCCACTACGAATTCTCCGGAACCACGGCGGATAGCGCCGGCAGCCGCCACGGCAGCGCCACCGGCGGTCCCGGCTACAGCGGCGGCATCTTCGGCCAGGCCATCGATTTCGATGGCACCGATGACTTCGTTTCCCTGCCCTCCGGCCTGCTCAACGGCCTGAGCGACATCACCCTCAGCGCCCGCTTCCGCTGGGACGGCGGCGGTAACTGGCAACGAGTCTTCGACTTCGGCACCGGCAGCTACTTTTTCCTCACTCCGTCGAATGGCAGCGTGATGCGCTTCGGCATCACCACCGACAACTACTGGAACGAGCAAGGCCTCACCGCCCCGCCGGCCCCGGTCGGAGAGTGGACGCAGGTCACCGTCACGCTCATCGGCAACACCGGCACGCTCTATGTCAATGGTGCGGCCGTCGCCACGCAGTCGATCACGATCGATCCATCTGATATCGCCCCGACCTTGAACTATCTTGGGAAAAGCCAATTCGCCGGCGACGCCTACTTCAATGGAGCGATCGACGACTTCCGCCTCTATCACCGCGGCCTCAGCGCCGCGGAAGTCGCCGCGCTCGCCATCCCGCCCGCCGCCACCGTGGTGGCGGAGAATGCCTTCGTCGCCTGGACCCAGGCCTTCGCCTTTTCCGTCGGCCAGGACACGCCGGAGGCCGATCCCGACGGCGACCAGCTCGCCAACGTCTTCGAGTTTCTCCTCGGTAGCGACCCGCTCGTTTCCTCGCCCGAGGCGCTGCCCGTGCCCGGCGTGGCCACCGCCGCGGACCTCGGACTTGCCGGGGAAAACACCTACCTCACCCTGAGCGCCCGCCTGCGCACGGACCGCGCCGGCCTCACCGTGACCCCTGAAGCGGGCCCCGGCCTCGACGCCATGTCTTCGGCCCACGTCGTCCGCGCGGGCACCGTGGCCGACGGCAATTTCGAGTGGGCAACCTGGTACTACGACCTCGCCATCGAAGACGGCGCCCGCGGCTTCATCCGCCTCCGCGCCACCGGCGAGTAATTCGAAATGGATCGGGCTGGGGCTTCCGGGCGGGCTGTTCGACGAGGAGACAACGCAACAGAAGCTAGAGCCCGACTCGCACCTTCAAGATACGGGACTTATGTCCCTCTGTTTCCCAGTTCGGATGAATTCGGTTATGCCCGTGACATGCGTTCACCTAACTACTACTTCTCCGCAAGCCCGGGAACATCGTGCCGAACGCGCGTGGATCCTCAATGACTGTCGGGAGGATCAAAAAAGCAGCGGGAATTGGAAGTTGACTTCCCTCTTGCCCCCCCCGATGGTCATGACGTTTCGTAAGAGGTCTTCAGGACCTTTTGTCGGGGTCGAAGGCCCCCCCGCCATCGTGTGCGCGAGATCGTTTCGGTTTTCGCCCTCAGATGAGCACCCTTCCCTCGACCCGCCACATTGCCTTCATCGGCAACTATACTCCTCGCCGTTGCGGGATCGCCACCTTCACGGCCGGGTTGTGCGAAGCGGTTGCTGCCGCCTTTCCCTCAGCCAGTTGCATCGCCGGCGCCATGAACGACCGCTCCGAGGGATACGACTATCCGCCGGAAGTGCGTTTCGAGATCGCACAAGACGAAACCGAATCCTACTCGAGGGCTGCCGCGTTCCTCCACATCAACAACGTCGAGGTGGTCTCGGTGCAGCACGAGTTCGGCATCTTCGGCGGCCCCGCCGGATCCCACCTCCTCGGCTTCCTTGAACAGGTGAAGCGCCCGGTGGTCACCACGCTCCACAGCGTGCTGCGGTCACCGGATCCCGACCAGCGACGGGTCATGGAAAGCCTCGACGCCCACTCGACGCGCTTGGTGGTCATGGCGGAGCGGGGCCGCGGGATGCTGGTCGATGTCTATGGCATCGATCCCTCGCGGATCGACGTCATCCCCCACGGGGTGATCGACATGCCCTTCGTCGACTCGAATTTCTACAAGGACATCTTCGACGCCGAAGGCAAGACGGTGATGTTGACCTTCGGCCTGCTTTCGCCCAACAAGGGAATCGAATCGGCCATCCGCGCGCTGCCGGAAATCCTCGGCCGGCACCCGGACGTCATCTACCTGGTGGTCGGGGCGACCCACCCCCACATCCTCGCCCGCGATGGTGAAGCGTACCGTGAGGAACTCACCGCGCTGGCCGAGTCGTTGGGGGTGGCGAACCGCGTCGTGTTCCACAACCGTTTCGTCAACGAGGAAGAGCTGAAGGAATTCATCGGCGGCGCGGACATCTACCTGACGCCTTACCGTGACGAGCAACAGATCACGTCGGGCACGCTCGCCTACGCCTTCGGCGCGGGCAAGGCGGTCGTTTCGACCTCCTATTGGCATGCGGCCGAGCTGCTGGCGAATGGCAGCGGGAAGCTTGTGGGCTTCGCCGACCCGCAGGGCATCGCCGATGCGGTCGATGACCTTCTTTCCCACCCCACTCGGATGACTGCGATGAGGAAGCGGGCATGGAGACAGGGCCGCAGCATGACTTGGAAGGAGGTCGCCCGACGTTACATGGAGTGCTTCGACCGCGCCCGCAGCGACTTCGCTTCCCCGGCAGGCACCAGCGAGCCCCCGCAGGAAAACCGACCGAGGTATCCGGTGCCCGGGCCCGACCTCGGCCACCTCGAACGGATGAGCGACCACACCGGCATCTTCCAACACGCCATTTACAGTGTCCCCAACTACCACGAGGCCTACTGCACCGACGATAATGCACGGGCGTTCATCTTCACCATCTTCCACCAGCTGGAGCATGGCGGCGATGCCCGGCTCGACCGCCTGGCCTGCAGTTATCTGGCATTCCTCTGGTATGCCTTCGATGCCAACACGCGGCGCTTCCGCAACTTCATGAACCACGAGCGCCAGTGGCTCGAAAGCAAGGGCTCGGAAGACAGCCACGCCCGCGCCCTGTGGGCCGCCGGCACGGCCCTCGGCCGCTCGCCCAACCCCGGTTTCCGCGCCCTCTGCGCCCTGCTCTTCCAGCGTGGGCTCGGACCGGTCAGCCATTTCAGCTCGCCGCGTGCCTGGGCTTTCACGCTGGTGGCGATCCACGAATACCTTCGCAGCTTCGAGGGCGATCGCGACGTCGCGCGGATGCAGCGCCTGCTGAGCGCGCGGCTCGTCGATCTCTATCGCGCCAATTCCTCGCCGGACTGGCAATGGTTCGAGCGCATCGCAACCTACGACAACGCGAAGCTCTCCCATGCCTTGATCGTTTCCGGCGACAAAGCCGCGGAGCAAATCGGGCTCACGTCCCTAGAGTGGCTGATCGACCAGCAGACCGGCGAGGACGGGCACTTCTCTCCGATCGGGTGCCACGGCTTCTGGCCGCAGGGTGGGGAAAAGGCGCGCTTCGACCAGCAGCCTATCGAGGCCCACGCCGTCGTCTCCGCCTGCATGGCGGCCTTCGATCTCACCGGCGACCGCACCTGGGCGGCCCATGCCCGGCGGTGCTTCGAATGGTTCCTCGGCCGCAACGACCTCGGTCTGCCGCTCTACGACCCCTCCACTGGCGGCTGCCGCGACGCCCTGCTACGTGATCACATCAATCAGAACCAGGGCGCCGAATCGACGCTCGCCTACCACCTTTCCCGCCTGGAAATCCTCCGCTCCACCCATTCCGCGCTTGCATGGCGTGAATCGAGCCAACCCCTCCGGCCGGCATCCGATCGCCCACCGACGCACTCCGCCTCGCATTCATGAACTCCCCCCTCGACAGCCCGCGGAGGCCGCAACTCCAGCCCACTGACATCCACCTCCTCCCCGATCACTCGCGGGTTATCATCCGGCCTTTCATCCCGGCCGATCCCGACTCGGTGCGGCGGATCATCGAGCGCGCGATGGCCATCGACGAAACCGGGATCGAACAGCGGCTGGCCGTCCTCCACCAGCAGTTCGGAAGCCGCCACCCGAAGCTCGAGCGCGCCTGGGAAAATCATTTCGAGCACATCCGCCAGCACCTCCCGCATCACACCGGGGTGTCACGCGCTCGCCGGCTCTATCTGGGTTCCCTCTTTTCTGGCGAGTACGCGGTGGAAACGGCTGCCCTCTTCAATCCATCGATCGTGCCGCATCCAGATCAGTCCGGCGTAGCCGAGGGCGACCTTCGCTTCATTCTGAGCCTCCGTGCCACCGGTGAAGGACATATCTCATCAATCGCCTTCCGAACCGGCCTTATCTCCTCCGACCATCGGATCGTTCTCGATCCCGTCGGCGTCCGGACCAGTTCCCCCGATCTAAATCCGGACCCGACCTTTCACCGGGGTGCCTTCTTCAGAAAACTTCGCGAGCTCGAGTTCGATAGTCCGTGGTCTGAGCAACTGCGGCAATCGCTCGGGGACCGCTTTACCCTCAGCGAACTCGACGCCGCCCTCCGCACCGCCTCCGGTTCGACCCGCTCCTCGCAGCGGGAATCGGCTCGCACCCGCGAATGCATCCGCTGGCTCGCCTCAACCAATTACGAGGTGACCTTCGATCCTGAAATCCCCTTGAGCCAACGGGTGATTTTCCCGAATTCCCCGATTGAGAGCAACGGCATCGAAGACGCCCGTTTCGTCTGTTTCACCGAACATGACGGCGCCGTGACTTACTATGCGACCTACACGGCTTACAATGGCCATGCCATCCTGCCCCAGCTGCTGGAAACGCACGATTTTGATACCTTCCGTTCGATTTCCCTGAAAGGTGCCGCTGTCCGCAACAAGGGCATGAGCCTGTTCCCCCGGCGTATCGGCGGAAAGTTCGCCATGATCTCACGCCAGGACGACGAGAACCTTTACCTGATGTACTCCGACGATCCCCATACCTGGGAGGATGCCAAGTTGCTTCAGCGACCGGTCC
This sequence comes from Haloferula sargassicola, assembly GCF_040362925.1. Taxonomy (NCBI): domain Bacteria; kingdom Pseudomonadati; phylum Verrucomicrobiota; class Verrucomicrobiia; order Verrucomicrobiales; family Verrucomicrobiaceae; genus Haloferula; species Haloferula sargassicola. The sequence continues at coordinate 28,341 of NZ_BAABRI010000012.1, forward strand.
ACCCGTGGGAGGCGGTTAAGATCGGCAACTGTGGCTCGCCGATTGAAACGCCCGAGGGTTGGCTGCTGCTCACCCATGGCGTGGGGGCGATGCGCCGCTACTGCATCGGCGCGATGCTGCTCGACCTCGATGATCCCTCCATCGTTCTCGGCCACGTCCATCAGCCCCTCATCGAACCCGACGAACCGCTACGCAACGGCTATGTGCCAAACGTCGTCTACACCTGCGGTGCCCTCATCCACGGCACGAAGCTCATCATCCCTTACGGCCTCAGCGACACTTCGACCACGATTTCCCTCGTCGATCTCAGCTCCCTTCTCCTGCTCCTCCGCGAGCCACATCGTTAAAACCACAACCTCCACCCACCGACTCCTATGGGCGACCGATCCCCTAAATCAAAGCGCAAGAACGAAACCCAGAAGCAGGCGAAGACCGATGCGGTCGAAGCCAAAAAACGCCAAGCGGCCGAGGTGCGTCAGGTGCCCGCCAAACCCGGAGCCGGGGGAAAGCCTCCGAAGCGGGGCTGAGCTCTTCGCGCGCAGAGGCCCTCCGCCCCCCCGCCCCGGCTTTTCCCCCAAACACCCCCCCGGCGCTGAAAGAGGCGGGGCGGCGGGACCTTCCCCCGCCGTCCCGCCAATGGCCCGCCGGCGACCGGCAACCCCTGCGATCGACATGAAACGCTTCAACATCATCCATCGCACCTATTACACCTTCGCCGGCCCGGTCACCCTCGGCACGCATGAGCTGCGACTGCGCCCGCGGGAGAATCACGATCTGCGCATCGAATCGTGCTCGCTGAACATTTCTCCCACCCCGGAGATCCGGTGGCACCGCGACATCGAGGATAACTCGGTAGCCACCGCCGAGTTTTCCACCACCACCTTGAGGCTGGCCGTCGAAAGCGAGGTGGTCATCCAACAGTTCAACCAGAGACCCCTCGATTTCCTTGTCGCGCCCCACGCCGCCTATTACCCCTTCGACTACACTTCCTCGTCACGCTCGCAGCTGCACCCCTACCTGAACCAGGCTGCCACCGTAGACACGACTCGCTGGAGTGAGTGGCTCGGCACCGTCCGGAAACCGGGGCAGAAAATTCAGACCTATACCTTGCTGGAGGGCATCACCCATCGGATCCACCGCGAGTTCCGCTACCGGACCCGCGATGAGCAGGGGGTTCAGGATCCAGAGCAAACCCTTGCCCTTGGAAGCGGCTCCTGCCGGGATTTTGCCACCCTGTTCATCGCCACCGCGCGGCGGCTCGGCCTCGCGGCCCGCTTCGTCAGCGGCTACCTCAATGCCCCCCCATCTTCCTATGATTACGGGGCCACCCATGCATGGGTGGACGTCTACCTCCCCGGCGCGGGTTGGAAGGGGTTTGATCCCACACTCGGGCGGATCGCCGGGGCCGACCACATCGCGGTCGCCGTCGCCGCCGATCCGGAGTCGGTGCCGCCGATCTCCGGTTCATTCGTAGGCCAACCCGGCACCTTCATGGACGTCGGGGTGTGGGTCAGCGAAATCTGACGGACCCGCGTAGGTCACCGTGGCCACCGGTCGCTTCGGCAACGCGCTTGCCTTCGATGGCACGGACGACTTCGTCACGCTCCCGGCGGGCCTCGCCAACCACGACGAGATCACCTTTTCCACTTGGATCTACTGGACCGGCAATAGCCAGTGGCAGCGGATCTTCGGCTTCGGCACCGGCACCTACTTCTTCCTCACCCCTTCGAATGGCAGCGTGATGCGTTTCAGCATCACCACCGGTGGATACTCCACCGAGCAGGTCGTCGCCGCCCGCCGGCCCCGGTCGGAGAGTGGACGCAGGTCACCGTCACGCTCATCGGCAACACCGGCACGCTCTATGCCAATGGTGCCCCCATCCGCCTCTCTTCCTTGGGGTCTCTCTTCCTTGGGGTCTCTCCTTGGGGTCGGTCCTCGCATTTCGCATTTGATCTTCACTTCTCCATCAAGAGGCCCTCCGCTCGCCGGATGTCTTCTTCCTTGTCTTCCTTGTCCTTGGGGTCGGTCCTCGCATTTCGCATTTGGTCTTCACTTCTCCATCAAGAGGCCCTCCGCTCGCCGGATGAGCGACCGGGATTCCCTCATCTTGCGCACCGCGCGGCTCACCCCGCCCGGATGGCCCATCGAAAGCCGCTCCGCCACCCACGCATTCGATACCCCGGTCCGGGTCCGCACTAGATACGCCACCAGCGCCTTCTCGGTGGTCAGCCGGCCCCATCCCGCCAGCGCACTCTCCGAATCCTCCACCCCCAACCTGCCCAGCGCCTGTTTCACCATGCGCTCCGCCTCCGCCTCATCGTGGGCTTGAACCTCCGAACCTGCCACGCTGCCCTTCCCTCGCGCCCGCCGAATCGCCGCGCCGAGCCCCTCGATCACGCGATCCCGGAATTCCGGTTCACCCAGACACCACCCCCGCCTCAGTTCCTTGAGCGATTCGTCACTCAGAGTTCCCGCACGATCCTTGCCCCGCTTCTCGATGTAGCCGACGTAGGATCGCCGCCCACGTCCGCCTTCCTCGAGTTCGAAAGCCTGCAGAACCCTCCGTGTCTCCACCCACTCGCAACCCTTGCGCCCCGCATACTGAGGCAGACTGCTCCAACGCCAACCCACCACCTTGCGCCCCGTCGTGCCTCCCACCCAGCCGCTGCGCACCGGATTGAGGTGGATGTAGTCGGCCACGATGCGGATATAACGCCCCTTGCCCTCGCCACTGACCGCCACGGCCTTGTAGCGGCCCTGGAAAACATGGCCCCGGCGCTTGCGGCGGATGTTCCACCACTGCGAATACACCCCCATGAACCACTTCATCCCGGCCACCAGATTCGGCTGCGGAGTTTCCAGCAGGAGATGGAAATGGTTGCCCATCTGCACCCAGGCATGGACCCGCCAGCCAAAGCGCCCACAAGCTTCCCCCAGACGCTCCAGCCATACCTTGCAATCGACGTCCTCCTCAAAAACGTCCTTGCCGCCCTCCCCACGAGCCATCACGTGATAGATGGCTCCGGCTGCCTGGTAGCGGGGTTTGCGAGCCATGCCTGGTCCTACCGGGACAACGGTGCCCCGTCAATTGCGAAATGCGAGGACCGACCCCAAACTCACCGAACCACCAGCGCGCGAGCGGAGGCGCGACCCGAGCGAGGTGCCCATTTCATTTGATCCCCCGACTTGTCGGGGCAAGAGGCACCTCAAAAGCACGGGGCGTGCCGTAGCGGTCGATTGCAGGACGGCTTGGGTGGAGTTCGTTTTGGCGACAGCCTCAGCGCGTGGAACCACTGGACAAGATTTCCCACTTTCCTTTTGCGAGATTCGATCTCATTCGCTCCTCAAGCACGTTTGGAGCAACTTCTAACTCACGCTTCAAGAACGCTTCGAAATCGCCAAATACAGCGAGACTAGACGGGCTAAGTTTCCTTACATACGAATCCATTTGCTCCCGCTCCATTCGCGCCCCTTCCTCGTCTCCAAAAAAGACAAGCAACTGAATTAGCGAAAACCAAACAGCGAGAGGCGACGCCGACTCTTTTAGGATTTCTTCGACTTCGCAGCGATACACCTCAATCATCAACTGTTGGTCGAGACATTCGCTTGAGGACAGTATTGGAAAGGTTGCCTTCATGATCCCAGCGGCCTCCTCGAACTCAGAGTCGTGTTTTGCATAAGAGACTGAGAGTTGAGGACGTCTCTTGGTTGCTAGGGTTCGGCTGATGGCGAACTCAGGAAAACTGGATAGGAGATTCAGAGCCACAAATTTTGGCCGATAGGCTTCACTCGTAAATTTTTCGATTTCAACCCCATAAACCACTGGTTCTTGGAGACATAGAAGCCGCCTTCCACCCTTGAATCTAACCAAGGCAGGAAACGCTTTCACCCAGTCCTTACAAATCTGCGATTCCGTTGCCATTTAGGGATAAAGGTATTTTTCCACCTGAATCGTGTGGTCTGGATAATGCGATTGATACTTGGCTCTCTGCGCCGGTGACATCCTCGCACTATTGCCAAATTTCCAGTCGTAGATTGTTTTGGAATTGATGTCGCGAGCATCAAGAATGCTCTTTTGCCCAAATAGGCTGCGGGTTTCTTTGAATCTCAGCCCTTTGTCGCCATAGATGCCTTGGTATCTCTCCAATAGCTTCGTGGCATACTCATGGCGAGCTGTGCCAACGGCTCCGCCTTTCCCGGGTATCTTATCAAAGGCCTTCTGCCCCGCCTTTTGGATGAGTTCTGGATTTGTCAGTCCCGTCCTTGGGGCCCTCGACGCCCCCCGCCCCACCGAGAGCGCTTCTGCTCCAACATGCTCGGCGCGACCGATATTACGCGCCGCCTTGATCCCTTTGTAGGCCCCGTAGCCGGCGGCTGCTGTCGCACCCAACTTCGCACCTGCAGCCACCTGCCCGATCCCCGGTAACGCAGAGACGAGATTCATCAATCCATCGCCGTAGTTGCCTCTCGCAAAACTGATGCCGGCGTTCGCCAAGTCGAACACAAAACCAACGGCGGGTAACATCCCTAGGGCCGAAAGACCCATTTGGAGCGCATCCAACGTTCTTTCCGCGCCAAAACCAGTAGGATCTCCTAGCGACATCGGGTTTCCGCTCGCATACGCATACCAGTTCGAACCGCCGTCAAATCGAGCGGGATCCATCGAGAGGAACTTCCGAAGAATCGGGCTGTAAAACCGCGCCCTCATGCTGATCAACCCGCTCGGATCCGTAAGAACTCCGAGAAAACCAGCAAACTTGAATGGCGTCTCCGTCGAGCCAGAGCGCCGAGCCACCTGCCCGTAGGGAGTGTAGTCAAATTGATCCGTCATCCCACCCGAGGCGTCCGTGAGCACGGCGGTCGATCCGCAGAAGTCGTAATGATAGTAGCGCTCCTGAGCCGAGCCCTCGGTCACCTCGTAGGCCAAGCCAATTCCGTACACGTACCGGGTGAGACTGTTGCCGGGGCCCTTCCTGAACAGCAGCCTCACCAGCGGTCCACCATGGGGATCAAATCCGTAATAGTAGGCATCGCTGCCATACTGAATGGACTTCCGAAGCCCCTCATGATCATAGACGTAGGAAGAATCGACGGTGGAGTCCACTCCAACCAAACGATCCCTCGAATCAAACTCCAAAGATGCGACCGAACCCGAAGTATCGACCACGCCGCTGACCATGTTTCCTCGTTCGTCATACGAATGAGCGAGGCCATTGATGGACTGAACCCCATTGTCCATATCGAAGGTCCCCCCCGACAGCCCGAGACCCGCGTCGTAAACTGAGGAGATTGGAGGATTGACCGCACTGAAGCTGCTCGAAAGCTCCTCGGTTTTCCTGTAGTGAAGCTGATTGACAAGGAGGAGCTCCCCGCTGGCCTCCCGCTCCGTGATGCCGGAGATGCGCTTCAGGTCATCATATTGCAGTGCTCGCTGCGTTCCGTTCGGCCTGGAAATCGTCAGCAAACGACCATCGGAGCTCCACCCGTAGCTGGTGATCTTGTTGTTCCAATCCGTAATCTTGGTAAGACGGCCTGCTTCGTCATATTCATAATGAACAGCCAAATTGCCATTGAACGGATCTGAATCTCCTTGAGCGCCCGGATAGTAGAGTTTCTTCAGCAATCCGTCGCTGTAATACTCGTAGCCAATCGTGTAACCATCCTCGTTCGTGTAGGTTCGGACACGGTCAAAGTCATCGTACGTTCTGGAAATGGTTTTCCCGGACTCAGTCGAACTCAACAGATTCCCGCGAGCGTCGTAGCTCATCTGCCCGACCGAAGAGACGACGACACCGTCCTCCTTGAATGTGCTGCTACTCAGCCGACCATCAACGGCATTGTAAGCATTAACAATCGCTGTCGAGGCAGCTCCTTCTGTCTTGGTTACCACCAAGGGACTCCCCTCTCCTTCATAAGTCGAAGAGAACTTTCTACCCTCGGGTGTCCACAAATCCAGCTCACGATCCAGATCATCGTAGCTGAATTCGTATCGATGTCCCCGGCGGTCAACCACTGCCCGGAGATTTCCAGCTGCGTCGGATATTGAAGTCGATGTGTAGTTTTCCGGATCGACCACATCGCTCCGATCAACCATCAGCGTTCCCATATGATCCGTCAAATAGGTCTCATGTTCGGAATATGAGGTGACTGTCTCTCGCTGCAAAACATCGTAGGAATTCTTTGTCCGCCCAACAGCATCGAGAACTTTGGAGGTCTCCCTAGCTCCAAGCATGGGATCGGCAGGCAAGTTTCTCTTGTAGGCCCAGCCGTTCGCAAGATACTCCTGCGATGTCACATTCCCTTTGATGTCGGAATAGGATTCCTCGAAATCGCGCACATCATAGGTCCAGCTCTCGGAAACATCGTCGCTTGTCCCTAAGACACCATCCGAGCCCGAATAAGTGATTGAAATCGGCTTATCCGTTGCGGAAGTCACTATTTCCTTGCTATTCCACTGACCCCGTCCGGTGTAGGTCTGAGCAAGCGCCTCCTGACCGGCAGCATTGTACAAGTTCTTTTCCCAGATCTTGTAGCTGGAATTCGTCCGGTCGACCTTGATCCGCTCGATCAGCTGCCGTCGATTGTTGTAGGTCAACACTTCCTCGCCATTGGAAGGGTCGATCACCTTTCCTGGATCCCCGGCCAAGGAGTAGTTCTGAAACTTCACCATGTACCCGCCCGGGAGAGTTTCCTGTGTACGATTACCCCGATCATCGTAAAGATATTGGGTCACCCTCGAGTCGCGATCCGTGACCGATTGCACAAGACCGGATCTGAACCCTGAACCGATTCCATAATACTGGTAGACCGTCGTCTTACCGCCACGGGTGACCGTCTCTGGGGCATTCGCGCTGCTCCATGAAGGATAGGTATAGGATGTCGCTCGCGACAAACTGTCCACCTCGTATACGACGCGATTTAGAAGATCGTATTGTTTCAAGGAAACGTAAGGAGCCGTGGTGACGGCATTGCGGAACTCACGAACCTCGATCGGGTTATGGCCCAAATCGTAATCAGTTTCAATGCGCCTTCCAAGTGCATCCCTTTTAAGGACAACGCGACTTTCTTGATCGTATTCCGTCACGTCCTCGTAGCCCATCTCATCCACTGTCGAGACGAGGCGTCCGTAAACGTCGTAGGAGTAAATCTTCTGATCTCCTAAGGGATTGACCTCGGAGTTCTCAATCCCCGAATAATAAAATCTCCACGGAACGATGAAATCAAACGGCCCCCCTTCGTCAGCCGGAGAAGCTCCAAGCTCAACATTGGCACTATCCTGAGAAACCACACGGCAGAAGGGATCGTAATTATTGGCCACCACAATCCGACCAAGGGGATCGACAATCTTTGACAGACAGCATTTGACCCCGAACGAACCCGGAATCTGATAGTAATAATGAGAGGCACCACCGGATAGTTCAGATTGAACCGGCGAATGGTTTTCCGGATCCACCGAGGTTGAAAGGAACTCATCAAGGTAGGAAAAGGCGACCGTCCTTCCGGCGTTGTCCGTCACGGATTCTAACGGCTCAGAGCCGTTCGCTCCATAGGAGAAAGTGAGCGAAATCTTGGAGGAACCCTCTGCAACTTCCACCTTGCTTACACCTTTTACGTTGTAGGTGAAATTGACCTCCTGACCGTAGGGGCCCGTGAGAGACCTTGCTTTGCCCCTGAGCCACACATACCCAGAATAGAGGGGATAAAACTCGATCGTGTTTCCATGACGTTGATGAACCGTGACAATCCCGGAGGACTGCTCGTCATTGGATAGGGTCATCGTAGACCCGGCGGAACTCTCGTACCCCCCATCGGGGCGACGATAAAAGGTCTCTGATTCCCGGCCCATCGTCAAGGTCACGGCGTTCGCAGTGAGCTGGTCAGCAGCCCATTTGGCGATATAGTTGACGACCAGCCATCGCTTCGGATTGATCGTCTCCGGCACAATCGTGCTCCCATACCCAGACGTCCACTCCGGCGGGAGGAGACAGTCCTTCATCGATGCCACAGCCACCAAATAGGGTACCATATGCCTCGGAATGGTGTCCCCTAGGCCAGCTGTGGCGATGCTGTGCTCTTCCACTCGAATGTCCCAATTGTGCGTCCATCCGTAGCCGAGGCCCGCTCGATTATGGTGAGCCCTGGCCGAGGAATAATAACGCTCGAAGGTCATCCCCTTGGGCGCTTTTCCGCTCCCTACCACCAGATCAGTCTCGGCATGATCGAAACTTCCATTGGCGAGATTAACAGGGTCGGCACCATAGCCATCTAGAATGCTGGAACTCGAGGCTGCAAGCTTCGCGTACTTGCCTACTGACGACCATTCGAAATAGTCGACTTTCAAAGAATCTTCCAATTGGGTCTGGAACGGCTCAATTGGACTGTTATCCAACGAATATCCTCCATTTCCTCCGTTGACCGACATTCGGACCTCAGCCGGCCCCAGGAAAGCCATTCCTTGAGCGGTCTTGTCGTAGGGTTGGCCACCTTGGACCCACGAGAACTTTGCCATCCCATCCCTACGCATCGCCACGATCGCCGGCGGAAAATATGAATATTGAGCAGCGAGTGTTTGATACTTCGTCATGTAGGACGTGATCGCAGGCCACGATCCGTCGGGCGGGTATCCGGGAAGATTGAGAGTCGGGTCTTCCGTGACGACCCCAAATAGTGGGGTGTTTGAACCCACCCCATATTCCACCCCGAACGGGGCCGCATTGATCGATACCGTTGAGGCCCCCGGCGGGACGTTCCCATAGTAGTCATACGTGCCGTTCGCCTGCTCGATGACCGAATGCTCGAGCGCGCTCTCAACCAGCATGGCTGCATACCTCGCTGCCAACGCACTACCCGCTCCATTGTATTCTCCTGACCTACCAAAGGCTACGCTGAGTTGCTGATAAACATCAATGTAATATCCATTGTCCTGGGTCATGCGACCGAACGAAATCAGCTTATCGATGTTCGCCCCAAAGTAACTTGAAATGCCTTTTCTGGATAGATTCGCTTGCTGAAGCCATGAAAGGCCATGGATGTTGAGCGTTTCAAGAACCAGAGCTCGGGTAAGGTCCTTTTCGTCCGTGAAAAGGCTCCAGTTGATTCCTGTTTCGTCCGTTGTCGCACCCGCCCCTCCATCGGTCAGCTCGATCGTTTGAAGGATCTGATCCAGCCGGGTCTGCCTGGCCCGCAACAAGCCCCCTTTGGGGTTGCACCCGTAAACCATGGCACTGAATGCCTGCTGGTTTACGGCCGTATTGTCGTTACGTTTGTAACTTATATTTGCCCCAAAAGGAGAGTCGTTCTGAAAGGGAAGAAGGATCTTTGAGGAGAGAGGCGCGGACTTGTTGAAATAAGTGACGCTGGCTCTGGCGACGTCAGTCATACTGAAATCGCTCCCGAATGGCGTCCGTTCAATGCCGAGAACCAGATCCCCGGTTTGCGCAGGTTTCGCATCGTAGAATACGGAGATCCTCCGACCTCCAAGCGTCGGAATCGCAATTTCGTTTTGGATCCCTTCAGCTCCGAGCTTCAGCAAAAGGCGCCAGCATACATTCCGAGCGAGGAATTCCGAACCGCCTCCCGCATCAAGAGTCACCTCCGAACTGCAATCTGCTGCCGATAGACTCGAAGAGTAGCTGCGAACGGGGTGATAGCCACCCAGCAACTCCTCCGAACTAACCTGACCGAAATGAGTCGCGTTCTTGAGAGTGCCAAAAAGATCATTGCACCGTGACTCAAGGAAGGAAGCGACTGCATTCTGATAGTCACGATCGTCTCCTCCTGCACGCCAGAAATTGTCGGTCCCGACTGTTCCCTGGCACAGGCTATCGATCGCGCTCCCGGTGCTTAGGTCTACAGAATCGTTGAATGAAAGCAAATTCGTATTCGGTTCCACCTTCTCGTATCGCACGTCCCAAGGATCAAGAATGGTAGATCCCAACTTCACGAAGAATCGGGTCAATCTCAACTCCTGATAATTGCCGACGACGCTGATCCGGCCTCGATTCGAATACCCACAGGAGACCGCCTGGCTTAGCGCCAATGAGATCCTCCTCTGTCCTGAATCGTTCCAATTTGGAGTCGTTCCGCTAACGGTGATCAAATATGGCGTCTTGGACGCGTAAAACCCTGCTGAGTGCGCTTCCATCGCGTCGGTATCCAGGCGCCAAAGCGAACAGATGTCCGGGGTGGTGCCGTTCGTCGCTTCGTATGCGTAATCCTTTTTCCCGCTAATCAACTTGGGAACAACCGAGCCACCTCCTTCGGTGAATCCGCCAGGATTATTGATTTTAGCGACGTCCAGCAAGACCTTCAGAAGACAGGCCTTGTCGAGGTCGTTACCCGACTCTTCCAAATAGGTTAGTCGGGGGCCTTTCTTCAGACCAAAATAAAGCTCAGATTCAACTTCGAACTTTACATAGTGATAAATCCTCAATGGATCGTATTTAAGTCCGCGCGCAAGCTCAACGATATCCGGTGTCACTTCGAGCCCGGGATCATCCAAAACCGCCGGAATTTCGTCTTCGGGATCGTCATCCAAAAGCTCAAAGGAGCCAGGCGAATCAAAGCCGATTCCGTTGGGATCAGCCGAAGTCGTGAGATATTGCTCACCAGGATCGGAGTCTTGGTAGATGGACGGCGGTGTTGACCAGCCACTTTCTTCCTCCTCAGGGTCGGTCTGTGCGTAAAGAGGCAGAGCCGCACAAAGGACTGAGAAGAGCAGAATCTTGGAGGCCTTCATTTTAAGGTCCGCGGTAAGGTTCATTGTTTTTGCTACTGTGCGCTATGAATGTTCCCTTCGGGATCGTATCCGAAGGTATGTGTTCTCCTTCCGGTGACTCCAATGAGCCGACCCAAGTCATCGTAGTGATACACTTCAGCTCCGTTGGCGCCGTTGTATGAGCTTGAATATGGATCCGTTCCCAGCACGTCTTCTTCGGCATTGGTGAGTCCGTCTTCATCCGGATCCGCGTTAGGATCATAGCCGACTACAAAATCAATCGAATTTGACATGGCTACCTGTCCGTAGAGGTCGTAAACTGACGCGTAGCAATGGTAGGCCCCATCCGCGACGCCAGTCATTCCAAATGCCCAAGGCCCCTGGCTTATCGAGGTCTCCATTGCGCCGTTGACGTAGAACTCAACCCGATCGATTTCGTTCTCCGGATTCGCCACTGGGGTGCCTCCAGCCACATATCCGATCATTCCTGAGAGGCTCACCTCTCCAGGGAGCCCCAGACTTGGAGAATTCAGGGTGAAGGTTGGATGTCCCTCGGCAACATGGTTCTGAGCATGAGCCACAGGCAAGGTTGTCGCGTAGGCCGAAGATTCCCCATTACCAAGCTGTCCGGTATTGTTACGGCCCCAGACCCAGATTCTACCCGCAGTATCGATCGCCGCGCTCGAACCTTGGGTTCCATCGCCGCCCGCAGTGACAGAGACGATTTCACTTAGAGGGTTGCTTCCCGTGGAATCCATGACCGATACCGCACCGCCGCGATTGGTGGTGGTCCCGTCCCCCAATTGACCGTGAGCATTGTAGCCCCACGACCAAACGTGTCCGTCTTTATCCAAAGCAAGGGTATGCGCCGCACCTGACGCGACTTGGACGATTCCCATCAACGGTGTTCCATCCGCCTTGAGCACCTGCACGGGGTATTGTTGGGTCCCTGCACTCACCGTCCCATTTCCTAATCGCCCGAAGGTTTGAATACCCGCAGACCAAACCGTATTGCCTGCCGGGTAATTTCCCGAGTCAACTTTGATCACCGCGATGTGGGACTCTCCGGCAGCGAGTCCTCCTGCACCCACAAACGCGTTGCTGGAATCGATTTTCAGTTTTGTGGCCCGCGACTGGGCTGTCGTGGAACCAATGCCAAGCTGCCCGTAATTATTCAGGCCCCAAACCCACACCTCGCCTTCGGACCATGACTCCTCGACGCCATTCTTCTCACGTGCGATTGCGAAGGCCGAGCCAGTCGCAATTTCCACAATCCCGTCCAAGGGAGGGTTCCCTGTGACATCGCCTCTCGTCACAGCTGCAGCAACTTTTTGGGTCCCAGTGGTGAGGCCCAAGCCAGTCTCGCCGGATGCGTTACTACCCCAGCTGAAGACCCCTCCCAAGTCGGCAACCGCGACCGAGAATTTTTCCCCCGCGGATACCCAGCGAATTCCTGTCAGGTAGTCGCCTGCTGTGGCGCTCTTAAGAACCGCGACAGGGAGCGCCGCTTGGGTCGTCGAATTATTCCCTAATTGCCCATATCCGTTGTAACCAAAGGCCCACACTTGACCGAGCTGGTCGACGACTAACGAATGCTGGTGACCGGCAGACAAAGTCGCGGCATTATCAAAAGTTCCAGACGAAGTAAGGACACGGGCAGGGTCAAGGATCTGATTTGCTGTCGTGGCTCCATTACCTAGACGGCCATTGGCTTGATTTCCCCACGCCCAAACTCGACCCGTCACGCTTGTCGCTAGACCGTGTTGGCTACCGATGGAAGCCTGGCCTGTGATGAGGCAATCCATCGAAGCAACGGAGCTGGATTCAACCCCGAGCCAGGCCTTCGCTTTCAGAGTTTGATTCCTCGAGATCTCGACAGCTCCACCACTTGCAATGACTGGATCATAAAGTGTTGGCGTTGAACCATTGAGCGTGAAGTGGATGGATGCCTGCGCGGTGGTGCAGGTGACAATGACATTCCGGACCGTCGGAAACCTAACCTTGGAAGGCTCGAAACTAGGAGTAGCGACTTGGGCCTCGGTCCGCGAACAGAAGGCCAACATAACTGCCATCCAAACGGCTCGCTGCCGCCCCTGTTTCTTAGTCATGGTCGAAAGCTATTTTTGACGTGATGAAAGAGTCCAGTCATTTTTTCTCAAATATTACCATCCGTTTCCGGAACTGCCCCTCTACAGATCTCCGGATTTGTAATGCGCTTAAAATCAAGTCCTATGTAAGCGCTCTGAATTCTTTGCTAGAAAATGAGGCGGTGGGCTCGGTGCGGTGGGCCAGGCTGCGGTAGGTGCGCAGCTCGGTCATCCGGCCTTGTTCGCCGTGGGAGACCAAATTGCGCAATGCGAGGACCCACCCCAGCTATCCCCTCCGAGTCGCTCCGCCCGTGAACCCCCGTCTTTCGGGACCCCAAGGAGACTCGGCCCACCTCCCAGGATATTGCTTCCAGGCCGTATTGACCTCGCTCCACCCCAGGTCTGCACTCGGGCCGTCCCGGCCGGACCTCTTGTCCGGCGGGTTGGGGGGCCGGTCCAGGTCCTCGGACATGACGCCCAAGTCTTCGGACATCATGTCATCGACGCGGAACATAAGTTCCGGTTCTTCAGGAGTTCGTCCAAGGCGTCGAGGACGTCGGTCCGGCCTTTTCGACAGGATGCTCAAGCAATGGAACCGAGGTAACGTCCGCGCGTTCACCTGCACCTTTTCCGCTCGCAGGTGGAACCCACGAATCTCATGCTCTCGTCCTTCGCCGCTGCGGACCCGTCCGGGTGACCCCGAGGCCCAACCAACATCTAACCTCTATTTCCCCACAAGCCCGTGATTTCCCTTCGATTCGTCGCGCTTTATCTGGTCGGCATTCTCACCTGCGCTGCCGCCGAACGCCCGCGCGTGCTGGTCACCACCGATGGCGAGGCCGACGACCGCTGCTCGATGGTTCGCTTTCTCCTGCACTCGAACGACTTCGATGTGGAAGGCATCGTCAACAGCAGCTCGCAATTCCACTGGCAGGGCGGCGAGGGTTGGCATGCTTTTCACGATCCGGCGTGGGTGAAGGAATCGATCGGACTCTACGCCGAGGTTTACGAAAACCTGCGCCTGCACGATCCCGCCTATCCCGCGCCGGAGGATCTGCTTTCGAAGTGGAAGGTCGGCAACATTTCCGCGGTCGGCGAAGACCAGCAGCGGACGGAAGGAGCCGAGTGGATCGCCAAGGTCCTGCTCGACGACTCCGACCCCCGCTCTGTCTGGGTCCAGGCCTGGGGCGGCTGCAACATCATCGCCCGCGCGCTGAAGATCATCGAGGTGGAGCATCCGGAGAAGATGAAGGACGTCGCCGGACGCCTTCGGCTGTTCCTAATTTGGGAGCAGGACGAGACCTATCAGAAGTCGATCCGTCCCGTGTGGGAGCCGCTCGGCGTGACGACCATCATTTCCGACCAGTTCGACTGCATGGCCTACATCTGGCCGAAGGTTTTGCCGGAAAAGGTGAAGAGCTATCTCGAGGCGGACTGGATGAAGGAGCACGTCCTCGAAGGCCACGGTCCACTAGGTTCGTCGTACGAAGCGCTCGACGGCGCCTTCCACGCCGAGGGCGACACGCCGGCCTTCCTCCATGCCATCCCGACCGGTCTCCGCAGCACTGAAAACCCCGCCTGGGGCGGCTGGGGCGGACGCTACGTCAAGGTCCGCGGCAATGTCTGGATGGACCCGAAGCCCACCGACGACTGGCCGCGCCCCGGGGCCCGGGTTTCCATCCACAACAGCTGGTCGAAGAAGCTGGAGCACGTGACCGACCCCGAGCAGGTGGCCATCCGCACGAACTACTTCAAGCCGATCTGGCGCTGGCTTCCCGCCGTCCAGAATGACTTCGCCGCCCGCGCCGACTGGTGCGTGAAGGACTTCGCCCACGCCAACCACCCGCCTCAGGTGCGCCTGAAAAACACGCCCCGCGACCTCGAAGCGCAGCCCGGTGAAGCCCTGATCCTCGACGCCTCCGCCACCACTGATCCCGATGGCGACCAGCTTGAGTTCCGATGGTGGCCCTATGTCGAAGCCGGCAGCGATTTCGGCGAGACCATGCCGGCGCTTGCAGGTCCGGTCGCGGAAATCGCCATCCCGGAAGACACCCGACCGGGCGACACTTTCCATATGATCTGCGAGGTCGCCGACGCCGGTTCGCCGCCGCTGACCCGTTACCAGCGCGTGGTGATCACCATCGGGCCGCCCTGAACCTTCACAGGCGGGGAAATACCCCGATCGTGGTGTCGGATTTCCCTCCCGGATTGCGTTAATCCCTGTGGGCCGGTTCCGTCGAGATCCGGCCCGCCTCGCGGGTGGATGCTTCCCCCGCGAGCCCGAACCCACGGCTGCCATGACCCGCTCCATCCTCCTCACGTTCGCCTTTTCCGCCTCCCTGCCCGCCCCGGCCCTTGCCGCGCCGGACTGGACCAATCCCATCGTCGAGCAGCGCGCCGATCCGCACGTGTTCCTCGATGAGGACGGCTATTATTACATGACCGCGACGGTGCCGGAATACGACCGCATCGAGCTCCGCCGCGCGAGGACGCTCGGCGGGCTTTCCACCGCCAAGGCCGAGACGATCTGGAAAAAGCACCGCCGCGGTGAAATGGGAGCGCACATCTGGGCACCGGAGATCCACCACATCGGCCCCAAGTGGTATGTCTATTTCACCGCCGCGCCGGCCGAGGCGATCTGGGAGATCCGCCCGCACGTGCTGGAATGCGATGGACCGAATCCGCTGACCGGCAAGTGGATTGAGAAAGGCGAGGTGAAGCTCGGATGGGAGTCGTTCTCGCTCGATGCCACGACCTTCGCCCACCAGGGCAAGCGCTACTACGTCTGGACCCAGCGCGGCGAGGCACCCTACGACGGCACCAACATCTACATCGCGCTGATGGACACGCCGACCTCGATCACCGGCGCGCCGGTCATGCTGACCCATCCGGAATACGGCTGGGAAACCCGCGGCCACCGCGTCAACGAGGCCCCCGCCGTGCTGATCCGCCATGGCAAGGTGTTCCTGACCTACTCGGCCAGCGCCACCGGCACCGTTTACTGCCTCGGCATGCTCACCGCCGATGCGGACGCCGACCTGCTCGATCCCGGATCGTGGAAAAAATCGGCCCGGCCGGTGTTTCAAAGCAGCCCGGAGAACAGCCAGTTCGGTCCCGGCCACAACTGTTTCACCACCACGCCCGATGGCAGGACGGACCTCCTCGTCTACCACTCCCGGAACTACGAGAAGATCGAGGGCGACCCGCTCCACAACCCCGACCGCGCGACCCGTGCGCAGGCGATCCGGTGGACCTCCGATGGCACGCCGGTCTTCGGCGAGCCGGTGGCCGACGGACCCTACACGATTCCCTCCGACCTCACCGCCCAGGTCAGCAAGCCGGACTCGCGGCCGAACCCGATCATCACCGAGGTCTTCACCGCCGATCCCGCACCCATGGTCCATGACGGCCGCCTCTATCTCTACGTCGGCCAGGACGAGGGCGATGGCCGCGGCTACCGCATGCCCCGCTGGCGGGTCTACTCCACCGATGACATGGTCGAGTGGCAGGACCACGGCTCGCCGCTCCAACCGGGCGACTTCAAATGGTCGACCGGCGGGCCCACCTCATGGGCCGGCCACGCGATCGAAAAGGACGGCAAGTTCTACTGGTATGTCACCGTCGATCACAAGGACATCCACGGCAAGGCGCTCGGCGTGGCCGTCAGCGACTCACCCACGGGCCCCTTCAAGGACGCCCGCGGCTCCGCGCTGGTCACCAACGACATGACCAAGGCCACCGGCATCAGCTGGGACGACATCGACCCGGCCGCCTTCATCGATGACGACGGCCAGGCGTGGCTGTTCTGGGGCAACCAGAAGTGCTACTACGCCAAGCTGAAGCCGAACATGACCGAGCTCGATGGCGACATCCGGGTGGTGCCGGACCCGGAAGTGGGCAACCGTTTCACCGAGGCTCCATGGGTTCACCAGCGCCATGGCATCTATTATCTCAGTTACGCCACCGGTTTCCCGGAAAAGACGGCCTACTCGGTGTCCAGGAGCATCACCGGGCCGTGGATCTACAAGGGCCTGGTCGCCGAAGGCGCGCAGAACAGCAACACCATCCACCAAGGCATCGTCACTTTCAAAGGGAAGGACTACTTCTTCTACCACAGCGGCATGATGCAGTTCGACGAAGGTGCCGGCGAGGGCCACAACGGCGGCGGCAGCTTCCTTCGCTCCGTCTGCGTCGATGAGCTGCATTACAACCCGGACGGCTCGATGCAGCGGGTCATCCAGACCAGCGAAGGCGTGGGCCGGGTGAAATGACGCGCCTGAATCCCCCGTGACTCCTACCTAGGGCGGTCAGCTGCGGGGATATGACGAGCGGGCGACGCTCCGAACCGTCCACCATCCGCCAAGCAGGAACACCCCGCCCGCCAACAGAAACAGCCAATCGAAAATCGAGGGTCCCAGGACCTCCACGACGTGATGAAGGTGGAGGATATGGTGATCGATCACCCCTTCAACCAGGTTGAACAGCCCCCAACCCAGAAACATCGATCCCGTCAGGGCCTTGCCCGACCAGCGCACCTGTCGCGACAAACCGGCCCGAAAGAGGAGCACGACGCCGATGAAGGTCATCACCCACGTGAAGGCGTGAAAGATGCCATCCCAGAACATGTTCACCTCCACGCGGGCGATCGTGTCCTTGGGGATGCGACCCGTGGTCATGTTGTGAAACTGGAGGATCTGATGAAACAGGATGCCATCAACGAATCCTCCGAGACCGACACCGAGGAAGATGCCGGCACGGGTCAGTGGCTTGGTGCGGGAGTTCATTTCAATCGGGCAGCAGGCGATTCACCAAAAAGAGGCCGAGGGCCAGCACGGGAAACGGCGCCAGAACCTCGCCGAGCGTCTGAAGGAAGGCATCGTTGAAGATGCCCGCCCTCACCGCGATCCCGGTCTCGGTGTTGCAGGTCGGGCAGGCGACGAGGTCGGGTCCGGCCAGGCTTGCAAGGATGATGATGGCTTTTTTCATGCTGTCAGGCTTTCGACTCATGGGGTCAGCACCACTTTGATGCAGCCATCCTTCTTGTCCTTGAACTTCTCGTAGGCGGCAGGCGCCTCGCTGAGGGGAACCTTGTGGGTGATTACGAACGACGGATCGATCTCCCCGTCCTCGATTTTTTTCAGCAGCGGCTGGAGGTAGCGCTGCACGTGGGTCTGCCCGCTGCGGATCGTCAGCCCTTTGTTCACGACGGCCCCGAAGGGCAGCTTGTCCAGCATCGCGATGTAAACTCCCGGCACCGAGATGGTGCCGCCCTTGCGGCAGGCCATCATCGCTTCCCGCAGCACATGGGCGCGGTCCTTGGTCAGGTTCACCGCCTCCTTCGCCTTGTCCATGAGCGCATCAAGGCTGCCGGTGGCGTGCGCCTCCGCGCCCACGGCATCCACGCAGCGGTCCGGACCGCGCCCCTGGGTCATCTCGTTGAGGCGCTCCATCACGTCCTCCTCGCCGAAGTCGATCGTTTCCGCCCGACCGTGCTCCCTGGCCATGGCCAAGCGCTCGGGGACGCGATCGATCGCGATCACCCGCCCGGCCCCCATCATGCCAACACACTGCTTTCATGATTCAAAAGTTGGTTTTTCAAGTGAGTGATGATTCAATGTCAGGCCGCGACTTCGCGGCACGCCTCGGCGCACCGCCGGCAGGCCTCCGCGCATTCCTGACAGTGCTGGTGCTCGTGCTTGCCGCACTCGGCGCCGCACGCATCGCAGACTTCAGCGCACAGGCGGCACACCTCGCGGACCTTCGCCGCATCGCGGGCCATGTAGGACACCGCCAGGTGGCAAAGCTCGGCGCAGTCGAGGTCGGTCGCGATGCAGTCGGCCATCATTTTCACGTCGTCCTCCTTGAGGCAGGAGGAGGCGCAGTGGGCGCAAGCGACCGCACAGGCTTGGCAGGCTTCGATACAGGCTTGGTAGGATAAATCAGTGTTCATGTTCATCTTGGGTTCAGGGTTCTCGAGTTGAATGATCAGATCCGGACGGGGGCTTCAGACCTCAAGCTCCACCTTCAGCCATCCGGCCCGCCGCTGATCAAAGGTTTCATAGGCTTCAATGGCGGAAACCACCGGCTCGTGCCGGCTGAGGACGCGGGTCGGATCCACCGCGCCGCTCCGGACAAGCCGCACCAGCTCCGGCAGATAGCGTCGGTGATGACAATTGCCCATCCGCAGCGTGAGGTTCTTGTTCATCGCCCGGCCGATCGGAAATACTTCGAAGTCCGGCGGGTATACGCCGATGATTCCCAGAGTCCCGGCCTTCGCCAGCGACTCGACCGCCCATCGCAGAACCTGGGACGGTCCGCTCCCCGGCACCCAGAGATCGCCCTCGGGAGCACTGTCGGGCGCGACCTTCGACCTCTCTTCTTCGAAAGCCGCACCCCCGCCCGAAGCGGGACCTTCGTCGGGATGGATCGCGTCGATCCCGACCGCGTCAATCGCACGATCCGGTCCGATGCCGCCTGTCAACTGCTTGATGACCTCGACCGGATCCTCTTCCAGAAAGTTGATGGTCTCCGCGCCGTGACGGCGCGCCGCTTCCAGCCGAGATGGCACGCAATCCACGGCAATAACCCGGCCTGCATCCATCAACATCGCGCTGATGATGGCGAACATGCCCACCGGCCCGCAGCCGAAGACGACCACCGTATCTCCCGCGGTGACCTCGGCCAGCTCTGCCCCGAAGTAGCCGGTCGGGAAGATATCCGAGATGAGGATCGCCGCGTCGTCATCGACCTCATCCGGCAACCGCACCAGACCGACGTGGGCGTGGGGAATGCGGGCATACTCCGCCTGCAAGCCATCGAAAGGTCCGGTGGCGGAAGGACCGCCGAAAAACGAAGTACCCGCATCCGGGCCGTTGGGATTGGCATTGTCACACTGGGCGAAATAACCCGAGCGACAGTAGGAGCAGCACCCGCAGGCGATGGTGGATGGAATCACCACCCGATCGCCGGGGCGGAAATTCCGAACTTCATCTCCCACCTCTTCCACGATCCCCACGCCTTCGTGACCAAGGATCGTCCCCGGCTCGACGCCGGGGAAGGTTCCCCTGACAAAGTGCAGGTCGGTCCCGCAGATGGCACTGGCGGTGAGACGGACGATTGCATCTGTGGACTCTTTCAGACCGGGCTCTGGTACGTGATCGAGACGGATGTCTCCGATATCATGAAAAACGACAGCTTTCATCTCATCAAGTTTGCAGGTGCCCTTGTGCCGGGCCGTCGAATCGATGGGATCAGGATCCTTCCTCCGCGCTCTCGTTGACGGAGCTTTCGGCGATCTCCGTGAGCAGAGAATCGGCGTTCTCCTCCTCTTCGAGCGTCTGCTGCAGCAGGTCGGCCATTTCATCCCGGCCGAGCTGGCGGGCGAAGGAAACGACGCTGCCGTAGCCGGCCATTTCATAATGCTCGACCCGCTGGGCCGCGGCGATCAGGGCCGCATCGCGGACCTCGCCCTTCTCAATCTCCTTGATGACCTGTTCTCCCTCCTCGATCAGCCCCTCGCATCCGTCGCAGTGCTCGCCCCCGGTTTTGAAGCCCAGTTGATCCAAGGCGTCTTCCAAGCGTTGAGCGTGCGTTTGGGTCTCCTCCAAGTGCTCGCGGAAAGCTGTCTTGAGTTCCTCGCTCGATGCCGCCTCCTCCATTTTGGGAAGCGCTTTGATGATCTGGCTTTCCGCGCTGTAAAGATCCTTCAACTCGTGAACCAACAGTTTCTCCAGGGAATCGATTTTCATACGCCGAACCTCCGCGCAGCGCTTGTGCCATCCATGGCGCTTCGCCGGATTCCGCCATCAAGATGCGGCCGTGTTTCTCCGCGCATCGACCAGCGGCCAAGGATAGCAAGGGATAATCACGTCACCCTCGTATTCACAATGACATTCCGTGCTACGAAATATTCGCAGCCGCGGACTCCTCGCAGGAACGGTATCGACCCGCCAGCCAGGCAGATGAGGTTGGGGATCTGCAACGGAGGGTTGCGAAACACCCCGCGGCCACGCCGATCTCCGCCTCACGGGGTCCGGTTCTTCTTACGACTTCTTTAGTAGTTCTCCCGTCCCGGGGCCGGCCGTGGATGGCACAGCTGCTGCGGGGAGGTTTTCCGTGAAAGCGAAATCCAAACAACAGCAGAAAGCCGCCGGGGCCGCCTTGTCCGCGAAAAAGGGGGACACCGCCAAGTCCTCTCTCAAGGGTGCCTCCAAGGACATGTACGAAAGCATGTCGAAATCCGAGCTTGAGGACATGGCCTCCACTTCGCGCAAGGGAAAGCCGCGGAAGAAGGACTGAGGAGCCACCGATCGCCGGATTCCGGAATTGCGCGTCCCCGCTGGCACGGTTCCGGCGGAGTGAAGTCATGGCTTCCATTTCCTCATCCGGGGTGCACGGTCGATACCTGCGTGCGCTGCACTATCTTTCGGCTGCGCAGATCTACCTGCAGGACAATGTGCTGGTGCGCGAGCCGCTGCGGCCCGAGCACGTGAAGCCGCGTTTGCTGGGGCACTGGGGGACCTGTCCGGGGATCAATCTCGTCCAGACCGCCCTCAACCAGGCGATAAGTCGCGATGATCTCGACGCGCTCCTGATCACCGGTCCCGGGCATGGGGCCGCGGCGGTGCTGGCGAACCTTTATCTTGATGGCACCCTCGGTCGCTTCGATTCCGCGATGTCTCTCGGCCACGCGGGGCTTCATCGATTCATCAAGGCTTTCTGCTGGCCCGGGGGCTATCCGAGTCATCTTTTCCCCGGCGTGCCGGGCACCATCCATGAAGGGGGCGAGCTCGGCTACGCGCTCGCCACCGCCTTTGGCGCCGCTTTCGACGAACCCGGGCGGGTGGTCGCCTGCATCGTGGGCGATGGTGAGGCGGAAACCGGCCCGACCGCGGCCTCGTGGCACTCGACGAAATTTCTCGATCCCGCCTCCGACGGAGCGGTGCTGCCGATCCTTCATCTCAACGGCTACAAGATCTCCAATCCCACGGTCTTCGGCACCATGGATCGCGATGAATTGACCGCCCTGTTCACCGGTTACGGGTGGGAGCCGCATTTTGCCACGGCCGACCCCGAGGCTGCGGAGATTTGTCAGGCGGTGGACGATTCCCTTTCGAAAATCCGCGCGATCCAGGCGGCCGCCCGCGGCGGTGCGGCTCCGGGCCGACCCCGCTGGCCGATGATCCTTCTCGACACGCCCAAAGGGTGGACCGGCGTGGAGGAGGTGGATGGCCAGCCGGTCGAGGGCAGCTTCCGTTCGCATCAGGTCCCGGTTCCCAACGTCCGCGACGACCCTGATCACCTGAGGAAACTGGAGGCCTGGCTGAGATCCTACCGGCCCGAGGAGCTGTTCGACGATGACGGAAGACCGGCGGCGGATTTGCTCTCGTTCGTGCCCGTGGGCGACCGCCGCCTCGGCTGCAATCCCGCCACCTTCGGAGGCCACCGGCGCAGGCCCCTCGACCTGCCGGCCATTCCCGACTTCGCCATCGACCTGACGGCGGCGGAGCGGGGCGGCCCGGAGGAAAGCCCGCTCAAGCGGGTCGCCCGCTATCTTGCCGGAGTCATCGCAAGGAATCCGCACAACTTCCGCATGGTCTGTCCCGATGAACTCGAAAGCAACAAGCTCGGCGGCGTGTTCGAAGCGCCCACGCACCGCCATTACCAGTGGCCGTTCGCGGAGGACGGCCGCACGGAGCATCTCGGCAGACGCGGCGGGCGCGTTCTGGAGGTGCTGTCGGAGCATCTTTGCCAAGGCTGGCTGCAGGGCTACCTGCTCACCGGCAGACACGGCCTGTTTCCCTGCTACGAAGCCTTCCTTCCGATCGTGACCTCGATGATGAACCAGTTCGCCAAGTTCATGAAGATGAGTGGTGAGGTCCCATGGAGGAAGCCGGTTCCATCCTTGAACTATCTCGAAACCTCGACGCTCTGGCGGCAGGAGCACAATGGCTTCAGCCACCAAAGTCCGGATTTCATCAACTCGCTGCTCAACAAGAAAGGCGACATCATGCGGGTCTACCTGCCGCCCGATGCGAACTGCCTGCTCTCCACCCTCGACCACTGCCTCGCCGGCGTCGGGCATGTCAACCTGATCATCGCCAACAAAAACCCGGGCCCGTGCTGGCTGCCGATGGATGAAGCCATCGCCCACTGCCGTGCCGGAGCCTCGATCTGGAAGTGGGCCTCGACCGATGACGGCATCGACCCCGACGTGGTGCTGGTGGGCATCGGCGACATTGTCACCGTGGAAACCCTCGCTGCCGCCCAGATCCTGCGCCGCGAGGTGCCGGAGCTGCGTGTCCGCGTGGTCAACGTGACCGACCTTCTGATCCTGGAAAAAGACACCGCCCACCCTCACGGCCTCGGCAGCCAGCTGTTCGATTCGCTCTTCACCGCCGACCGGCCGGTGATCGTGAATTTCCACGGCTATCCGAGCGCCGTGCGGCAACTGCTCGGCGACCGGGGCGGCCCGCGTTTCACCATCAACGGTTACCGCGAGGAAGGCACCACCACGACGCCCTTCGACATGCTCGCCCGCAATGGCGCCAGCCGCTACCACCTCGTCACGCAGGCCCTCAAGGCTGCAGCCGCGCACAATCCCGCCGCCGCCGTGCGGGCCGCGGAACGCGTGCTGCACTACGAATACGTGCTGCGCGATCACTCGCGCGTGATCCGCGAAACCGGAGAAGACCCGCCGGAGATCCGCGAGTGGAAATGGGAAGGAGGCCGGCGGTGAACGTGCTGACCGTCAATGCCGGCAGCGGCAGCCTCAAGCTCTCGATGTTCGACGCGGAAACGTCCGCCGATCCCGCCGCCCCGGCCTGGCAGGCAAAGCTCGTCACCACCGACCCCGAGGCGGGCGAAGGCATGGCCGGGCTTTCACTCGACTACGGGGGCAGAAAACACCGGCTCGATCCCCTTTCAGCGGACACCCCGGACCGCTTCGAGGCTCTTTGGCGGGCCGCGCAGGAGGCCCTGCCCGAGGACTTCCGCGACGAGCCCAAGGTCGTGATTCACCGGGTGGTCCATGGGGGCGACCGGTTCGACGCCGCGGTGCGGATCGATGACTCCGTGCTTCAGGAAATCGAGCGCTGGTCCCGCTTCGCGCCGCTGCACCAGGCCGCCAACCGGGCGGGCATCGACGCCGCCCGCCGCGGATTTCCGGAAATCCCGCACTTCGCCGTCTTCGACACGGCCTTCCACCGGACCCTGCCCGCCGCGGCCTTCACCTACGCCGGTCCTCGTAGTTGGCGTTCGCGCGGAATCCGGCGCTTCGGTTTCCACGGCATCAGCTTCCGCGCCGCGAGCACGCGGGCGGCGGAAATGCTCGGCCGCGCGGGTGATCCGTCCCTGCCCTTGATCCTGTGTCACCTCGGCGGCGGCTGTTCGCTGTGCGCGACCGTGGGCGGTCGCAGCATCGACACCACCATGGGCCTCACGCCGCTCGACGGGATTGCGATGAGCACCCGCAGCGGCGCGATCGACCCCGCCATCCTCATTCATCTCATGCGCCAGGGCATGCGGGCGGACGAGATCGAAACCCTGCTCAACCGGCACTCCGGCCTCAGCGGCTTGTCGGGACTGCCGGGTGACACGCGCCGGATCCGGCCGGCCGCCGGCGATGGCGATCCCGATGCGAGGCTTGCCCTTGATGTCTTCATCCACCGCCTGCGCGCCGGCATCGGCTCGATGCTCGCCAGCCTGGGAACGCTCCCGGGCGCCCTCGTTTTCACCGATACGATCGGCGAGACGGAGCCCACCGTGCGGACCGCCGCCTGCGAGGCCTTCGCTTTCCTCGGGCTCACCCTCGACCCCGCCCTGAACGGCAACGCGGTGCCAGACTGCGATGTCGCGACCGCAGACAGCCGCGTCCGCGCCCTCGTCATCCACAGCCGTGAAGCATGGCAGATGGTCAAGGAGTGCCGGCCGCTCCTCTCCTAAGGACCGACCGCGGAAGTTTCCTGCATCCTGCAACGAGCGGGTGCATTTCCGCCCGCACCGGACGCGCGGCGAGGCGCGATTTGCAGCCGGAAAAAACCGCGCAACCCCGCCGGATCCTTGCGGCTCTAAGGCGAATGCGGTCACTGACACTTGCGGGTCCGCCCTCTGGCATCGCGCGGGCTGAAGGGACCGCATGTCATTGCCGCGAAACCCAAGGCTCGATTGGAAGGCCCTGCTGCCCGTGATCGCCGTCTGGATTTCGCTGCTATCGCTGATGGTCGGTCCCGGCCATGCGCTGGCGGTCTCGCTTCTCCTGCTCGCCGCGCTGCCGCTGGGGGTGAAGCTCGCCTTTCTCGCCGGACCTTTGACCGCGGCAGCTCCCACGGATCGGCCGGGCTCATCCGGCGAGCCGCCCTTCATTTCCATCCATATCGCCACCCACGACGAGCCGCCGGGGGTCGTGCTGCACACGCTCGAGTCCCTGGCCCGTCTCGATTATCCCGCCGCCCGTCACGAGGTGGTCGTGCTGGACAACAACACGCCCGACCCCGCGCGGTGGAAGCCGCTGGCCGACTGGTGCGCCCGCCGCGGAGGCCGCTTCCATTTCCATCACGACACCGGCGTCACCGGCGCCAAGGCCGGCGCGCTCAATCTCGGTCTCCAGCGGACCGATCCACGGGCGGAATGGATCTGCTCGGTCGATGCCGACTATGCCGTCGAGCCCACCTATCTCCGCCGGGCGGCGGAAA
This sequence comes from Haloferula sargassicola, assembly GCF_040362925.1. NCBI lineage: Bacteria > Pseudomonadati > Verrucomicrobiota > Verrucomicrobiia > Verrucomicrobiales > Verrucomicrobiaceae > Haloferula > Haloferula sargassicola. The sequence goes on from NZ_BAABRI010000012.1 coordinate 53,837, forward strand.
TCATCGCAACGCGACCCGGCCTCTCGCATCTCCAGTTTCCCCAGGCCTACCGCAATGTTTCCCCCTGCAACGCCGGTGCCTCCGCCGAGCTCGGCCAGTATTTCGATGCCTACGCGCTCCGCTCGGCCGGCACCGAGTCGATGCTGCTCACCGGCACCCTCTGCGTGGTGCGCCGGGATGCGCTGGAAAAGGCGGGCGGCTGGCCGGTGGACACCATCACGGAGGACGCCCACCTCGGCCTGATGTTGCTCAAGGGCGGGCGCGGGCTTTTCATCGATGAAGTCCAGGGCCGCGGGCTGATGCCGGAAAGCCTCGAAGTCCTCGGCGGGCAGCGCCAACGCTGGGCGGCGGGCAACGCGCAGGTGCTGCGCAAGGTGCTGGCCGGCTCCTCCGCGTGGCCGGGACTGAGCGTCCTGGCCCAGCTGGCCGCCTGGCTGTGCGGGGCATGCCTGCTGTTGCCGGGCATTGCGCTGGCGGCGGTGATCCCCGCATTTCATCCCCAGCTGCCGTGGCTCGCGGCCGGCTTTTCGCTGCTCGTGCTCGCCGAGGCGTTGCTCGTCTGCGCCACGGCCAAGGGTTCGCTGCGGCTGCGCGGCCAGGCGGCCGTCGCGCGCCTCGCGCTGTTGCCGGAAGCGGCGATCGGCCTCGTGCAGGGGCTGGCGGGCCGCAAGCTCGCCTTCGTGCGGACGCCGAAGGACCGCCCGCGCCGGAACTCCGGCCGGGTGCGACCGCTGAGCTGGGTGCTCGCCTTCGCCGCCGCTCTTTTCCTGGTCCATGGCGATGCCTCCATCGCCCTGGTTTCCGGGACGCTGTGGCTGGTCGCCACCGCCCGCGGCTGGCTGGCGCGCTCGCTGGCCGCGGGGGAAAAACGCGGCACCCGCCCGCGACCCGAAGTCCTTCTCACACCCATCCGCCGATGAACATCGACATCATCATCCCTACCTACAACCGCGCCGGCTGCCTCGCGCAGGCCGTGCGATCCGCCCTCAACCAAAACTACGCCCCGGCCGTCGTCACGGTGGTCGATGACGGCTCCAGCGATGCCACCCGCGAGGTCGTCGAGCCGTGGTTCGAACACCCGCGTTTCCGCTACGTCCGCCTGGAAACCAACGGCGGAACAGCCCGCGCCAAGAACGTCGGCCTGGCCCTCAGCGAAGAGGATGCGATCACGTTCCACGACTCCGACGACGTTGCCGAGCCGAACAAGCTCCTGCTCCAGGCCCGCGCGCTCGGGCTGCGCGCTCATGCCGATCACATCCTCGACTGGGCCGCGTTCGGCATCGAGCCCGGCAGCGAGCTGCAGTTCGACGTCGCCGCCGGCGCCCATCGTTTCATCAAACTCGATGGGTCCGTCCACCTCATCGACAAGCGCATCTCGCTGGTGGACGACTTTTTCCCCACGCTCCAGTCCCCCTCGAAGACCGAGGGCGACTGGGTGCTGATCAATTCCTCGCTCTTCCGCCGCGGCTGCTTCAAGCGCCTCGGTGGCTTCCTCGACAGCGTGGAGGAGGACCGCGAACTGCGCAACCGCCTGCTGGCCGCCGGTCATCTCTTCCACTTCATCGCGGAACCGCTCCTGACCAAGATCGAGATGCCCGTCTCCCTGACCACCGATGGCGACACCGGCTACCGCGGGGAAAAGCGCCGGCGCGACCGCGAAGAAGTCTGGCACCGCAACCGCGCCTATCGCCGCGGCCAGTGGGGCGACGCGGCCGCCGCGATCGGCCGCACCCCGATCGAGCTGGAGTCCGTCCGCTTCGCGGAAACCCAAGGCGTGCCCCCGTTTCGGCTGGCCGACGACCTGCCGATGACCGCGGCCACCCGCGAGAACCTGCAGAAGCAGCTCGAGAGCTGCCAGCGCCCCCCCCTGCCCCGGCTCGGAAAACTCGCCGTCTGACCGCCATGCACGTCCTTTTCATCGATGTCGACTGCCCCGAGGCGCTCGACGCCGGCGCGCTCGGCACGCGGGCCCTCGGTGGCACCGAGTCCACCCTGTTCCAGGTCTCCGAGGGCCTCGCGCGGGCGGGCCTGCGGGTCACCATCGCCCAGCACAACCGCACTTCGCCCCGGGTGACCGCCGCTGGAGTACGATACATCCCGTACCAGCACCGGGCGCCGCTGCCGGCCGACCCGCCCGAGGTGGTGGTGGTGCTGAGAAACGACAAGATCCTCCCCTGCCTGCGCCGCCGTTTCCCTACCGCCCGGCTGCTGCTGTGGATGCACTGTTTTCCCGGCCGCCATTGGCGACACCGGATCGATGGGGTCCTCCGCACCGGTGCCAACCTGGTGGCCGTGTCCCACAGCCTCGGCGATCATCTGGTCGAGGTCATGCGCCCCGCGCTCCCCTCCTGGGAAGCCCGCGCCCGGGTGGTGATGATTCCGAATCCCGTCTCCGTGACCCGGCTGGAGCGTCGTGCAGCGTTTGATCCCGACAAGCTCGTGTTCTTTTCCTCGCCCCACAAAGGCCTCGATGAAGTGCTGCGGCACTTCGCGGCCGCCCGGAGCGAGTTTCCCGGGATGCAGCTCCACCTGGCCGATCCGGGCTACTGGAAGGGCAGTCGATCGGATTTTCCTGAAGGCGTCATCGCGCATGGCGCCCTGACCCCGGCGGAGGTCCACCGCCACGTCGCGGAGGCGCTTTGCGTTTTCTATCCGCAAACCGGGTTCGCGGAAACCTTCGGGCTGGTGTTTGCCGAGGCCAACGCGCTGGGCACCCCCGTGCTGGCCCATCCGCTCGGCGCCGCGTCCGAAGTGCTCGAGGCCGGCGGCCCGGGACAGGTGGCCGACTGTTCGGAGCCGGAGTTCGTCGTCGGGACCCTGCGCCGCTGGCGCGAAGGCGGTCGTCCGCGGGTCACCGCCTGTCCTCACTATCGGCCCGCCGCCGTGATCGGCCGGTGGATGACCCTCCTCACCGGAAGTGCGACCCTGGCCCCGCCGCAGAACGCCGCCTAACAGGTCCGCTCGAGCACGGCGGTGACCGGGGGGCCTTCCTCTTCCCTGAGCGAGAAGTCGACCGTTCGGCCCCGCCGGGTCAGGCGGACGCCCACCCGCGCCTCGCCGACGCGCAGGCCGGTGACCTCCAGGCTGTCGATCGATGCCGGCAGCCACGGGTCGCGGAAACGCAGCTCGCGCCTGGCGCCATCGATGCGGATGCCGATCGCCGCCTCGAGCATCATGAATACGCATCCCGCCGCCCAAGCCTGCGGCCGGCAGGCATTGGGGTAGCGGATGGGAAAGCCGAGCTTCCGCCGCTCGAAGCCGGACATCAGCTCCGGCAGCCGGAAATCGTAGTCTTTCGCCGCCGCGAAAAGTCCCTCGAGAATGCGTTCCGCCAGATCGCGCTGGCCGCAGCGTGACAGCCCGGCCATGGCGATCGCCGAGTCATGCGGCCACACGCTGCCATTGTGGTAGGACAGGGGATTGTAGGCGGCCGCGCCCGGATCGATCGTGCGCAGGCCCCAGCCACTGAACGAGGTCTCCAAGGACCTCGCCAAGGCGGCGGCCTTTTCCCCGGGGACGATCCCGCAGAAGAGGCACTGCGCCGCATTGCTCGAAAGCACCCGGCAAGGCCGCCCAGCTGCCAGGGCGAGCGCGTAGCCCCCCGACTCCCCGAGATCCGGCAACCAGAACTCCCGCTCGAACCTTTCCCGCAGGTCCTCGCTTTCCCGCCGGCAGCCGGCAGCCGCCTCCGCGTCGCCCAGCAGGTCCAGCAGCTCCGCCGCTTCCCTCAGCGCGGCGAAGGCATAGCCCTGGATCTCCGCCAGCGCGAAGGGTGGCTCGGCCCGGCTGCCGTCCGCATGGGTCACCGCATCGTCCGCATCCTTCCACCCCTGGTGCACCAGTCCCGACTCGTGATGCCGCGCGTAGGTGATGAAGCCCTCCTCGGCGAGCTTCCCGCGCACCCAGCCGAGCGTGCGACGGAACGCCGCTTCGTGTTCCCGCAGGAAATCCCCATCGCCCGTCTGCCGGACGTAGCGCCCGAGCAGCTTGAGAAACAAGGGCGGCGAGTCCGCGCTGCCGAAGTACGCCCCATACGGTACTTCGCGCAGGGCGACCATTTCGCCCTTGCGGGATTCGTGCAGGATCTTGCCCGGCTCCGCCTCGGAAAAGGCATCGTGTTCCCTGGCCTGGTGGCTGGCGAGGAAAGCCAGCACGCCGCGGGCGATCGCGGGCGCGAACCACAGCGTCTGCAGCGCCGTGATCAATCCATCCCGCCCGAAGGGCGCGCAGAACCACGGCGTGCCGGCGTAGGGGTAGAGACCCTGCGGGGTGTCCGTCAGCAGCATCAGCAGGTCGGTGCGTGCCTGGTCGATCCATGACTGGAACACCTCGTGGCTCAGACGCAGCGCGGCCATCCCGCCGAGGACCCCCCTTTCCCACTCCGTCCTCATCTGCCGCGCTCCTTGGAAATCGATGGCCGCCGAGGCTTCGCCGTCTTGCTCGCAGAGGATCGAGATCATCAAGGTCCGCTGCTCGCGCGGCTCCAGGGTGGTCTCGGCAAACACCCGCCCCTCCTCGTGGCGGATCGCTTCCAGCCCGTGCAGCTCGATGCGCGTCACCCGCTCCACGCCGTCGAGCCCGAGGTATTCCTGCCGGCGCGGGTCACCGGTCTCGCGATGCGTGCCCCGTTTTTTCCGGCGGCTGCCGCGGATCTCGAACAGGTCCCGGAAATCCGCCTCCCAGTCGATCCGCAGCCGGACCTTCCGTGGCTCCTGCGTGGGATTGGAGAGAATGAGCTTTTCCAACAGCCGCTGCTCGAACAGCAGCGTCTCGCGGTGAAGGTAGATCGAGCCCGGCTTCTGCCTTCCATCGTCGGTGCCCGGATCGGTCAGGTCGGCGAAGAGCGTCGTATGGTCGGCGCTGACGAAAGCCCCGAGACCCACCGGTGACCTGCCGTCGCCGAAGCGCAGCACGTAGCGCGAGAGGAAGCGGGTGCAGTTCCAGTAGAGCCCGCGGTCGCGGCCCGCGGCCGGATCGATGTTGCCCAATGCGTCGAAGAGCGCCTGCAGTTCGCGGTGCTTGAGGACGTAAGTCGGCGCGTTGGGATTCTCGTGGCGGGTGGTGCCGGCCTCCACCGGGGCGTCTTGAACTCGGGTGATGCTCATGAGCTGGTTCATCCCTTGCTCAAAGGAGGCCATGAACGTCGCACCCGCTCCGACGCCGGCCGAACTGGCCCGGCGCTTCCCGAAGTCCTTTCGTTTCGGCGTTGCCGACTCCGACCTCCAGGTGATCGGCGAGGATGCCTGCCTGCGCGAGGAGCAGTCCCAGCCCACGATGTGGGGGTGGTTTGCGACGCAGTCGGGCAAAGTGCATGGACAGGCAAGCCCCGGTCCCGGGGTCGACCGCTACCATCGCTGGGAGGAGGATGCCGATCTGATCGCCGCGCTGGGTTTCCGCCACTACCGCACCTCCATTTCCTGGGCGCGGCTGATGCGCGAGGACAACAGCGTGAACCGCGCGGCCCGCGATTGGTATGTCCGGTACTTCCGCGCGCTGCGCGAGCGCGGCATCCGCGTCTATGCCACGCTCTATCACTGGGAGCTGCCGCTGCGCTACAGTCTGGTGGGCGGCTGGAAAAACCGGGCCACGGTGGATGACTTCGTGCTCCACGCCCGCGCGTCGGTGGAGGAGCTGGGCGAATACGTCGATGAGTTTTTCATCCTCAACGAACCGTGGTGCAGCGCCCACAACAGCTTCTACACCGGCACCCACGCGCCGGGGGAGGCGAACCTGCGGAACGCGCTCATCGCCGCCCACCACCTGCTGCTCGCCCAGGCCCGGGCCTTCGAGGCCATCCGCGAGATCGCGCCCGCGGCGCCGGTGGGCACCGTGATCAACTACGAGCCCGCCTTTCCCCGCTCGGAAACCCCGGAAGACCTCCGCGCCGCCCAGCTTGCCCACGAGTTCTTCAACGGGTGGTTTCTCGACCCGCTCTTCCTCGGCCACTACCCGGAGGCGATCTCGCGGGTCTATGCCGACTCCATGCCGCAGTTTTCGCAGGCGGACCTCGACGCCATCCGCATCGGGCCGCAGCTCCATGCCCTGGGCATCAACTACTACCTCGGCAAGGTGATCGCCGACACCCCGGAGTCCCCGCTGCTCTACGAGCCGGTCCGCCTGCCGGGCGAATCGCAGAACGCGCTGGGCTGGAGCGTGTGCGTCCCGCCCGTCTATCCGGAAGGCCTCCGGCTCGGGCTGCGGCAGATACACGAGACCTACGGCCCGCACGGCCTGCCTCCCCTCGCCATCACGGAAAACGGATACGCCGGCGAAGATGCCGGGCGCGTCGCCTACTTCGGCGAGCACCTGCGCCAGCTCGCCGCCGCGCTCGACGACGGCCTACGGGTGTCGGCGTACTTCGCATGGACGCTCATGGACAACTACGAGTGGGCGGAGGGCTACCGGGAGGAATCCCGCTTCGGGCTGGTCGGGGTGGACCGCGAAGATATGACCCGTGCGCCGAAGCCTTCGGCGCACTGGTTCCGCGATCTCCTCGCCGCCCACGGTTCATCACGCCCGGCATGAACCCGGCACGATCAGGCGCGAGGGACCGCGGGCGGATTGCTTGCCCTTCCTACAGCGCCCCCATTTCCCGCAACAGCGACACGGGCAGGGTCTGCGAAGGGAGGGCCTGCCACTCGCCCGGAAACTCGAGCGCGGAGCGCAGGTCGAAATCGGCGGGGCCGAGGTCGGCGAGATCGTCCCATGACACCGGCGCGGCGACGGTCGCCCCCTCGCGGGCGCGGAGCGACCACGGAGCCACGCAGGTCGCGCCGCGGCCGTTGCGCAGCCAGTCGAGGTAGATCTTTCCCTCGCGCTTCGACAGGCTGGAGACGGTGGTCAGCTTGCGGGGATTCATCGCCGCCACCTCCGCGGCGACCTTCCGGGCGTAGCTTTTCACCACCGCCCACGGCTGGGTGCGCGCGATTGGCAGGATCACGTGGACACCCTTGCCGCCGGAAAGCTTGGCCACGGGGTGCAGGCCGTGCTTTTCGAGGAAATCGCGGAGCAGGAAGGCAGTTCCGAGCGTTTCCTCCCACGGCACGCTGCGATGAGGGTCGAGGTCCCAGATCACCTGGTCCGGGCGGTCGGGCCGGTCGACCGAACCCAGCCACGGGTGAAACTCCAGCGTCCCATGCTGGACCAGCGAAACCAGCCCCTCGACGTCGCGGATCACGATGAGCTCGGTGCCATCCTCCAGGGCACGCTGGTTCACGTGGGCCGGCACGCCGTTCTTGAACGACTTCTGGAAAAACGTCTGCCCCGTGATGCCATCGGGCGCGCGCAGCAGCGCCAGCGGTCGGTCGATCACGTGCGGCAGCATCCACTCCGCCACGCGCTCGTAGTAGCGGGCGACCTCGAGCTTGGTGATGCCCTCGCCGGGAAAGACCGTGCGGTTCGGGTGGCTGATGACCTGCCCTGCCACCTCCGGCCGCTCCCCCGCCTCGGCACCGCGGTCCGGACCTTCCAGCCGCACCTGCGCGGCCTCCTTGTCCTCGCGCAGTCCGACGAAGCTGGCCTGCCGCACCGAGCCGCTGGCGGTCAGCTCGGTGAACTCGACCTCGACCACCAGCTGCGGCTCCACCCAGCTCACGTCCTTGATGTCGGGAAAATGCTTCCGCTCCGTTGCCAGCGGCTCGAGCTGTTCCAGCAGGCGTCCGCGGGTGTCTGCGGTGAAGCCGCTGCCGACCTTGCCGCGGGCCACCAGCCGGCCGTTTTCATACGAACCCAGAACCAGCGCGCCGAAGCCGCTGCGCGAGCCGCCCGGCGCGGTGAAGCCGCAGACCACGAACTCCTGCCGCGGCCGGCATTTCGACTTCACCCACGCCCGCCGCTGGCCGGGCAGGTAACGCCCGTCGGCCGGCTTGCTGATGATGCCCTCCAGCCCGAGCCGGCAGCTCTCGCGGAACAGCGACGGGCCCTCGTCGCCGCTCCAGGACTTGGAAACCCGGAGCCGCGGGGAGCCTTCGGGGATCCACCCGCCGAGCCGGCGCTGCCGCTCCTCCAGCGGCAGGTCGCGGAGGTTGCGGCCATCGAGGTGAAGCAGGTCGAACACCACGAACTCGATGCCTCCGCGGCCGCCCTTCAGCGCCTCCTGCAGCAGCCCGAATCGCGAGCGTCCCTTCCCGTCGAACACCACCGCCTCGCCATCGATCACGAACTCGCCGCCGGGCAGCCCGTCCAGGTCAGCGGCCAGCTCGCGGAACTTGTCGGTCCAGTCGAGCCCGCTGCGGGTGAACAAGCGGGTGCCGTCGCCCGTCCTCACCGCGATCATACGATAACCATCGTACTTCAGTTCGTGCCGCCATTCCTTTCCCCGCGGCACGCTGGCGACCGTGCGCGCGAGCTGCGGCTCGATGAAGCCCGCCTTTTCGCGCCCGCCCACGTCGCTTCCCGTGCCGGCCGCGCTGCCCTGGATCCGCCGCAGCAGCCAGTTCGGCTCCTCGTCCATCCGCGCGAGCACCCAGCTGCCGTCGAGCCGGCCACCGCGCAGCTGGAACTTCAGCTTCCCCTTCTCGAGCCGCCGCTTCCAGTCCTTGTCGAGCGGCTGCCACGTGCCGCGATCCCAGATCGCGACCTGGCCGGCCCCGTAGTTGCCCTTCGGGATCTCGCCTTCGAAATTGCCGTATTCGAGCGGGTGGTCCTCCACCCGCACCGCCAGCCGCTTTTCCCCCACCCGCTCCGGGACGCCCTTCGGCACCGCCCAGCTCGCCAACACGCCGTGCATTTCCAGCCGCAGGTCGAAATGATGCGAGCGCGCGTGGTGCTCGTGGATGACGAACGCGCGGCCCGGCTTTCCCGGTCCGTCTTCGGCCGGCTCGGGCGTGCGGCTGAAGTCGCGCTTGCCGCGGTAGGCTTCAAGCCGACTTCGACTTCCTGCGGGCGGTCTTCTTGGCGGCATGTTTCTTCGTCCGTGTGGATTTCTTGGCTTTCGAAGACGACGTTTTCCCGCCGCGCTCCTTGACGCTTTTCTCCAGATAGGCGGCCAGGTCCACGACCTTGGTGCCTTCGTCGGCTTCGGCCTCGCCTTCCTTCACGTCCGCCACCGCGTCGCCCTTCCTCACCTTCTGCTCGATGAAATCCATGAGCGCCTCGCGATACTCGTCGTGGTAGTCGTCGGGCTTCCAGTCGGTCGTCATTTCGTCAATCAGCTTCAGCGCCAGGTCCATCTCGCGCTTGGCCGGCTTGAGGTCCTTGTCGCCGGATTCCGGCAGCTCAAGCTTCGAGGTCGCCTTCAGTTCCTGCGGAAAGCGCAGCAGCATCAGCACGAGTGCATCATCGCGCACGAACATCGCCGAGAGATATTCGCGGGTCCGGATGACCACCCGTGAAATCCCGGCCCGACCGCTTTTTCGCAGCGCCTCCCGCAACAAGGCATAGGCCTTCTTTCCCCGCTTCTCGGGCTCCAGATAGTAGGGTTTGTCGAAGAGCAGCGGGTCGATCTCGTCCAGCGCCACGAAATCGCTGATCTCGATGGTCTTGGTCAGCTTCGGCTGGACCGCATCGAGATCCTCCTCGGACAGCAGCACGAACTCGCCGTCCTGGTGTTCGTAGGCCTTCACGATCCGGTCCCACGGCACCTCGTCGCCGGTGTCCGCGTTGACCCGCTCGTAGCGGATGCGGGCGTGGTTGCGGCTGTCGACCATGTGCAGGTGGACATCCGGCCGCGACTCGGCCGAGACCAGCGACACGGGGATGTTCACCAGTCCGAAAGCGATGGAGCCTTTCCAGATCGACCGGGCCATCCTTTCCCCATCGCAACCCGCGTGCCGCCGCCCGGCTCGGGGAAAACCCGCTGCCGAAGCTTCGGGAACCAAGCGTTTTGCAATTCCGGGCGGCGCGCAATGCAGCCTTTTGAGGACGCACGGCCCTCGACCACCGGTCAGCGACCTTCGACCGACTCGGTGAAATCCGCCGTGAGCTGCACGGTCGATCGCTGTCGCACGTCGCGTGACGAGGCACCGACCCGGATCTCATAGCGGCCGGCCTTCGCCATCCACTGGCGGCGGGCGACATCGAAATAGGCCAAATCCCTCGGCCGGACCTTCATGCTCACCTTCTTCCGCTCGCCCGGCTGCAGCGAGACGCGGGCAAAACCCTTCAACTCCTGCTTCGGCCGATCGATGGCGGGCGACGGATCACGCACATAGAGCTGCACGATTTCATCGCCGGCCCGCCGGCCGGTGTTGGCGACCTCGAGCGAGACCTCGATCTCGCCGTCCGGAGCCACCGAGGCGGCCGACATTTCCAAGTTCCCGTAGGCGAAGCGCGTGTAGGACAGGCCGTGGCCAAATGGAAACTGCGGCACGATGCCCCGCGTGTCGAAGTGGCGGTAGCCGACATAGATGCCCTCCGCGTACTCGACCTCGTGGTCCTTGCCCGGAAAGTTCGGCGCGTCCGGGTAGTCGCTCCGTTTCCTCGCCAGCGTGTCGGGGAGTTTGCCGGACGGATTCAGCTCGCCGAAAAGCATGGCCGCCAGCGCGGCACCGCCTTCCTGACCAGGGAGCCAGGCTTCGATCACGGCCGGAACTTCGTCGATCCAGCCGCTCATGCCGATCGGGGTGCCGTTGTTGAGGATCACCACGGTGTGGGGATTCGCCTCGCGCGCCGCGCGGATGAGGCTCTCCTGCCCGCCGGGCAGGTCGAAGGTCGCGCGGTCCTGGCCCTCGCGCTCGCCGCCCATGGTGGACACGCAGACGATCGCGGCATCGGCCGCCTTGGCGGCCTTCCCGATGGCATCGATGGCATGCGGCCGCGTCTGCCATTCGAGTCGGGCCAGCGCGTTGCCACCGCCTTGGAAAAACTCGATCTGCAGGCGGTAGGTTTTCCCCTTTTCCAGTTCGAGGCTGGCGATCGAGGTGTCGCCGGGGCTCGGAATCCAGTGATCGATGATGCGCTCGCCATCCAGCGTGACGCGGTAGCCGTCGTCACCGGCGAAACGCAGCTGATAGAATCCCGATTCCCCGGGCCGCAGCTCGGCGCTCCAGCGGACGCTGTAATCCTCGGCGGGCACGCCGTCGCCCGGCGAGCCGGGGCCTTCGATGCGGATCGCCTCGTCCACGCGGGTCAGCACCGGATGGCCTTGGACGTCGCGGTTGTCGAAATACTGGCCGAGAAACCCGTGCTGCCCGAGCTTTCCGGGCACCGACAGCCAATCGACCGGCATCTCGAAGGGATGGAGCTCGGTATCGACGAACTCGACCTCCACCTCCGGGGCCTGGGCCGCGATCCCATCCAGCAGCGAGGTGCTGCGGAGCGGGTGGACCTCCGGGCTTCCCAAACCCGCGAACTGGAGGCGTCGCGCGCCCTCGCCGATGACGGCCAGCTTGCGGACCTTGCCGGGATCCAGCGGCAGCGCGAACTTGTCGTTCTTCAGCAGCACGATGCCCTTGGCCGCCACCTCCAGAGCCAAACTACGATGTTCATCGGAGTTCACCTTGGCCGGATCCATGGTCGGCGTCCCCTCCAGCAGGCCGAGCCGGATGACCGTGCGCAGGAGCCGGCGCACCGAGTCATCGATCGCCTCGCGGGTGACCGATCCTTTTTCGAGGGCCTCCTCGATCGCCTGCATGCCCACATGGTTTCCCCACGGCATTTCGATGTCGTTGCCGGCCTGCACCGATTCGGTCGCGTGCACCGCGCCCCAATCGGAGATGACCGGGCCATCGAAGCCCCACTGTTTTTTCAGCACCTTCGTGAGGATGTAGGGATTTTCGGTGACGTGCTGGCCGTTGATCCGGTTGTAGGCGGACATCACGGAAACAACGCCCGCCTCCTTCACCGCCGCCTCGAAGGCCGGGAAGTAGATCTCCCGCAAGGCGCGTTCATCGACCTTCACGTTGACCTCGCCGCGGTCGGTTTCCTGGTTGTTGCAGGCGTAGTGCTTCACGCAGGCGCCGATGCCGGTCTCCTGCACGCCCTCGATGTAGGCCACCGCCAGGCGGGCGGTGAGGTGCGGATCCTCGGAAAAATACTCGCCGTTGCGGCCGCCCATCGGGCTGCGATGGATGTTCACCGCCGGCCCGAGAAGAATCTGCGATCCCGATTCGCCCTTGTGGATCGCCTCCTCGGCGATCGCCGCGCCGACGCGGTGCATCAGCTCGGTGTCCCAGGTCGCCGCCATGGTCACGGCGCCGGGAAAAGCGGTGGCCGGTCCTTCCTGAGTGGCCCTGCCCTTGTCCGGATCCGCGCCGGGGATGCCGAGGCCGCGGACTCCGAGGCCGCCATCGACCATCCGCAATGCCGGCACCCCGAGACGGGGGATCGGCATCCAGGTGGCATCCGCACCGCCGAGCATCTTCACCTTTTCCTCAAAAGTGAGGCGGGCGAACAGGTCCTCCACCCGCGCCTCGAGGGGAGTCTCCGGGTCCTTGTAGGGAACTTTCTCCGCACCACGACACCAAGGAGCCATCGACACCAAACAGGTGGCTACGATGCTCACCGTACTTCTTTTACCCATACCCGCGAGGGGGCTGAACATGCAGGACTTCATCATGAAAGGAAACTCACAGGCCGATCCGGATCCCGTCGGTCACCGAGCCACTGCCGCGGCGGATGCCGTTCGCCGTCACCACCTCCACCCGCACCTCGCCCGGAAGGGCTTGGCGACCCGCCGATTTCGCCACCGAGACCAGCACGGTCTTCCCCTCGGTCCGGGCCTTGAACCGCCAGCGGCCGAAGTCGCCGCTGCGATAGCCGTAGCCATCGCCCTCGTCCCCATACAGCTCGCCGGAGGCCTCGCCGTTCTCGTCCGGGCAGACGACCAAGGTCAGCGGCGCCAGCGAGTCCTCGCCGGTGTGTTGAATCACTTTGCCGGCCGGCACGATCGCCCCGCCGCGGATCTTCAGGTGCGGCTGGTGCGGGCCGTCATCGCCCTCGATCAGCGAGAGATCGCGCCAGACGCCTCCGGGAAGCGACGGGTTTTCCGCCCAGCGCGGGACGACCAGCAGGTCATTTCCCACAAGGAAGGCGTCCTCCTCCGACCGCAATGCCGGGTCCTTCGGGTCCGCGAAAAACACCGGCCGCATCACCGGCAGCCCGGTCCGCGAACTGTTCTCGAAGAGCGTGTAAAGATACGGCAGCAAGCGGTAGCGCCGCTCGATGGCGATGCGCGCGGCGTCCTCGACCTCCGGACCGAAGGCCCACGGTTCCTTGTTGTTGGTGCCGGCGCAGGCATGCCCGCGGGCGAAGGGAAACAGCGACCCGACCCCGATCCAGTCCGCCCACAGCTCGGGCGAGGCATCGCCGAGGAAGCCTCCGATGTCCGGCCCGTTGAAGGGCTGGCCGGACAGGCCGAGCGTCAGCGACATCGGCACCGACAGCTCCAGGTGCTCCCGCGAGGAGAAGTTGTCGCCCGTCCAGGTCGCCGCGAAACGCTGGCCGCCGAGCAGGTTCGCGCGGCTCAGCACGAACGGCCGCTTGTCCGGATTCGCCGCCTGGATGCCCTCGCGCGTGGCCTCGACCATCAACCGCCCGTAGGCATTGTGGTAAAGCAGATGCGGCCCCGGCGGCAGGGCGCCGCCACCGCGGTGATGGGTATCGTCCGGCATCGTGTCGCTGGTGCTGGCGCCCAGCTCACGGGCCACGGCGGGCTCGTTCATGTCGTTCCACACGCCGTCCACGCCCTGCGCCATGAAGTCCTTGTAAAGCCCCGCCCACCACTCGCGGGTCTCGGGCCGGGTGTAGTCCGGAAACACACACTCGCCCGGCCACACGAAGCCGGTGAAGTCGCCGCCGTCCGGCTTTTTCGTCCACACGTCCTGCTTCGCTCCGCTACGGTAGACGTCGTAATTAGGATCCACCTTCACGCCGGGATCGATCATCCACACCGAGTGGAAACCCTGCTGGTTGAGGTAGCGGTTGAGCTTCTTCGGCTCCGGAAAGCCATCGGGGTGGAAGGTGAAGACGCGGTAGCCGTCCATGTAGTCGATATCCATCCAGATGACATCGCAGGGGATCTTCTTCGCGCGGAAGGTGTCGGCGATTTCGCGGACCTTGGACTCCGGAGCGTAGGAAAACCGGCACTGCTGGTAGCCCAGCGCCCAACGGGGTGGCAGCGGCATCCGGCCCGTCATTTCCGCCAGCCCGCGCATCACGGCCTGCGGCGACTCGCGATCGATCACATACACCTGGAACAAGGCCCCTTCCGAATCGAAGTCGATGCGCTCCGACCCGGTCGTCAGCGTCGCCTTCCACGAGCTGTCGAAAATCACGCCGAAGGACGTCCCGTCCGGCCGCACGCCCATCACCCAGGGATGCGATTGATAGAGCCGCTTTCCGCCATCCACGCCGTAGGCCCCGGAGTCGGTGTTCCACAAAACGATGCTCTGCCCGTTGCGCAGGAGCGGACCGGTGACCTCGCCGCCGCCGTAGAGGCTGGTGTTTTCCGGCACGCTCAGGCTGGCGCTCGCCTTGCCATCCTCGATGTCAAAGGTGGGCGTGAGCCGCCAATCCTGCGGCAGGTCCCCCACCCTCTGCGGCACCTTTTCCAGGCACAGCGACGGCGTCAGCTTCGGGTCATACCCTTTCGGGCTGAACCCGGCGATGCCTTCGCCCACCAAGGCCGAGCTTTGAACCGCGACCGGGGCCGCGCCGAGGGAGATGACCAGCGCGCCGAGCATCCCCGGCACCGCGATCCCCATGTTCCAACACTTTGATGTCATTCCGAAATCCTTGCCTTGAGGGGACGCTCCGCCGGCATGGCACCGGCAGCAGCTCCCATCCCAAGAGTGCGGATTGCCATCGGATGGCCCGCCAAAAAAAGGCCTCGCGCTGCCCGTCGTGGCGGAGCCGGCGTCTGCTACTCCTTTGAGAACTTCAACGGTTGCCGGCCCTCGCGGACCAGCGTCCGCGCGATCGCCCAGTCCCACCAACAGGCCTCGACCGGTTGACCGGCGACCGTGTCCACGCCATTGGCCGCGCGCAGCATCTCGTCCGCGGTGGCGATCTGCTCATCCGCCCGCTCGAGGTCGCCCATCTCGCGGTAGCACATGCTCATGACCGCATGGATGGCGACCTTGCAGGATAACTTCGCCGCGGGATGGCGAAGGCCGGCCTCACCCATCGCCACCGCCAGATGGTGATCGCCGCTTCGATGACAGAACAGGCCCATGGCGAGGTTCTCCCAGTAGGTTTGCAGCTCCTCCGGCGAGTCGCCGAGGTGGTCCGCGGCCGGCTTGATTTTTTGTAAAAACTCCGCATCGGCCGGGGCCAAAAGACAAGCCTTGAGCAGGTGCTCGGCCTCGATCCGGCCGGTGGGCGGCATGTAGGTCTCGACGACCTCCTCGCGATAGGCCGGGTATTCCTCCGGCGCGAACTCGGCGAAGGCCACGCCGATCACCAGCAGGTCCACGCCCAGCAGCACCTGCTCGGGCCGGTCGAAGCGGTTGGCCTGCA
Source organism: Haloferula sargassicola (assembly GCF_040362925.1). Lineage (NCBI taxonomy): Bacteria > Pseudomonadati > Verrucomicrobiota > Verrucomicrobiia > Verrucomicrobiales > Verrucomicrobiaceae > Haloferula > Haloferula sargassicola. The sequence continues at coordinate 69,233 of NZ_BAABRI010000012.1, forward strand.
CCAGCAGCCGGTAGCAGGGCAGCGCCTGCGCCATCCGGCCCTGCTTGGCATTCCAGTCGCCCAACGAGCGGAACACCGCCGCGGCCTCCAGCGAGGGCTCGATCGAGGACAGCGGGTATTTCTGCCGCAGCTCGTCGGCCTCATCGATGCGGCCCTGGTCGAGCAGCATGGCCACCCGCGCCACGTTGGCCCGCGCATCCGCCTGGGCCCGCAGCCGGCTCTCCTGCCGGCGGGCGTTCTCGGCCTCGTTTTTCAACCGGAACTGGATGTCGCGCGAGCGCTCGGCGCGATGGTAAAGCGAGGTGGTCACCGTCAGGGCCAGCAGCAGCAGCAGGATCAGCGCGGCCGAAAAACCGACGCCCAGCCGGTTGCGGCGGATGAATTTCTGCAGCAGGTAAACGCGGCTCGGCGGCCGCGCCAGCACGGCTTGGTCGCGGAGGAAACGTTGGATGTCGGTCGACAGGTTATTGACCGTCTGGTAGCGGCGGGTCCGCTCCTTTTCGAGAGCCTTGAGCACGATCCAGTCGAGGTCGCCGCGCAGGGCATGAATCAGCGCCGCGGGCTCCGTCCTGCGGGCCTCGGCGATCTTCGTCAGTGCTTCCGGCGGCTCGACCTGGAGCCGCGCCGAGGGCCGCACCAGCTCCATGTCGAGCAGCTTGCGATGCAGCTTCGCCACGCTCAGGCCGCGGATTTCCTCCATGCCCACCGGCGTGTGGGAGGTGAGCAGCTCGTGGAGCAAGACGCCGAGGCTGTAGATGTCGGTGCGGGTGTCCACGTCCAGCGAGACGAGGTCGAGCTGCTCCGGGCTGGCGTAGACCGGCGTACCGATGAACTCGTCGTGCGAGGTGAACGCCGTCGGGTTGCCCAAGCGGTCCGGGCCCGCGGCCTTGGCGATGCCGAAATCGATGATCTTGGGCGAATGGCGGTCGTCGGGGCCGTGGACCACGAGGATGTTCGACGGCTTGATGTCGCGGTGGATCACGCCCTTCTGGTGGGCATGCTGGATGGCCTCGCAGATCTGGATGAAAAGATCGAGCCGCTCGCGCACGGTCAGCCGGTGGCGGTCGCAGTACGTCGTCACCCGCTCGCCTTTCACCAGCTCCATCACGAAGTAGGGCCGCCCGGTTTCCGAGGTGCCTCCGTCGAGGATCTTGGCGATGCCTTCGTGGTCCATCAGGGCCAAGGCCTGGCGCTCGGACTCGAAGCGGGCGATGATGCCCGCCGAGTCGGCGCCGTGGCGCAAGACCTTCACGGCCACGCGGCGGCGGATCGGATGCTCCTGCTCCGCCTCGTAGACCATGCCACAGCCGCCCTCGCCGAGGCGCTGGACCACCTGGTAGCGGCCGACCCGGCTGCCGGGCGCCTCCTCTTCCAAGCCCTCGATCGACGGGGCCGGCTTCGAGGGAAGTTCCCCGACCACTTCCTTGGCGATCTGCGTCCGTTCGTCGCCCGCGTCGCTGAAATACCGCGCCGCCTCGCTGGCGGCCGCGATCAAATCCCGCATCTCGCTCTTCGCCGGGTCATCGGGACCGTAGACGCGGTCGAGGAACTCCTCGCGCGCTGCCGGATTTTCCATGGCGAGGACGGTCTGGTAGACGGCGGAATCGAACTCGCTGGCAGGATCCTCCTTCATGACTCCGGCTCGGTGGTTTCCCCCAGCTGCCGGCGGATCAGCTTGAAGAGCTTGGCCTTGGCGAACATCCAGCGCCGTTCCACGCTGCGCACACTGGAGTCGGTGATGTCGGCGATTTCGTGGGTCGTGAGGCCGCCGTAGAACTTCAGCAGCACGATCTCGGCGGCGTCCGGATTGGTTTTCTCAAGCGCGCCGAGGCACTCGTGGATCATGAGGATGTGCTCGTCGCTCTCGTTCCACTGGTTTTCGAAGTAGTCGAAGTCCGGCGTGGGGCTGCGTTTCGCGGCCGACTTCTGCCGTGCCCGGTCGACCAGGATCCGCCGCATCGCCTGGGCGGCTGCGCCGAAAAAGTGGCCCTGGCTGTTCCACATGTCGGCGCTCGGCTCGCCGAGCCGCAGCCACACCTCGTGGACCAGCGCGGTCGGCTGCAGCGTCTGGTTGCTGCCCCACTCGTGGTTGAGCCGCTGCGCGGCCAATCTACGAAGTTCATCGTAGACCAGCGGCAGCAGCTCGTCGGAACTCAAGCCGCCATCCTGCCAGGAGTCGGCGGTGCGCTCATCGTCCGCGACGTGCGCATCCTCTTCCTCTCTTCGGCGATCACCCATGTTTCTTACCCTACACCGTGCGCAAGGCAGGCCGGAAACCCGCCATTCCCGCGCGCTACGGCTTGCCCGGGAACTTTGGCTTCAGGTCGTCCGCGGCGTGGTGGGCCTCCGGGGTATCGAGCGGGATGCCGGGATCGAGCTGGTCGGCCAGCTCGCGATCCAGCTCCTTCGCCAGCCGGGCCTTGATTTCCGCGCAGGCGGGATCGTCGGCCAGGTTCTTCATTTCAAAACGGTCCTCGGAGGTGTGATAGAGATGCTCGGCGGGCCGATGGACGAAACGCTCGACCAGCTCCAGCGCATGAGGGTTTTCCACGGCGCGGAACACCCAGGTCGGCCAGTAGGCGTTGTGCTCGGTGCGGCCCATCAGGTGCTTCTCGATGTAGAGTTTTTCCGGCGTCAGGTTGCGGATGTAGCGCCATTCGCCGTCGGTCACCGAGCGGATCGGATACGGCGGGCCCTCGGGCCAATTATTATGCATGCCGTAGGCGAACTCGCGGTGCTCGTCGGTTTTTCCGCGCAGCACCCCGGCGAAGCTGGTGCCATCGAAGGCGTCCGGCTCGGGCTTGCCGCCGGCGAGGTCGATCAGCGTCGGCACCACGTCGGCATACTGGACCATGGCGCGCGTGCGCGAGCCGGGCTGGGTCACGCCAGGCCAGCGGGCGACCAGCGAGGTGTGCAGCCCGCTGTCCCAGTTGGTCCACTTGTTGCCGGGAAACTGGGCGCCCTGTTCGCTGCTGAAGAGCACCAGGGTGTCGTCGGCGAGCTTGAGTTCATCGAGCAGGCCGAGGATTTCGCCGACCTGGCCGTCCATGTAGGTGATCTCCGCGAGGTAGGACGCGAAGTCCTGGCGGGTGCGCGGCGTGTCGGCGAGATAAGGCGGCAGCTTGAGCTTGCGCGGCGGATAGGCCGAGCGGTCGCCCATCACCCACGGCGCGTGCGGCTCGACCAGGGCGATCACCAGGCAGAACGGCTGGTCGCCCTTCCGCGTCATGAACTCGCGGGTGCCGCCGAGGTCGTGCGGCAGCGTGGGATTGCGCACGCAGTTGTCATCGAAGCCGGGGACGTTCTCGAAAGGATAAACCTCGCGCGGTCCGATGTGCTTTTTCCCGGCCAGACCGACCCGGTAGCCGAGGTCGCCGAGGTAGTGCGGCAGGCTGCGCGTGCCGGGGCGCGACTTGCCGTGGTTCCAGGCGCAGCCGTTCCGCAGCGGCAGCCGGCCGGAGTAGAGTTCCGAGCGCGAGGGCGAGCACATCGCCATGCCCACGTATGCCCGCTCGAAGACCAGCGACTCGTTGGCGAAGCGGTCGAGATTCGGCGTTTTGGCGTTTTGTCCGCCGTTGAAAGACAGGTCGCTGTAGGTGCAGTCGTCGGCCAGAATCACCAGCACGTTCGGCTTTTCCGCGGCGCGGAGGGCACTGAAACAGAGGCCGAAAACAAGGAGTCGGAAGAGTCGGGTCATGGGTTTGGGTTGGAAACGAAGCGCGGCCCCGCGCCATCGCGGATGCCCCATGGGATATGATGCGAAACGCCGAAACGTTCGGAAAAACCGGTCGTCGGCCGGCCGGTGCCTGAGTTTACTGGTCCTCGCGGCCGGGCCTGTCACCTCCCGCCCTCGACAAGCCCGCGGTCCCGCCCAACGTAAGCGCATGTCGAAACCCATCCGACTGAAGCACGGTCGAGCCCTGATCTCCAACGCTCTGGCTACGAGCGCCTTGGGCTTCGCGCTGGTGCTTCTGCTCCATCCGGCATCGGCGCAGGAAACGCCGGCAAGGAAGGCGGAGGCGAAACCCGCCCAGGAAGCTCCCGCCCCACCGGCGGCGGACGCGTTTTCCGACCTCGAGGCGAAGATCAACCAAGCCGCGGCCGACCTCGAAAGCTCGGGACTCGACGAGCCTTTCCTGACGCAAACCAAAGACGAGCTCGACAAGGCGCGCGCCTCGGTCGGCCAGGCGCGGCAGTTCCGCGAGCGGGCGGCGAAGCTGGAGCAATCCGGTGTGGCCGCGCCCGACGAGGTCAGCCGGCTCGAAGGCCAGCTCGCCGCGCTCGGCAAGCCGCCGGAGCTGAAGGTGCCGAAAGGCATCGACGCCTTGCGCGAGCAGCTCGAAACCGCCCGCGCCGAAAGCGCCCGGCTCAAGGCGGCCGCCGGCAAGGCCGCCGACGATCTGACCCGCTTGCAGGCGCGCCCGGTCGAGGTCGGAGCCCGCCTGCCCGCCGCCAGCGCGGAACTCGCCCAGGCCGAAACCCGGCTCGGCGCGCTGGGCGATGCCGCCCAGGAATCGCTGGTCCAGACCGCCGACCGTCTGGCGCTGCAAGCCGAGGTCGAATCGCTGCGCGCGGAGGTGGCGATGCTTGGCACCGAGCAGGTCGGCCAAGGCCTGCGGGAGCGCATCGCCACGCTCGACAAGGAGCTGCTCGAAGCCCAGGCCACGCGGGCCGCCGCCACGGTGAAAAAGCTGGAGGCCAGCCTGGACACCAAGATGCAGGACGAGATCGAGGTCTTCCGCGACCGCGTGACGAAAATCGGAGCCTGGGATCCAAAGTCCGACCCGGAGCTGGCGCAGGCCGCCCGCGGCCTGCCGGAGTTGGTCGACGAGCTGGCCGGGAAAATCCGCAAGCTGAACGAGCTGCAGGGCCAGATGGACCGCGTCCACCGCGACTTGGAAAACCTGCAGAAGGACAACACCCGGCTTCAGCGCCAGGCGGAACTCGGCGGGCTGGAGGGCGTTTTTTCCCAGGTCCTGCTCGACCTGCGCCGGCGCCTCCCCGACCCGCACGGCCTCGATTTCCGACTGAAAAAACTCGAGGAATCGATCGCCGAGGCCCAGCTCGAGGACTACCGGCTCGGCGAGCTCCGCGATGAACACCGCGCGCTGGCCAAGCGCTGGGCCGACGACCCGAAGGCGACCGCGATGCTGAAGCTGCGCGGCGAGCTGCTCAGCCAGCTTTCCGACACGCAGCGCAGCCTGATCCAGGACCTCGCGCGCTTCGGCTCCGACCAGGTCGCCTACCGCGACCTCACCGTGGAGTTCTCGAAATTCGTCATGGAGCAGCTGTTCCTGCGCCGCAGCTCGAAGCCGGTCGGCCGCGGGTTTTTCACCGGCCTGCCGGCCAGCGCCGCGTGGCTGATCCGGGGCGACGACTGGGTGCAGGTCGGGAAATCGATCGCCACGATTCCGTTCCGGCGGCCGGTCGCGACCGGCTTTGCGGGCCTGGCCGTGTTGCTGCTGGTGGCCGCGCGGCGGCGCTTGCGGTCGGCCATCGAGCGCCGCAACCAGCGCATCCGCCGGATCTCGACCGACCGCATCACGCACACCCTCGGTGGCCTGGTGGCGAGCCTGCTGCTGGCGCTCGCGCTGCCGATCGTGCTCGGTTTCGTCTCCTGGGGCCTGGCCAGCGATCCGGACGCCCCCGAGCGCGCGCGCGGACTGGCGACCGGACTGGCGTGGTCCGCGTGGTTCCTCGGCTGGATTTTGTTTCTCGGGGAAATCGCGCGCCCGCAGGGCATTGGGCCGGTCCACCTCGGCTGGACCGAGCACTCGGCGCGGCTGCTGCGGCGCACGCTCTACCCGGCGGCGGCGTGGTTCGTGCCCAGCCTGCTGTTGGTCAGCATCACCATCTTCGAGGACAGCGCGGTGTATTTCGACAGCCTCGGGCGGCTCGCCTTCATCATCGCGCAGGTCGGGATCGCCTCGGTCTTCGCGCGCATGCTGCACCCGCCGACGGGCGTGTTTTCCCCGATCATCACCGACCGCCCGGAGCGGCTGATGAGCCGGCTGCGCTGGGTTTGGTTCGGCCTCGCGGTCGGCGTGCCGCTGGCCCTGGCGGTGCTGGCGGCGATCGGCTACTCGCTCACCGCGCTGATGCTGCAGGAGGAGTTCCAGAGTTCGCTGCGCTGGGTGGCGGGCGGCGTGGTCGGCTACGGCGTGCTGCTGCGCTGGTTCATGATCAAGCAGCGCCGGCTGACCCTGGCGCAGGCGATCCGCGAGCGAAAAGCCCGCCGCGAGCCGAAGAACGAGCCGCAGGATACCGAGGAAATCGTGGCGCCGGTCGATGAGGACGACATCGAGCTCGACCTCGACGACATCGCGCGGCAGACGCGCCGGCTGCTGCGGTCGCTGGTCAGCGTGGGCGTGATCGTGGCCATCGCCTACGCCTGGGCCGGCGCGCTGCCGCTGGCGCAGGTGGCCGAGCACATCTCGATCCCCGGCGGCCTGAGCTGGCTCGGCCTGGTGCGCGCGGCGCTGGTGCTCACCGTCACCTTCACGGTGGTGAAAAACCTGCCCGGCCTGCTCGACCTCGGCGGCTTGCGGGAGTCGGGCATCGCCCCCGGCACGCGCTACGCCGTGGCCGCGCTCAGCCAGTATGCCGCGGCGGCGATCGGGATGGTGCTCCTGAGCCGGGCGCTGGATGTCGATTGGTCGCGCTTCGGCTGGATCGCCGCCGCGCTGAGCGTGGGCCTCGGCTTCGGCCTGCAGGAGATCGTGGCGAACTTCGTTTGCGGCATCATCATCCTGTTCGAAAGGCCGGTCCGCGTTGGCGACGTGGTCACGGTCGGCCAGGTGACCGGCTCCGTTTCCCGGATCCGCATGCGGGCGACCACGATCACCAACTGGGACCGCCAGGAGTATGTGGTGCCGAACAAGGACTTCATCACCGGCTCGCTGATCAACTGGACGCTCTCCAGCCCGCTCAACCGCCTGACCATCCCGGTGGGCGTGGCCTACGGTAGCGATACCGCCCGCGCCCGCAGCCTGCTGGAAAAGGTGGCCGTGGAGAACCCGCTGATCCTCGAGGACCCGGCGCCGATCATCAGCTTCGAGCAGTTCGGCGACAGCACGCTCAACCTCGTCCTGCGCTGCTACCTGCCGACCATGGAGAACCGCCTCAAGGTCACCACCGAACTGCACGAAGGCATCGCCCGCGAGTTCCAGCAGGCCGGGATCGAGATCGCCTTTCCGCAGCTCGACCTGCACCTGCGCACCGTGCCCGGCGACCTGTTGAAGCCGGCGGGCGGCGCGGATTGAGCGCAATCCCTTTCCCGCGGGCGCGGGATGTGCTCGATTGCGGCTGGCCGTGAACCGCATCCCGAACCGCATCGCCGACGCCCTGGGACATTTCCCGCCCTTTTCCCTGCTCGATCCCGACGCGGTCGAGGAGCTGGCCCGGCAGGCCACGGTGCGGGTGTGGGTGAAAAACGACCCGATCTGGGTCCAGGGCCGGATCCCGGAGGGCGACCTGTATTTCCTGGCCAAGGGCCGTGTGGAATACCACTGGCAGCGCGACGGCCAGTCGGAGCTCGTCGATGTGCGCGACGTCGGCGATTTGCTCGGCCTGACCGCCTTGGTCGATGGCGTGGCCTACCAGGTGTCGGCCATCGCCGCCGACGACTGCCTCGTCTACACGCTGCCGTGGGCCAAGGTGGAAGCCGTGCTGGAGTCGGCCGACGAGGCCCGCAACTACGTGCGCCGCCACCTTTTCTGGGTCACGCGCGTGGGCGGGTCGGTCTCGACCGTGAACGCCTCGGACATCGCCACGCCGGCCGGCATGAGCGGCCGCGCCAAGGACATCCTCGAGGCGCACTTCCACAGCGCGCAGGTGGTGGTGGCGCGGGGGAAACGGATCGTCTCCTGCGGTCCGGACACGCCGGCCTCGGAGGCCGCGTGGCTGATCACCATCCACCATTTGGAATCGATCGTGGTGACCGATGACCAGCGCCACCCGCTGGGCTTCGTCCACGCCACCGATCTGGTCCGCCACACGCTGGTCGAGGGCCGCCCGCCCTCGACGCCCGTGTCCGAGCTGATGAGCGGCCCGGTGGTCACGCTGCCGGAGCTTTCCAGCGCCATCGCCGCGACCCTGCTGATGATGCAGAAACGCGTGTCGCAGCTGTGCGTGACCGAGGACGGCACGCCGGAAAGCCCGGTGCTCGACGTGTGGTCCGACCGCGCGCTGATGAAGCACAGCGGCTACCACCCGGCCGGCCTGATGCGCGATCTCGGGCGCCTCACCTCGCTGGCCCGGGCGCGCGAGCTTTCGGATGAAATCGAGCGCCTCGCGGGGCTCTATCTCGGTGCCGGCGTTTCCTCGGTGGTGGTCGGCCAGATCTGCGCCGAACTCTACGACGAACTCGTCGACCGCCTGATCAAGCTCGCCACCCGCGAACTCGAGCAGGCCGGCCACCCGTTGAATGGCATCCGGTGGGCGTGGATGTCGGTCGGCAGCGATGGCCGCCGCGAGCAGATCCTGCGCACCGACATGGACAACGCGCTGGTCTTCGCCGGCAGCGACGATCCCGAGGAAACCGAGGCGACGCGCGGCTTGTTGCTGAAGCTGACCGAGCGGGTCGTCGAAATGCTGGTCGAGTGCGGGATTTCCCGCTGCCAGGGCGGCGTGATGGCCTCCAACCCGAAGTGGTGCCGCTCGCTCGACGAGTGGCTGGACGAGCTGCAACTCGTCGAGCTCAACCCCGCGCCGGAGACGCTGCTGCGGGCGATCGTGCTCTACGACATGCGCTTCGTGGCGGGCGATGCCAGCCTGGTCACGCCGCTGCGCGAAACGATCTTCCGCAGCGTGCCGGCGAACCCCGGAGTGATGCGTCGGCTGGCCGAGCTGACCGTCGGCGCCCAGCCGCCGCTGAACTTTTCCGGCAAGTTCGTGATCGAAAAAAAGGGCCGCAAGGCCGGGGAGTTCGACCTCAAGGGCCGCGCCATCGCCCCGCTCCGCGATGCCGCCCGGCTGTGGGTGCTGAAGCACGGGCTCAGCCACCACTACTCGACGGGCTCGCGCTGGGCCGACCTCCGCGCGCACGTGCCCGAGCTGGCGGAGATCGCCCAGCTGGCGCGCCAGAGCTACGAGGAGCTGATGCGCTTCCGCGTCCTCAACGGCCTCGCCAACGGCGACTCCGGCCGTTACCTCGTTCCCGAAAAGCTGGGCAAGCTCGAGCGCGACCGGCTTTCCAACGTTTTCGACGTGATCCGCATGGTGCAGCACCGGGTGCGCACCGAGTTCTCGATCGACCTCCGCCTGCGATGAAGCTAACGTGGTTTCAACGACCCGACCCGCGCGTGGCCGCCCACCTCGCCCCGCCGAAGTTCGCGCGTTCCACCCCCCTGGCGGAGATCCCTTTCGTGGTGCTCGATGCGGAAACGACCGGCCTGCGGGTCGGCTTCGACAAGCTGCTCTCCGTCGCCGCCATGCCGGTCCGCCGCGAGCGCGCGGAGGTCGATGGCCTGCGCTCGTGGCTGGTCCGCCGGGAGGACCTCGACGTCACCCCCGCCACCAGCGTCCACACCATCCTGCCCTCGGACTCGACCGGCGGCACGCCCGAGGACGAGGTGCTGGCCGGGCTGTCCGAAATGCTCGCCGGCAGGGTCATCGTCGGCCACCACGTCGGCTTCGATGCCGGCGTGCTCGACCACGCATTGCGCCGCCATTTTCACGCCCGGCTGCGGCATCCACTGGTCGATACGGCGCGGCTCGCGATGCAGGTGCTCGATGCCTACCGGCCCAGCGGCTACGCCGGCCAGCGGCCGCCGGGGCTCGACGAAGTCTGCGCCCACCTCGGCCTCGGCATCTGGGAGCGCCACACGGCGGATGGCGACACCTTCGCCATCGCCCAGCTCTTCCTGCTGCTCTGCGCCCGCCTGCGGCGGAAACTCGGGCGCGACCCGGTGTTCGGCGATCTACCGGTCGCCCGGGCCTGAGCGGATGACGCAGGCAGCGAAAGAGCGGGGGCCTCCGACGGGTAATAGGAATGCTTTCCCGTCAACCCCTTCTCCATGCTGCGCCGTTTTCTCGTCCGGATCGTTTCCTCCAGCCTGCTGCTCGCCGCGGCGCGGGCCGACTTCGTGCATCCCGGCTGCCTTTCCTCCCGGGAAGATCTGGCGCGGATGGCCGACAAGGTCGCCGCCCGCGAGCAGCCGTGGCTCGGCAGCTGGGAAATCCTGGTGAAAAACACCGACGGCTTCCTCGACGACGCGCCCGAAACCCAGTCGCCCATCACCGCCGGTGGCCGCGGCGAGAACTACATCCGGCTGGCCCGCGACGCCGCCAAATCCTACCAACTCGCGCTGCGCTTCCACGGCGCGGGCGACGAGCGATTCGCCCTCAAGGCGGTGGAAATCCTCAACGCCTGGGCCGCCGGGCACGAGGGCTGGGCCGGCGATTCCAACGTCTGCCTGCGGGCCGGCCTCTACGGTCAGCAGCTCGCCTGCGCGGCCGAGCTGCTGCGCGATTTCCCCGGCTGGGAGCGGACCGATTTCCAAGGCTTCCAGCGCTACCTCCGCGAGCGCTTCTACTCGGTGAACCACGACTTCCTCACCCGTCACAACGGCACCGTGCCCGGCCATTACTGGGCGAACTGGGATCTGGCCAACATGGCCTCGATGCTGGCCATCGGCGTGGTCTGTGACGACCCCGCCATCTTCGACGAGGCGGTCCGTTATCTCCACGAGGGCGACGGTGCCGGAGCCTTGAGGCATGCCGTGGTCTTCCTGCATCCCGACGGCCTCGGCCAGTGGCAGGAAAGCGGCCGCGACCAGGGCCACGCGCTGATGGGCCCGCAGCTCATGGGCGCGTTCTGCGAGATCGCCTGGAACCAGGGCCTCGACCTCTACGGCAGCCTCGGTCACCGCTTCCTCGCCTCGGTCGAATACTCGTCGAAATACAACCTCGGCCACGACGTTCCCTTCGTCGCCTTCGTGCGCGAATGGGGTCATCTCGGAAAAGAGCGCCAGGAGATCAATCCAACGATCTCCGAATATGGCCGTGGAATGAGCCGTCCCGGCTGGGACCTTATCTTCAACCACTATGTCCGCCGCTGTGGCCTCGCTGCTCCCTGGACCGCGGCTTACGCCGGAAAATCCCGTCCCGAAGGCGGGGGCTTCAACTACGGCAGCACGAGCGGCGGCTTCGACAGCCTCGGCTTCACCACCCTCACTCACACCCTCGACTCCTCCGCAGCACCCGCTCCTCCGGCCGATCCGCGCGCCGTGGTGACCGGCAGGAGGGTGTCACTGTCGTGGACCGGAACCGCCGGCGCGACCCGCTATCGCGTGGACCGCGCGGACCGGGCGGGCGGACCTTTCACCCGCGTCGCCGTGGTGAAATCCCCGGCCCGCAGCGTGATCGACATCTGCCCCGCCAGGGACACGACTTATCTTTACCGTATCTCCGCCATCCTGCCGGGAGGCACGATGGTGGCCAGCCGCGAGTTGAAGGTCGCCACCGACCTTCAGCTCACCGGTCGCATCATCGGCACCGAGGGCTCCTTCGCCGATTCGGGAGCCGACAAGTTCACGGTCTTCGACGGATCGCTGGACAATTATTTCGACCCGCCCGGACCGGACGCGTGGGTCGGCCTCGACCTCGGAGAAGGCGTTTCCGCCCAAGTCACCGGCATCCGGTTCTGCCCGCGCAAGGGCATGGCCGACCGCATGGTCGGAGGACGTTTCCAAGGCTCGGACGATCCCGATTTCCTGACCGGGGTGGCGAACCTTTTCACCGTCACCTCGGAGCCACCCGATAACATTTTCACCACGGCCGACGTGGCCGCCGCTCCGCCCTGCCGCTACCTGCGGTATCTCCCGCCGGCCGGCGGATGGTGCAGCGTCGCCGAGATCCAGATTCTCGGCCGACCGGAAAAAAGGTGAGCCGCTGCACGGAACCCATTACCATGCAGCGGCTCGATTCAGGCATTCAGACCGAAGCATGGAAACCCATGACCATGCCTCGGCCCGCTCCGAAGGATTCGACTCATGCGAGGAACCCATACCCCGCATCAGCCGCTTGCCCTCCGGATTCACCCGGTTTGGAAAAACAGCCATTCAATGCGACTCCCTGCCGTTTGACGGGCAGCTCATCGACCCTTGGAGTATAGCGGCAGGCGTGCCATCAGCGCTCGAAAACCTCGTTTTCAGGATGTCTCAAATTTAGCCAAGAAGGCCCCATTCATGCATGGCTCTCCATCGGAAGGCACGACACCGTTCTTGGACTCATCGCGTTCATGGATGAAGCCTTGATCCGCGAGCCCCGCTTGTGGCCAGTGGCGGGCCGGCGGGCATTCCGCGACAAAAAAGCTCAAGGGCACGGAGCCTTGAGGATGTCGGGTTTTCCGGGCGAAACCGGTTATTGCGTATGGCCCCCCCGCATGCGGCCCCTTTCCATGAAATCCATCATCGCATTTTCCGGCAGCATCACCCTGCTGGCTGCCAGCCCCGCTCCCCGGACCTCCTTGTTCGATGCCGACTGGAAATTCCACCGCGGCGACGTGGCGGGCGCGGAGGCTGCCGCCTTCGACGACTCCGGCTGGCGCACGCTGGACGTGCCGCACGACTGGAGCATCGAGGACCTGCCGCCGAAGGACGACGCGGTGCCGGAGCTTGAAGCCGTGGCAGGCGAGTGGAAATTCCAGCCCGGCGACGAGGCGGACTGGAAAGCCGCCGATTTCGACGATCGCGACTGGAAGACCGTCACCTTGCCCGACACGTGGGAAAACCACGGCCAATCGAAGGAGTCCAACGTTTACGGCTGGTATCGCCGCTCGCTGGAAATCCCCGCCGACCTGAGGGGCAAGGATTTCGTCCTGCTGCTGGGCAGGATCGACGACGTCGATGAAACCTTCGTCAACGGCGAGCGGGTCGGCGGCACCGGTTCGTTTCCGCCCCACTACCGGTGGGCCGATCAGGAGCAGCGCCGCTATCCGGTCTCCGCGTCGCAGGTCGGGGAAAACGACACCATCCAGGTCGCGGTCCGCGTCTTCGATGGCGAAAACACCGGCGGCATCCATGCGGCCGGCATCAAGTCCGAGCGCATCGGGCCCTTCGATCCGGCGGAAGCCAGCAACCGGCATTTTACGGCATTCACCGTAGGTGGCACCGGCTGGTATCGGAAGCACTTCAAGCTCGGGTCGAACGAAGGCCGGACGAGCCTGCTTTTCGAAGGCGTCTCGATGAATCCGGAAATCTGGCTCAATGGCCAAAAGCTCGGCGAGCACCCGCATGCCTACACCAGCTTCGAGGTCGACCTCACGTCCCACCTCAAGCCCGCCGGTCAGGTCAACGTGCTGGCCGTGAAAGTCCGCAACGAAGGCCGCAACAGCCGCTGGTATGCCGGCTCCGGCATCTATCGCCACGTCCGGCTGACCCGCACCGACCGCCTCCACATCCCGACCTGGGGCGTCTTCGTCACCACGCCCGATGTTTCCCGGGAAAAGGCCGCGGTCCACGTGTCGGTCGAGGTGACCAATGAACGCCCGGAGGCCGCCGCGACCGGCGTGCAGGTGCGCCTGCTCGATCCCGCCGGCAAGGAGGTCGCCATGGCCCGCGCCAATCTGAGCTTGCCGCCCGCGACGACCCTTCCCGTTTCCCTGAAGCTCGCGGTGGACTCGCCGGAGTGTTGGTCGCCCCCGTCGCCGGATCTCTATCTCGCCGAAACAACCGTGGTGGTGGCGGGCAAGGAGATCGACCGCGTCCGCACGCCCTTCGGCATCCGCTCGATCGAGGTCGATGCCAAGCGAGGCTTCGTCCTCAACGGCGAACCCCTCCTGCTCAAGGGCGGCTGCGTCCACCACGATCTCGGCCCGCTCGGCGCCGCGGCCATTGATCGGGCCGTGGAGCGGAAGATCGAACTGATGAAGAAAAACGGCTACAACGCCGTGCGCACCAGCCACAACCCGCCTTCACCCGCCCTGCTCGATGCCTGCGACCGCCTCGGCCTGTTGGTCATCGATGAAGCCTTCGACCAATGGATCGAGCCGAAGGAGGGCAACCTCGAGGGCTACCAGCGTTTCTTCAAGGACTGGCATGCGCGCGACCTGGCCTCGATGGTGCGCCGCGACCGCAACCACCCTTCGGTCGTCATGTGGTCGGTCGGCAACGAGATCCCCGAGCAATTCCGCGCGCCGGAGATCGGCCGCGATTTGCGTGCCGAGGTGCTGAAGCACGACACCACCCGGCCCATCACCCAGGCCTTCCACCGCATCGAGCCGTGGGAGGAGGTGTCGAAGGGTGGCTTCGAGCATCTCGACATCGCCGGCTACAACTACCTGCCCGACAAGTATGAGTCCGACCACGAGCGCCACCCGGACCGCGTCATCGTCGGCACCGAGTCCTACCCGAAGGACGCCTACGCCGACTGGTCGCTGGTCGAGAAGCACCCCTACGTCATCGGCGATTTCGTCTGGACCGCCTGGGACTACCTCGGCGAGGCCGGCCTCGCCCACAGCGTGCCGAGCAACGAGCCGAACCCGTTTTTCATGGGCTGGCCATGGTTCAATGCCTGGAGCGGCGACCTCGACCTGTGCGGGTTCAAGAAACCGCAGTCCTACTACCGCGACGTCATCTGGGGCGAGCGCCGGATCGCGCTGTTCGTCCACCAGCCGATTCCCGACGGCCTTTCCGAAGTGCTCAGCTGGTGGGCCTGGCCGAAGGAAACGGACAGCTGGAACTGGCCCGGCCAGGAAGGAAAGCCGTTGCAGGTCTCGGTTTACTCGCGCTGCGAAAAGGTCCGCCTGGAGCTTGACGGCAAGGTCATCGATGAGCAGCCCGTTTCCGGGGAAACCAAACTCACCGCCCGTTTTCAGGTGCCTTACCGGCCGGGCGAGCTGAAGGCGATCGGCCTGGAAAACGGCAAGCCCGTGGCCGAAGCCACTCTCGTGACCACCGGCCGGCCCGCCGCCATCCGCCTCACCGCCGATCGCGACCCGATCCGCGCCGACCGCAACGACCTTTCCTACGTCACCGTCGAGATCGTCGATGCCCAAGGCCGCCGCGTGCCCGACGCCCGCGTGGAGGTGGACTTCTCCGTTTCCGGAAACGGAGAACTCGCCGCGCAAGGGAGCGCCGTGCCGAACGAGCCCGCCAGCTTCCAGCAGCCGCGCTGCAAAACCTGGCAAGGCCGCTGCATCGCGATCCTCCGGCCCGATGGAGAGGCGGGCAGCATCCGGCTCGAAGCCAGGGCCGAGGGCCTGGAATCGGCGACGCTCACGGTGACCACGCGCTGAACCGTTCGCCTTGGAGGCCGGGCTCGTGTCCGCTCACGGCAGCGGCTTGCCGCCGCTGAGCTTCCATTTCAAAAACGGGACCATGTGGGCATCGAGCGCCGCGGCGGTGGGGTGGACGCCGTCCGGCACGGCCGCCTCATAGGCCGGGCGATCGTTTTCCCGCAGGTCGAGCCAGGCCGGCTCGTGATCGATCAGCAGCAGCGAGCGATCCGCCGCGAAGCTACGATACATCTCGTAATACTGATCGAGCTCCGGCCGCAGGGTGGCGGAAAGGTTGCTGCCCGCGGGCGAGTCCCAGACGCAGTTCATGGTCTGGAGGACGACCTCGCAGTCCGGGTTCTGCGCCTGCACGGCATCGACGATGGCGGCGAGGTTCGCGCGCGCGTCGTCGACGCTGAGCGAGGGCGTGCCGTCGCTGTAGCGGAAGGCATCGTTCATCGCGAACTCGACGAACAGCACGTCGGGTTGGTGGTCGAGGACCTTCTCCTGCAGGCGGGCCACGCCCTCGGCCGAGTTCTTGCCGCTGAGGCCGCTGTTGATCACGGTGACCCGGCCCGGATAGCTCGCCGCGAGCCAGTCGCGCAGCCGGTTCACCCAGGCCCCGTTGGCCGTGAGGCTGGTGCCGTAGGCCACCACAGTGAGGTTCGCGCCGGCCGCCAGCTCACTGAGAAATCCGGCCGTTTCCCCGCCCAGCGAGGCGCGGAAAAAGGCCCGCCCGCCCGCCGTGTCGACGGTCCGCTGGAAGCTTTCCAGCACGCCGTCCACATCGCGCAGGTCGAAGCGCAGCCCGCCGTCCTCCATCCGCGGCGAGGTCAGGGTGAGGTCCTGGATTTCCGACGGGGCATGAAGCCCGAAGTAGCCCGGATGCGCGCGCACGCCCTCGAACAAGGAGGCGTTCGAAATGTCGGGATCGAGGCCGAGTTCCGCCTCGCGGAGGTCGGACATGCCGTCGCCATCGGAGTCGTCGTTTTCCCCGACCGGAGTGAAGCCGGCGGCATCGGCGACGACGTAGCCGTTGGTGCCGGCGTTGGAGATGCGGACGCCCTCGCCCTCGCCGCCGCTGAAGGGAAAGATGCCGAGCAGCATCCAGCGGCCGCCGTTGTTGCGCTCGTCGATCGACTGCACGGTGGTCTCCCCGCCGTGGACGATCTCCACCTGCACGTTCGACGCGCGGTTGGCGTGGGAGGTCCAGCGCAGGTAGACGCGCTGGTGGCCGGCCGGTGCGGATGGCAGCGGGAAGAGCACGCTCTTGTCGCCCTTGCCGGTGTTGTCGTCGTGCAGGTATCCGGTGCCCGCGTAGCCGCCGGTGCTCTGGCTTTCCAACCACTCGCCGGTGGTCACCACGGCGGGGTCGGCATCATCGACCACCGTCTGCGGCGCGGGAGCCACGGGATCGCCCAGCGCCTGGCCGGCGGCGATCAGCGCGGAACGGAGCTTTCCATAGCCCACGTCCTGGACGGCCACGCCGTCATCCAGGGCGAGGTCCGCCGCCAGCGCCGCTGACTGTCCGAGCGCCATGAACACCGGCTCCATGCGGATCGAGCCGAAGGCCGTGTGCGAGGCCGACAGGCTCCACGGCACCAGCAGGTTGGTGCACTCGGCACGCTTCGGCACGATCGCGCGGTAGCCGATCGGATACGGTGTGCCGAGGGAAATCTGGACATCGCCCTCGTTGCGGACCTGGCCGCCGACCACCTGCCGCCGCACGTGGTGGGAGTCCATGGCGTAGGCCCCCAGCGCGATGGCGTCGGCCGCCAGCTTGATGCCGCGGCAGTAGTCCTCGGTCATCACGAAGTCGGAAACCATGCGCCGCGCCTCGCGGACGTAGATCTGCCACGGCCAGTGGTCGTTGTCGGTGAACTCGTCCGCAGGCAGGCCCCACGAAGCGTAGGCGTTGCGGATCGAGGCCGGGACGCGCGGATGGTTCTGCAGCGTCCACAGCAAGCCGCGCTGCCAGTTCTCGTGCGCCTTGGCCAGGGCATCACGCTGGTCGTGGTCCAGCGTGGCCCAGCTCCAGCCGTCGCCGTAATTGCGGCCGATGAAGTCGGTCGAGATGCCGCCCGAGTTGTTGGAATCGGTCTTGCGGTTGGGCATCATCGAGAGCTTGAAGAAGCCCGAGGTCTGCCCGGCCTCGATCGCGCGGAAAAGCAGCTCGTAGTCCGCCTCGTCGTAGCCCTCCGGCTGGGGCACGCTCACCCGGTTCGCCGCCACGTCGGTGAGCACCATGCGGAAACAGTAAGCCTGCAGGCGGTCGTCGCCCCCGCCGTCGGGGCCGGCCGGCTCGTCGCTCACGCCCCGGATCAGGCCGCTGCCGGCATCGCCCGGCGTGAGGTAGGGATCGATCCCCGCGGGCAGCTGGTTCTTCGTCGCGCGGACCGTCTGGATGCCATTGTAGGTTTCACCGTAGGTGGCGTTCGACTCGCGGCCGATGATGAACTCCACGCCCGCGCCGGGCAGCAGGTCGCCCTCGTAGGACGCATCGATGAACATGCCGCCGGGAAACACCCGACCGTCCTCGAGGCGCAGCGCACTGATGGCGGCTCCGTTTTTTAAAACCCCGGCCTCCAGGTCGAGACGGCCATAGGCCACGGTGACTCCGGCCGTGCTGACGAGATCGTCGAAGATCGCCTCCGCCACCTTCGGCTCGAACACCGAGGCGATGCCGAGCGTGGCGTTGAAGGCCGGCCCGTTCTGGCCACCCATCGCCAGGTTCTTGCCCTCCCAGCTCCACGCCGCATCGTCCTGGTAGTGCTGGTAGACCGCGGTGAAGAACTCGCGGCTCAGGCCGCCGAGAATTTCGGGGTCGCCGAGGTCGGTCCAGCCGAGGCCGCTGGAGGTCATGCCGCCGAGGTGCGGGGTCGGCGAGATCAATACCACCGAGCGCCCCGAGCGGGCGGCCTGGACCGCGGCGGTGACGCCGCCGGAGGTGCCTCCGTAGACCACGACGTCGTGCGCGGGTTCATCGGCAGAGGCGGCCGTGACGACAAGACCGGCGGCGGCGAAAAGGGATGGAAGGGATCGGAACACGGATGTGGCAGTGGAAAAAAGGCAGGCTCTCAAGGAGATGGCGGGCCAAGTTGAAGACGGATGAAGTTTTTCCCGGCAGGCAGCTCGACGGTGCGCCGGACGGATTCCTGGAGCTTCCAGGCGGAGAGGTCGGGACTTTGTTGGATTTCAAAGAACAACCCGGCGATCCCGTCGCTGGCCTCGACCACCACTCCCGAGCCGGCCTGCCCGCGGATGTCCTGCGGCGTGACCAGATCGAAGTAGCCTGCATGGTCGCGGATCGCCTGGATCAAAGCCAGATCCGAAACCAGCGGGTCGAGCCCGAGCTCGATCTCCTGCTCGTTGGTCAGGCCATCGCCATCGGCATCGAGGTCGTCGTGGGGCGCCACATCGTCGAAGGTCTCGCCGATGCGCAGCTCGTCGACCTGCAGCGAGGCACCGTTCTGACCGGCGATCCGGACCCGGTCGAAGCCGAGGCTGGCCGCCTCGATCGCCGCCTCCGGGTCGCCCGCCGGGCCCGTGAGCGGCGGATCGACGAACAGCTCGACGCGGTCGTTTGCGCCGCCGCCATCGATCACGTGGAGCACGATGAAGTGCGTCCGGCCGAACTCGCCGCGACCGCTCGACACGCCCTGGTTGGTGGTGAAATTGTTGAGCGTGATGGTGGCATCGCTGGAGATGCTGGAGTTGCTCACCGCGAAAATCGACGAGCTCCCGAGGAAGAAATTCACGCCCTCATAGAGCGAGTTCGCCGCCGGCAGCCGGTAGAGGAAGGAGATCCACACGTTGTCCAGCGGGCCGTTGGCGACGGTCCGGAAGCTCCGGGTCGTGGCGGGCCCGGCGGTGTCCAGCGTGCGGCCACGGGTGACCAGCGAATGGAGGGAGGCATCCATGTAGGCAAGCGAATCGGTGGTGACCCGGCAGGCTTCGCCATCCTGGGTCCAGGCCGCGGCCCAGCCGCTGCCGCCGGCGAGCCCGGTCAGGCCGCCCACGCCGTAGTCGAAGGACTCCTCGACCAGCAGCCCGCCCCGGCAGGGTGCCACCAGCAGGACCACCGCCAGCAGCCGGCGGAGGAATGACAAGCACGTCGTCATACGTCAGTGCGGGATGCCGGTCAGCGGCGGCGGCGCAGGAAAAACCCACCCCCCAGGAGCGTGAGCAGCAGGGCCGATGGCTCGGGCACGCCGACCACCTGGACCATGTTGACGAAGCCGCGGGAGTCGGAGCCCGCGCCATCGATCACGACGTAGATCGAGTCGCCGTCCGCCACGGTCACGCCGAGCTTCACGAAGTTCTCGCCGTTTACGAACGAGCCGTACTCGCCGGCGTAGGTGGCCGAGGGGTAGCCGGGGTTGCTCTGCGTCATTCCGGCCAGTCCGCTGTAGTCGAAGGTGCCGGAGAGCGCCCCCGCGCCGGCGTAGGCGATCATCGGGACTTCGGCCGCATTGGTGTTCGTGTTGCGGGCCATGACGTAGAGTTCGTAGACGCCCGCCGCCAGGCCATCGATGCGCAGGCCCGCCGCCGAGCCTGCCGAGGAGCTGCCGCTGCCGAAGATGCCGTCGCGGCCCGCCGCCGTGCTGCTACTGTCATCCCCGTAGATCGAGCCGGCGGTCAGCAGGTTCTGCTGGCCGGGCACCGCCCCGCCGGATCCGGCCAGCGAGAGGTTGGTGATTTCGGTGGCAAAGCTGACCGTGCCGCTGCCGGCGGTGCTTTCCTGGCCGAGATTCAGCGTCACGCCGAGCGCCGCGTTGCCGTCGGCATAGCTCAGATCGCTGCGGTCGGCCGAGCTGCTGATGGTGTTCCAGCTGGTGCTGGTGGCCGGAATGGCACCGGCATCATGGGCCGGGCTGAGATTGAGGTAGGGGCTGGCGACCGCGCTCGAAGAGCCGAAATCGAGCATCAGATTGGCGGCCGAGGCGGATCCCAGAAGAACGAGGGGCAAGAAGGAGGTGGCTTTCATGGGTTTCGAGGGTTTCAATCAACTTCATGCTCCATGTCGGCGGCACCGGACGAATTAGCATCGGAAGGCCAAAAAACTTTCCCGCCGCTGCTAATGCGGGGGCCCTTCCGGATCATCCAGTGGCAGAAACCCACCCCATGCCCGCCGAACCCGAGAACCCCGACACCCCGGACGAGCGGCAGACCGCCGCCGTGCAGGGACTTTTCCTGAAATTCCAACCCATGATCCGGACCTACATCCTGTCGATCGTGCCCGACTTCACGCTGGCCGAGGACATCCTCCAGGAGACCTTCCTGGTGGTCAGCCGCAAGGCCGGCGGATTCACCCTCGGCACCAGTTTTCCCGCCTGGGTCAAAACCATCGCCCGCTTCAAGGCGCTCGAAGCCGTCCGCCGCGAATACGGCCGCCGCGCGGTGCTCTCGGACGAGGTGCTCGACGCACTCGATACCGAGACGCATCCCTATGCCGACCCGACCGAGATCGATGGCCGCGTGCAGGCGCTGCGCCACTGCATCGCCGAGCTGGCCCCGCAGGCCCGGAGGTCGATCGAATACCGCTACCGTGGCGACCACCGTCCGCCCCAGATCGCCCGCCTGATGGGCTGCACCGTCAATTCGGTCAATGTCACCCTTTCCCGCGCCCGCGCCTTCCTTCGCGATTGCGTGAACCGCCGCCTCTCCCCCACGTCTTCCTGACCCACCACCGCCATGATCGACGAAGCCCGACTGGAAGCCCTGCTCAGCGCCTACTTCGACCTCCGCCTCACCGACGAGGAGCGGGAGGAGCTGGAGGCCATGCTGCTGCATTCATCGCGGGCACGGCGGATTTTCCACGAGCATGCCGGCCACCACGGCGCGCTGCGGGAGTGGGCGCTGCGGGAAAACGGAAGCTCGCCCGTGGTCGAAATGCCGGTACGCAGGCCGCGCACCGCGGGCTACGCCTGGATCGCCGCCGGTCTGGCCGCCTGCCTGGCCCTGGTGCTGTGGCTGAATCCGCGCGAGGTGGCCGCGCCGGCCCAGGCCGAAACGAAGCCATCCCCCGAGGCTCCAACAACCTCGCAGCCGGCGGACGACGTCGCCTTGCTGGCCGAGCAGATCGGCGTCGAGTGGACCGCCGGAGCGCCCGGATTTGCCACGGGTTCGGCCCTGCCCACGGGCCTGTTCTCGATCGAGAAAGGCCTGGTCCGCCTCGATTTCTACAGCGGCGCCAAGGTCTATCTCGAGGGCCCCGCTTCGCTCGAACTGGTGTCTCCGGACCTCGCCCGCCTCACCTCCGGCAAGCTCACCGCGCAGGTGCCGCCGCCCGCCCACGGCTTCACCGTCCTCAGCGAGGCCATGAAGGTGGTGGACCGCGGCACCGAGTTCGGCATGAGCGTGGGAAATGGCGGCGACCTCCAGGTCCACGTCTTCGATGGCGAGGTCGATCTTTACCCGAAAGACGACGAAGGCTCCGCCCGCGCCCTCTACGAAGGAGGCGCGGTGGCGGTCCACCAAGGGGCGACCACCGACCTGCAGGCCGACCGCGCGGCTTTCGCCCGGCCCGGCGAGCTGTCGAAGGCCGCCGAGCAGGCCCGCGACCGCGTCTGGCGCAAGTGGCTGGCCGCCTCCTCCCGCCTGCGGCAGTCGCGCGACCTCCAGGTCTACTATGATTTCCGTAACATCAAGAGCGGCGTGCTCCCCAACCGCGCCGCCCATCCCCCGGCCGGAAGCGAGGGCATCCTGATCGGCTGCGAGCCCGTGCCCGGGCCGTGGCCGCAGGCCGATGCCCTCGGCTTCGCACGCACCAGCGACCGCGTCCGCTTCCGCCTCGACGGCCTCGCGCCCGCCGTCACCATGCTGGCGCGGGTCCGCGTCGACAGCCTGCCGCACGACCACAACGCCTTGCTTTCGATGGCTCCCAAGCAGGTCGGGGAAATCCACTGGAAGCTCGATCGCGACGGCCGCCTGCTGCTCGGCATGCGGGCGAGCGAGGAGCCCTGGGAGCGGCTGGTCAGTCCGCCGGTGGTCGGGGAAAAGGACCTCGGCCACTGGCTCACCCTGGCCACCGTGATCGACAACGAGGCCGCCGTGATGCGGGCCTACGTGGATGGCCGCGAGGTCGCCACCGCCCCGATCACGCGGCCCACGCCGGTGGCGCTTGGCAAGGCCAACCTCGGCAACTTCGAGGCCGCCGAAGCCGGCATTCCGGGCTCATCGGTCGTCCGCAACTTCAACGGCCGCTTCGCCGAGTTCGCCTTCTTCACCCGCGCCCTCACGGCCGAGGAGATCCGGGCCTACCCTTGACCCTACCCCGAGCGGGCTAGGGCGGAAAGCGGGCTGCCGCCCGGATGAGCAGGTGCCGCCGATGAACCATTTCAAAACCGCCGACAACCGCGAGCTCTACGTGAACCTGTTCGTGCCCTCGACCCTCGACTGGCAGGAAATGGGAGTGACGCTCAGCCAGGCGACCAACTTCCCCTTTGAGGACACCGCCACGCTGACGCTGAAAGGCGGGGGCGCGTTTCGGATCCATGTCCGCGTGCCGGAATGGACGAGCGAAGGCTTCCGCATCCGGATCAATGGCGAGGAGCGGCACACGGACGCCTTACCGGGCAGCTATGTGACGCTCGATCGCGACTGGCACGACGGCGACCGCATCGAGATCAAGATCCCGATGTCCTTCCATCTCATGCCGCTGATGGACCAGCCGAACATCGCGAGCATCTTCTTCGGCCCGGTCCTGCTCGCCGCCGAGGAATCCGGCGCCCGCAGCACCTGGCGTTCGGTCGCGCTCGCCATGGATGATTTGGGAAAATCCATCACCGGTGATCCGTCGACGCTCCACTTCCAGGTCGGAGACACCCGGCTGAAGCCGTTTTTCGAGTTCTACGATCAGTTCCACTCCGTCTATCTCGACATCCGTCCGGCGAACTAACCACCGGCCTCGCACCCCGACCGCTTGCGAGCATCCACCGCGCCGGAAAAAAGATCGACCCCGTCCCTCTGGAGCACGGGGGGATGCGAGAGGGGCGGGGTCGATGGGGGGTGTGTGGAGGGTCTTCCGTGGGGGGCTCGGTTGACGGGCGGGGAAGTATCCCGATCTGACGGGGTTGTCCGTTCTTTTCTGATACGCGATCGCGTAGGGTCGGGACGAAAATGCCGGGAGGGGTCAAGGATCCGCCCGGACGGTTCAAGCGCCGGGGCAGGCGGCGATTTCAGGAGCGCTTCCGGCGGCCACCGTCCCCGCCGCGTGGCCGGAATCCGGGAAACCTTGCCCGAGCTCGGGAAGCTCCGTCCACCAAGGAAAATCTACGGCGAACGCCGTAGATTTCACGATCCCTTCAAAAGGGATGACTTCGGGCACTCGCGCCCCCGGCGTGCCCCAGTTTTGAAAAAGTGCCACCGGAGGGACTCGAACCCTCACGCCGGTTGCCCGGCAACGGATTTTAAGTCCGCGGCGTCTACCGATTCCGCCACGGTGGCAATGGAGAAGAGAAACCGCCCTAGCGGCGGTTCTGGATGGAGGCGATGGCCTGTTCGATCTGGGCGCGGATTTCGCCGGCGGAGCCGGATCGGAGCTGCTGCAGGGCGGCGAGGCTCCGGGCGCCACCCACCCGCCCCAACAGGCGGATGGCCGACATCCGGAGCAGCATCGAGTCCTCGTCGAGAGCCGTCATCACCGTTTCCTCGATGGGGCGGCCGAGGTCGCCGTAAAGCGCTTCCCAGTCGCGCGGCTGCTTGAGCCACAGCTCGTGGATGAAGGGGATGGCGCGCTCGTCGTGCTGCTGGACGAGGAACTCGATCATCGGGCGGGGCACCTCGTCGCCGGCAGCGGCGATCCTGCGGGCGGCATCGTGAACGGCCTCGGCGGAGCCGTCGCCGGGGTCGGCCCAGACCATGAGGCCGCGGGCGAGGTCGGAGCGCATGTCATCGTCATCGATCGCCAGCAACTCGCGGAAACGGGCGGCGATGTCGGGCCGGTAGAGCTTGGCGGGCGAGTTGGCGAGGCGTTTCACGGCGCGGGCGACGC
Organism: Haloferula sargassicola; assembly: GCF_040362925.1. NCBI lineage: Bacteria > Pseudomonadati > Verrucomicrobiota > Verrucomicrobiia > Verrucomicrobiales > Verrucomicrobiaceae > Haloferula > Haloferula sargassicola. The sequence goes on from NZ_BAABRI010000012.1 coordinate 93,445, forward strand.
GCTGGGGGTCGATGCTTTCGAGTTCCCGCCGGTTGAGCTCGTAAAAGGCGGGATCGTCCGGGTCGGCGAGCTTGGCAAGCGGTCCGGCGACGAAGCGTTGGTTATCGACCGTGACTTCCACGACCTGAAGCTCCTCGACGACGCGGCCGACTTTTCCGAAACGCTCGCAGAGCTTCCGCAGGGGCTTGATGTCGGGGCTGACGCCGTGGAGGACGACGAGGTAGTCGGAGGGCGGGCGGCTGTAGGCCCAGGACTTGGCGTCGGCGTGGGTGCCGCGGATGAGGAACTTGACGATGAGGTCCTTGTTGTATTCCCGCACGTCGCGCAGCCACACGCCCATCGCGGTGGCACCGTCTTCCACGCCATCGGGGCCATAGGCGGAGATGGCCTCGGCGAGCTTGGAGTAGGTCATTTCCTCCTTCATCGCGGCGTAGGGGTCGGCCAGCGGATCGGACGCCGGCGCGGGTCCGGGGGCGCTGCCGGCGGCCTCGACCTGGGAGCGTCCGGGATCCGGCAGGCCGTCTTTGATGAGGAACGGGAGCGCGAGCAGGACGGCGAGGCCGGCCAGGCCGCCGAGGAGGCCCTTTTTCCGCGCCCAGGGGTTGGCGAGGACGAGCAGGACGGTGGCGAGGATGCCGGTGAAGCCGGCGAGCACGAGGCGCTCGGTCATCGAGGCCCCGTCGAGAACCCGGCCGGGTGCCCCGCCGCTGACGAGGATGAAGCCGACGAGGACGATGAAGGCGACGGCGGCGATGCCGAGCATGAGGCGGACCGGGGAAAAGGTCTCGACCTGGCGTCCGGCCTGGCCGCCGGAGAGGTTCGGGGCCGGCTGGAACTTGGGCATGGGCCCGGATTTCATGGGCACCCGGCTGAAGTGCTCGAGGCGGGGATCGCGGTGCTCACCCGGATAAAAGCGCCGGGCGCGGACCGCCACCTCCTCGGTGACGCGGAAGCGTTCGTCGCAGCCCCCGCATTCGACCATCTTTCCCATGTAGTCCGGCGGCACCTTGAACCGCTGGGTGCACTTGGGGCAGCGGATCGTGATTGTCTCCGACTCTTGCTCGGCTTCGTCCATCGGGGCGGAGCTTGCACCGGGCTCCGGAAACAATGCAATCCCCGTCGCCGAGCTTGCCGCACCAAGCAGCATTCTTCAGGGTCCGGGCATGACCTCCAACCTAGAGGCGCTGCTGGTCGTTCAGGACCGCGACCGCCGCCTGCTCGACCTCGAAGCCCAGCTCGCGAAGATTCCGGCGGAGAAGAGCCGGGCGGACCAGCGGCTCGACCGGGACCGCGCCGCCGTGGCGACCGCCCGTGAAAACGCGCAGAAAAACGGCGTGGCGGCGAAGAACGTGGAAATCGACATCGATACCCGCAAAACGACGGTGGCGCGGCTGCGCCAGCAGCAGTTCGAAACGCGCAAGAACGAGGAATTCCGGGCGCTGGGGAACGAGATCGAGCGCTATCTGGGAGACATCGATCGCCTGGAAACCCAGCTGCTGGAGCGGATGGAGGAAGCCGACGAGCTGCGCGGACACCAGCAGGAGGCCGAGGCCACGCTGGCCCAGTCCCAGAAGATCGTGGACGAGGACCTGGCCACGCTGGCCCAGCGCCAGGAGAACCTGCAGCAGCAGCTGGAGGAAACCCGGGCCGAGCGCCAGCGGCTGGCCGCGGACGTGGAGCCGGACCTGCTGGACCTCTACGAGCGCCTGATGCGTAAAAAGGGCGGCATGGCCATCGTGCCAGCGGTCCACGGCCAATGCGGCGGCTGCCACGTCAAGCTGATCGCCGCCACCCTGGTCAAGCTGCAGGCGGACAACTCGCTGGTGCAGTGCGAAACCTGCGGGCGAATCCTTTACCAGGGATAGGGGGCCGGCTCGTCAGTGATCGACCGCGTTGCCCTCGTAGAACTCGCGGCGGCGCTCCTCCAGCACGATCAGCCAGTTCATCATGCAGATGGGCGGCAGGGCGGCGGGGTGGACGATGGGTGCCAGGTTGACTTCGAGGTTGTCGTGGGCGACCTCGTTGTCCGAGGCGGCCTTGACGTCCAGAAGGTGGACGGAGGCCTGCGGGTGGTCGCCGGCCCCGGCGAGGCTGCCGAGCTGGCCGGAGATCTTCAGGTTGTAGGGATCGTTCTCCGCGCCGTAGCGCTTTTCCGGGGCAAACAACGAGCACGGCGGATAAAAGGGCGAGGGCAACCCGCTGCCGGCGGGGGGCGTGGTGGCGGTGGTGTTGAAGTCGTCCGCGATGTAGAGCCGGAGATTGGTCACCACGGAAAAGCCCTTGGTGAAGCTGGTGAGATCGGCGCACTCCTGGAGCACCACGCCGTAGTCGAGTTCGGTGCAGGGAATCGAGGGCCGCTGCAGTACGGCGGAGCCGGGGTAATCGACGTTGACGGCAATGGAATGGTTGACCGCACAGGTGTCGGCTCCGATGAGGGCCAGGAATTTCGCGAAGCGCTCCGGATAGAGGGTGATGCAGGTTTTCGTGCCATGAAGCAGGGTGACCTCCCACGGGTAGCTGGGCCGGAAGTAGCCATACTTGAAGGTGCCGTAGAGCGGGTCACCGAAGCGCGCGTTGTTGAAGGTGATGGAGCCGCTCACGCCATACTGGTAGTAGTAGTGCCCGTTGTAGCCGTAGGCGACGTCCACGGGATAGGGGAAGAAGTAGGATTGGCCCTCCCCGCAGCATTGCACGTAACCGGAGGGCAAACCGGTACCCGATCCCGGGGTGAGATCGATGGTCATGGTCTGGGTCGAGCCGTTCTTTTGGTAGCGGAACTTGAGCGTGGTGGGCGTGGGGTCGTCGGTGCTGACCGCATCGGCGATGTCGAGGCTCATCGCGCACTGGCGGGCGCCGATGGTGTAGTCGCTCCAGGTGGTGTCGGACAGGGTCTGGCTCTCATCCGAAACGCAGTAGCGGTCGAAGAAATCGGCCCCGCGGTTGATCGGGATGAAGGCCGTCCGGCCGCTTTCCGAGGACAGCGAGACGGGCATGAAGTTGCCGTTGGTGATCTCATACCTCTCGCGCACGCCGGGGGCGAAGGGGTCGGTGCCGACCGCCATGCCGTTTTCGTCCAGCACCACGCCGGTGGGATCGCCGGTGGCCAGCAGCGGTTGGTCACCGATCTGCGCGTCGTTGGAAATTTCGAGGCCATTGCGGCCGGAGATCCGCTCGAGGTTCATGCCGGCCCCGACCCGGGCCTGGGAGGCGAAGACGCCACCGGCAATGTTGGTGTTTTTCCACTGGGAGCCATCCTCATACTCGCCGAGCACGGCGGAGGCCTCGGCGGAAATGGCGAGCTGCGAGGGCACCTCGTAGATGGAGAGCACGAAATCCCGCTCGCGGCGCTGGACGCCGGTTTCAGCCTGGTGGTGGTCGGCCAGGTTCATGCGGAAAGCCCACCAGTTCCGCTTGGCCACGAAGGGCTCGCCGGGCGTGGTGTAGCCGAAGCGGATGTTCGGGTAGGGAATCAGGTTGAACTGCTTGTATTCGCTGACGCTGGCTCCCACCCGGCTGGCCGACAGCGAACCGTAGTATTTCTTGGTGGTGATGATCGGATAGTCGCGGTCGTTCGCCCGCACGCGGGAGCTACTGGTTTCCAGCGGCGGGGGGAAATTGATGCCGAAGTCCTGGTCGAGGCCCGGCATGGCATAGCTGCTGGTGGAGTCGTAGGCGCGGAAAGTCTGGGCGGAGTAGGTCTCGGCATCGCCGGGGTTGCCGATAACGGCGTCGGCCAAGCCGAACTTCTTCAGCGTGGCATTGTTCACCGAGGTCTCGGCATTCCCATCGACGATCGCCTGGCGGAAGATCTTCTGCCACAACAGCGGTTGGCGGGTGGTGCTCGATTCGTCGGAACCACCCATCATCGCCTTCATGGCGCTGTTGGCGGTCAGCGGCACGATCGCCCGCAGCACGGCTTCCTCCTTGGTGTCGTAGTCACCGCGCAGCGTCACCTCCGCCTGCACCTGCTGCGAGCGGGTGGCGGTGCGGTAGGTGCTCATCATCATGAGCAGCACGGTCAGGCCCAGCGTCAGCACCATCAGGTAGGAGACGTAGCCCGCCGGTTTCCGGTTGGGGGGAGTGTTCATCACAGTTCGGTTCCTGAATAGACGAGTTCCTCGTCGTTGGGGCCTTCCAGGCGCATCCTCAGGATGCCCTGCTCGATCGAGAAGGTGACGTCATCCGCCAGGGTGGTGATCGACCAATCGGGGTCCCCGATCGCGCCGGAAGTGGGGATCAGGTGGAAATACAGACCCTCGTCGCGGCCGTTTCCCGGATCCTCGAAGGCCAGCGCCGAAGCCCGCAGGCTGCCATCCGGCATGCGGTAGCGCAGGACCAGCACCTTGGCGTCCTGCAGCACCGGGCTGGCGCCCGAGCGCAGCGAATCCATGTCGCGGTAGAGGCGGTAGCCGTCCGCGCCGCTGATCACGCGGTTCACGTAGCTGTTGATCAGCGGTGCCTCGCGGGTGAGGAAATCCTGGGCTTGGAAGATCCGCAGAAAGGCCAGCTGCTGATTCATCATCATCAGCGACATGGTGGCGACCATCAGGCCGATCGACATCGCCATGGTCAGCTCGAGCAGGGTGAAGCCCCGCCGCCGGCGGATGGTTCCGGTCTTCATTGGGAGCGGACGACGGTTCGGGTTTTCACATACGCCCTGCCGCCGATCTCGTAGGTCAGGATGCTCTGGAAATTCCAGGTCCGCATGCCGGCGGGGTTGTCGGCCGCGGTGCCGGTCCCGCCATCGACGGGGAAGTTGTCCTTATCCGGCGTGCGGGTGCGGATGATGGTGCCGGAAATCGTCTTGCCGCCGGGGAGCTTGCCCAGCTCCACCGTGGACTGGGCCTTTTCGGGATAGGTCGGCCAGGGGGAGCTGTCGGAGAGCAGCTCGTTGAAGGGCATGCGCTGGGCGAGGGCCTTCTCGTAGGTCAGGTAGGCGTCGGTGACCGTCTGCTGGAGCGTCCACTGGCGCGGCGCCGTGATGTTGAGCGCCAGTTTCATGAAGACAAGCGTCAGGGCCGCCAGGAAAACCATGGCGTAGGTGGCCTCCAGCAACACCGACCCCCGGGGCACGGTCCGGCGGGGACGCGCAACGGTCGGTCGGGCGCGGGAGGGGCTTCGGGGGGGTGACGCCGCTCCAAACACTTAAGCCTCCTTAATGAAAAATGGACGTTTTGGCAACCCACACGATCGCGGGGCTCCGGGCTGCCGACCGCGATGCTTGCGATCGCCCGCCGGTGCCCGCAAGCTGCCGCCATGGGCACTCGAATCCTGGCACTCTGGCTGGCGGCCGCGCTGGCGGCTTGCGGCCAGGCGGTGCTGGAACCGCCGCTGGGCATGAAGTGGGGTGACCGTCCGGAACGGATCCTCGACTGGGCCGGCCGGCATGACCTCGACGTGAAGATCGAGATGCCGGCGAAAAAGCCGCACTTGCGGGTGATCCGTCTTTCCCCGGCCGCCGGACTCATTCCGGACGCCGCGGCGCGCCAGGTCGAGGCCCGCTACGAGGACGGGCGCTTGATTGAAATGACGCTCCACTACGGCGGCGAGGGCACCGAGGCCGAGGCGGTGGAAAACGCCTTCGAAATGGAAAAGCGACGTCTTTCCCGCGAGCACGGCAAGATGACCGCCAACCAGGAGGAAAAGTCGGTTTCCAACCATTTCTCGACCGTGACCCATTCCTATCATCGCGAACCGGTGCGGGGATTGTTTCTGCTGATCGCCTTCACCCGCATCGAGGACCTGCTGCGCAAGCAGAGTGAAGCCGAGTATTCCGTGATGTATCGGAACGACAACCTGCGGATCCGGATTGAAAACGAGCGGCAGCCGGCCCCCGCAAGCGGGCGCTGAAGCCGCCCTGGCCCGTCATTCCACGGTGGTCACCGTGCCGTTGATCTCGATGTCGCGGTCGACGTTGAAGTTGACGTAGTCGAGCCGGTCGATGCCGAAGGGGGTCACCGTCACCAGCTCCATGGTGTAGTTTCCGCTGTCGGTGATCACGCTGTCCCAGTCATCGATGACCAGGGTGCGGTCGTGCGGGACGGCATCGTAGATCACCAGGCCGGAGCCGGCGACCACGACGCCCTCGGTGCCCAGCGAGGGCGAGCCCTGATAGATCTGCACATAGGTGCGGGAATCCGGGTAGAGGTCGTGGACGTCGATGGTCAACGTCGGGCAGTTGAAACGCAGCTGGTCGCCGTTTTCGATTCCCGACAGGGTTCCATCCGCGACCGGCCAGATCTGCACGAACATCGAGGCGAGCTGGGAAGGCGGCGCCTGGTAGTCATCCAGCGAGTAAACCGAGAACCGCTCCTCGCCGCGGACCTTGGCGCGATTGGCTCCCGGCACCGAGTTCACCTGGATGGTCATGCGGTGAAGGGCATTGTGGTTCAGGGAAACCTGGCTGAGCAGCGCGGCCTGGGTGCGGTCGAGCCCGACTCCCGTGCCCCCCGCCCCGTAGGACTGGACGTGGCGCAGCAGGTTGACGCTCTTCGAGGCCTCGGGGTCGGTCTCGCCCGCCAGCAGCCCGGAGACTTCGATGTCCACCACGAACGGCCGGTCGGCGCGGGTGCGCGGGATGCCGGTGTAGGTGTTGGGGTCCTCGGTGCGGATCAACACTTCGGCCATCGGCACGTAGGTGCCGACGTAGCGGGTGTCCAAGAGATAAACGGTGACCGGATCGTTCTGGATGGTCCACAGCTCGAAACGCGCGCCGCCCGGATCGATCGCCAGCGGGGAAAGCTCCTCGCCGGTGGAGGAAACCGACATGTCCCACGTCACGCCGGTGGGTAGCTGGACCTGGCGCACGAAGTTGGTGAAAAAGTCCGCCGCCTGGCCGTGCGCCACGCCGCCCAGGGCCAGCGCGGCGAGGGAGAGTGAGAGAAACGCCGTTTTCATTGCTCTTCTTCGTTTTGGGTGACAACGCTGGCGGGATCGACCTTGAGCGGAAGCACCGAGATCGGGCCGCCCTTGTAGACCGCCACCACGAGGTTGCTGCTCTTCTCGATCGCCTCGCGCTTTTCCTTGGCCAGGGCCTCATTGCCCTCGGCCTGGACGCGGGTGACTTCCACGGTGGTGATCCAGCCGCGGTTGCGGGCGTAGAATTCGGCCCACCCGACGATTTGGTTGCCCGGCTTCATTTCCAGCATGGCCTTGTAGTCATCCGGGACGGTGAGGATGGCCTGCTTGGGCACCAGGGTGGTGAAGCCGCCGAAGCTGATGATGTCGGATTGCTCGAGCAGATCGACCGGCTGGTTGATCTTGGTCGGGTCCTGGCCGGTGACCGCTTCGAGCCGGCTCATCGGGTCGTGCTGGCGGAACTCGGTCAGCTGCGCATCGAGTTGCTCGTGGGTGGCGGCATCGCGCCAGACGGGTTTTTGATCCGACGCCGCGCCGAGACCGGTCACAGCCATGAAGAGAATGAACTTGGATTTCATGATTCAGGTCAGGTCGGGGTTCACGGGTTGCTCGAGGCTGCTCCTCCGCCGCCGGCTTCGTCGTCGACGGTGGGATCGGTATCCAGATTGATGAACGGGGCGTTGCCGGGATTGCTGGAATCGATCCCGTCAAGGTTGTTGCCGTGGCCGTTGTTGGTTTTGGCCTTCGACTTGAAGGTGACGAGGATCACCATGTCCTGAAGGTCGTAGCCCGGGTCCGACTTCTGGGAGTCGTAGTGGGTCAGCTCCATGAACACGATGACGTCCATGGGCCCGATCGAGACCTTCCCGTTCGGACTCAGGTAGGGTTTGATGAAACTTTCCAGCGACGGAGCATTGTAGTCCGGCACGTTCGAAGGCGGAGTGCTGCCGTTGACGAGGGTCCGCACGTTGTCGGTGCCGCTGTCCGAGGTGAAGTAGGGCCCCCAGGACCGGTTGTAATAGTAGCGTCCGCCGAACTTGAGCTTGCCGTGCCTGCGGAGGGTGAATGATCTCACGATCTGGTCGGGGTTCACGTCCAGGTTGGTGCCGTAGAAGATCTGCTGGTAGCTTCCACCATCCACGCTCATCAACGCCTGGGTCGGCACGAACGAGTAGTTCGAGCTGCCGTTGGAAGTCACCGTCACACCCGCGCCCAGGATCCGGACCTCGCAGTCGATGTCTTCATCCGCCTCGACGGTGGCCGGAGGCACGATGGTGACATAATCCTCGACGATGGAGGGATAGTTGATTCCCCAGGTCAGGGTCGGCTTGGTGCCGGTCTGCACCATGGTCGGGAAGGCGGTGAGCCAACCGTAGGGCAGAGCGGGAAAGGTCTCTTGGTTTCCGTTTCCGTTGCCGTTGCCGTTGTTGGAACTGGAACTGGAGCGCCTGGCGTGGGCGACTCCGGGCAGTCCTGCGAGCGCAAGACAGAGCGTTGCGGCAAGCGCAACCGATGGGCTGGTTTTCATGGCTGGTGTGTGGGATCGCTCGATCGGCTTCATGTTGCCGGTGGCCGGGACGGACCACCGGCGGAAGCCGGTCCGGAGGAGGCAAAGGCAGGGAGCGCGGATTGGCTGGTGGCGCGCCCTACCGGTTCGGGACAGAACCCCTCTCCGGACCGCCGAAAACTTCCATCGGGACTAGGAATGCTTTCGGACGACTTCGCTGGGTGTGGGACTTGGTTTGCTTAGCGTTTCGTTTGGGGGTTTGAGGGGGTTGCGGTTGTTAGGATGCCTTAGAGATTAAATATGCGGAACTACGCAATCACCTAGGCTCCCAGGATCGCCAGGGACCCGCGGGAACATCCTTGTTTTCGACGAATCGCCATTGCACGCGATCGCCGCTTCGGAGCTTGAGAAAATCACGCACGGCCGGACTCAGATCGATGCCGGCCCCGCCGTTCAGATTGTCGCGCGGCGGCTCGCCGCCGAACACGTACTGCCAGTGATCGGTCTGGAAAGGCCCCACGTCCTCCCACTGGGCGTAGCAGACCCGGCCCTCGCGGTGGATCGCCAGCCAGCGGCCGCGGCACACGGATACGCCCTCGCCGCGGTAATCGCGCCAGAACCAGGGAATCACCTCCGACGCCTCCGGGCGGTGGAAGCCGTCGGGGTCGATGTCGTTGTAAGGCAGCGCCACGTAAAAAGGATTCTGCTGCGGCGTGAATCCGGCCGGCAGATAGCCGGACCGACGCGCAGGATCGTCGTAGCCGCCGAAATTCTGCATCCAGTTCGGATCCCAGGCACTGGCCACATTGGCCACCGGGTTGTTTTCGCTGGGCTGCTCACCGACCCAGAAAACGGTCGCCACCACGTTCCCCCGCCAGGTCGCCACGTTGCGATACGGCACGTTCTCCGGCTCGAGCACGATGCGCGCGGCCTCCGGCGCGCCGAATGGATCGCTCAGCGCCGGCAACCGGTCGCGGCGGGATTCCAGCAGGGCTTCCTGTTTCTCCGCCACCATCCGGTTCAATCCCATGGCCCCGGCACCCGCCGTGACGGCCGTCCATGCGAGCAGGAAAATGGAAATCGGGTGGGTCATGAAAAATCGTCGTCGGAAGGCGTCGATCCCGCCTTCTTACGGGATTGCGTATATTTCAGTGAAATTGATGAACCAAGAACTTTTTGAAAAATATTTGAACGATTTGAAATTTTGAAGGTCTGAAGCTCATGAGCGGAAACCCTCTTTCGTCCGGCGTGAAGTTGCTTAAGATTACAATCGCGAAGACTACCAAGGCTTTTTAAACTTTTGCCCTCGTAAAATTTCGCGCTTTTCAGCGGCTGCTGCCGAACCGTCGCTCCAGCTCTCCGAGGGAGAATTCGGTAAGGGTCGGGCGCCCGTCGGCGGCGCAATAGGGAAGATCGCACTCGAAGAGCCGGTCGAGCAGCGCCAGCGCCTCCTCCGGCCGCGTTTTTTCCAGCAGGGCGGCCTTCCGTGCCAGGGATTTGGCCAGCCGTTCGAGGGCGAAGCGACGGGAAAGCGAGGCTTCATCGGCCAGCTCGTCGGCGAGACCGGTGAGCAGCGCGGCGACCTCCGCCGGATCGACGAAGGACGGCGCCGAGGAAACCTGGACACTGCCGCCGCCGAAATCGCCCAGCTCGAAGCCCGCCGTCGCGAGGCCCTCGCGATGGGCCAGCAGCAGCTCGGCCTCGCGCGGGCCGGGATCCAGCACCACCGGCACCAGCAGGCTCTGCGAGTGCCCGCTCCCCTGGCCGCCGGCGAGAAGTTTTTCGTAAAGGATCCGCTCCCGCGCCGCCTGCGGATCGAGCATCACCAGGCCGTCCTCCGATTCCAGCAGCGCATAGCGCCCGAGCAGGGTGCCGATGAAACGAAAGCGTGGCCCGGTTTGCCGCGACGTTTCCGCCGGGTCGGGAAGCAGCGGGCACTCGACCGCGACCGGCTGCCAGGCCACCGGCCGCGGCGCGGGCGCGGCGTATTCCGGCGACCGAGGCGGTGCCGGTCGCACGGGGGCCGAAGGCGGCTCCCGCAGCACCGGCTTGGGCGGCTGCAGGGCCGAAGACGCTCCCATCACCGCGGCCGCGATCGCCTCCCGCAGCTCGTGCGGCTGGCGCAGGCGGATCTCGCGCTTGGCGGGGTGGACGTTCACATCGACCAGCGCGGGATCCAGCTCGATCCACAGCCAGGCGGCCGGATGCAGCCCCTCGGGCAGGCCGCCGCGGAAGCCCTCGACCAGCCCGCGCGAGATCGCGGCGTCCTCGACCGGCCGCCCGTTGAGGAAGATGCACTGGTGTTTCCGCCCGCGGCGGGCGTGACCGTGCGGCAAAAGGAAGCCTTCCACCTTCAGCCCGCGGCCCTCGGTCGTCTCCAGCCGCAGCAGTTCCTTGCCGACCGCCAGCCCCACGATCTGGCGCAGGCGGTCGAAGCGGTCGAGCCCGGCCGGCAGGTCGAAGACCTCCCGTTCGTCCTTGCGGAACCGGATCCGCACCTCCGCCGCGGCCAGGGCGTGCAGCCGCAGCTGGTGCTCGATGTGGGCGCTCTCGGTGGTCTCGGTGCGCAGGAATTTCTTCCGCGCGGGCACGTTGAAAAACAGGTCCCTCACCTCGATCACCGTCCCCACCGGGCAGCCGGCATCGCGCGGCTCGGCGATGCGCCCGCCCTCGACCTCGATCTCGGTGCCCGCCACCGCCCCGGCGGTGCGGGTTTTCAGGCGGAAACGGGACACACTGGCGATGCTGGGCACCGCCTCGCCGCGAAAGCCGAGGGTGCGGATCCGGTGCAGATCGGCGGCCTCACGCAGCTTGCTGGTGGCGTGCCGCTCCAGCGACATGCGGGCGTCCCCGGGCGTCATGCCGCAGCCATCATCGGTGACGCGGACCAGCGCCGCGCCGCCGCGGCGGATCTCCACCAGCACTTCGCGCGCGCCCGCATCGATGCTGTTTTCCACCAGCTCCTTGACCACGCTGGCCGGGCGCTCCACCACCTCGCCGGCCGCCACCTGGCTGGCCAAGACATCGGGGAGCACTCGGATCGACGGCACCCCGTCACTTCAAACTCCCCGCCCCTCGGCGGCAAGGGGATCCTCGCCGGGAAAAACGTCGGCCCGCCCCCGCTGCGGCCGATTCCGCGCAAATATTTTCTCCTCGCACCCCGCCGCTGCCATTTTATCTAGACCCCGTCATGATCACCATCAGCGACCGCGCCGCCACCGCCCTACGCGATCTCCTTGCCAGCAAGGGAGCGTCGGAAAAGGCCGGCCTGCGCCTCGCCGTCCGCCGCGGCGGATGCGCCGGCTGGCAGTATGAAATGAAGATCGCCGAGCCGGAGGACGGCGACGACCTCTCCGCCTTCGGGGGCGGCCGCCTGATCGTCGCCGGCGACAGCGCGGACAAGCTCGCCGGCTGCATGATCGACTACTCCGACGGCCTTTCCGACGCCGGCTTCCGGGTCGTCAACCCCCAGGCCGTCCGCTCCTGCGGCTGCGGCACCTCCTTTGAAACCGCCGGCGATCCGCCATCCGACTTCGATCCCGAGGGCGACTGCACCACGAAATGAGCGCCAAGGCGGAAACGCTGCCCCCCCGGAGGAAACGCCGCGCCCACTATTACGGGTGGCTGCTCGCCAACATCGTCGCCGCCTGCCTGGCCATCCTTTCCTGGCTGCTCACCCTGCACGTCTTCGGTCACCCGGAAATCCCGCAGTTCTACCGCCTCATCAGCAAGCTGGGTCGCGCCGAGCCGCCGGTCGGGTTCACCCTCCAGCAGGCCCCGCCCGGCGAGGCGGCGGATCCCGAAAAGCTCTACCGCCGCTACGCCGAGCTGCCCGACGACAAGACCGCCACCCTCAACGGAGCGCTGCTGCGCAACTACCTGACCGGCCTCAAACAGCCCGAGCTGATCCAGTACGTCGAGGCCGACCTCGAGGTCGTGGAAACGCGCGACCTGACCGGTGACGACCTGTTCCCCGAGGGCTTCGCCGTCCGCGGGCGGGCGATGGTCCAGCCGGATGAGTTCGCCAAACCCGTGCCCTACCCGGTGGTCGTCGATTACCTCTTCCCCACCGCCAACTCCGCCGCGCGGAACTGGTTCGTCCCCGGCGACCAGCTCAAGGTTTCCAAGATCCCCAACTGCGCCATGCTGCTCCACGTGGGGCGCGCGATCGATGACGACACGCCGCTGGTGGTCCTGACCGTGGTCCCCATCGTGATGACCCAGTACCAGGTCGGCGAGGACCGCCAGTTTTCCCTGAAAACCCCGGAAACGCTCAATCCCGGGGCCAGGCTACCCGTCTTCTCGACCAAGGCCGAGTAAGCGGCCTCCGGCTCCTCCTTTCCTTCGCCGCCCCGGCCGGTGAAACGGTGGCAGCCGCGCCACCGGGCGGAGAATTCGGGCTGGTTCAGCCCTTCGCCCGCAGCCGCCGCCGGCGCGGTCCCAAAGGATTTGCCCTGACGCGCCCTGTCTGGTAGGCCCTGCGACTGATGAAAAAATCCGCCCGTTTCCCCCGCTGGATCCGCCTCGTTCCGGCGGCCGTGTTGTCCGGGTCCTTCGCCGCGGCCCAGAGCACTTCGCTGCTCGGCGATGACTACCAGATCGCCGGCACCTACGACGGCTTCGACTTCGGTCCCGCCACCACCTCGGCCTCCGTGGCCGGTAACACCAGCGTCTCCCTCGGTTTCCCCACCCTCGTCCTGTCGTGGGTCGATGGCGACACCTTCGATGTCGGCATCGAGGATCCCGAGGGCGTCTTCTCGCTGGTGCTGACCCTGTCCGACCTCGACTTCTCCCCGACCGCCGGGATCTCCGGCGTGAGCTTCAATTTCGCCGACAGCAACTACGCCACCTATCTGGCGTCCCCGCTGAATCCCTCCGGTGCTTCCCGCCCCTCGGACCCCGTCGTTTCCTACACTGCGGACTCCGTGACGGTCGCCTTCGGGTCCGATTGGAGCGGCCAGCTCGCCTCCGACTGGCCCTCGCTGCGCTTCGACATCCAGACCGTCCCCGAGCCCGGCACCGCCGCCCTGGCCGTCGCGGGCGTCGGCCTGCTCACCCGGCGCGGGCGCCGGAAATCCCGGGCCTGAAGTCCGCGGACATCCCTCCTTGGCAGGCCCCTCCTCCCCGCCCATCCTCGCGGCATGGCTTGGCGCATCGATCAGCAGGTGGTTCGCGGTGAGATCGACAGCCGCCAGCGCGGCCAAACCACCGGCCGCCTGTGGCTCGCGAACCGCGCGGAGCCGGTCGAGCTCGAGCTGGAAGGTTCGCCGTGGGCCGACCTCGCCGGCCACCTCCTCCGTTTCCACCAGCCGCGGCCCCAGGCCGGCCCGCTCGACGGGCTCGCTCCCTGCCAGCGGGGCGTCGTCGGCGACATCACCGCCTCCCGCAAGGTCAAGGTGTCCGACACGCCGGTGGAGGAAAGGCACGGCGCCGCCCAAGCCGGCCGGCCATCCTACCACTGGGCGAACTGCCTCTACCTCGAGTGGTTCAGCGAGGCCAACGGGCGCGTGGTCATTGAAAGCACCGACTTCGAACTCGAGCTCAATCCCGATCCGTCATGGACGATGACGGCCGATGAAGAACTGGCCCAACGGGCGCGCAATGCCGAAGCCATGACCCGCTTCATGGACCGCCTCTCCGCCGCCCATGCCGGGGCGGTCGATGACGAGGATTTCGACGACGACGCCCCCCAAAGCACCGCCGAGGCCGAAGCCGAAGCCCAGACCGCCTGGATGGACAAGCTGCTCGATCGCATCGAGGCGCGCATCGAGCGTGAAGGCTTCGACGAGGACCGCTACGACGAGATCTACCACGAGGAGCGCGAGCGGCTGCGCCGGGAAACCGGTCACCCGCCCGAACCCGAGGATACCCCCGAGGCCGCGCGGGAGCGCCAGCAATGGATCGATGAAATGAACGAACTCGCCGCCGAGGCCATGGCCGAGCTGGAGGCCGAAGCGTGGAAGGATCGACCCGAACCTCGGCGTCCCGAGCTGCTCGATCGGGCAACGGACCTCGCGGTGGCGCTCTTTCATGACGTGGCGGGCTGGATGCCCGACGATTCGCCCCGCGAGCATCCGTTGCGCGAGATCGTCAATGGCGTCCAGATCGCCTCCGCCAAGCTCGCTGGCGCGCTCGGCCACGATGCCGACGAGCCCTGGCCGCCCGACGCCTTGACTGCCGGCGACACCCTGGTCCGCCTCAAGAAGGCGCGCGACGCCCTGCGCGACGCCCTGCGCGGGCTCGATTCCGCCGATGAGGAACAACTCGCCGAGACCGAGTGGCGCATCGAGACCCGCCGCGCCGTTGCCGACCTCCTCGGCGAGGTCCAGCGCCTCATCGCCGAAGTCCGCGAGGTGCTTCGAGATGACTGAAGGGCCCCCTTTGACGACTGGGAAAACCTCCGGCGCACCTCGTCCGGCGATTTCCGTCCAGCGGCCCGGCCGCGGGTGGCCCTGGCCCACGCCACCGACCACGCCCTGCGGCGAGCAGGGATCCTCGGGGAGGCGGCCAGCCCGGCCCATCGCAGATCCCGGCGTTCACGGAGAATTGCGCAGGTGATCCGGCAGCCGCCGCAGCGAAGTCGTAAGGCACACCCCGACGCCCGACGGAGGCCGGGCGCCGGGGCTGCCCGAGGCGCTAATAGCGGAGCCGGTAAAAATGGATCGGCCCGTCATCGGGCAGATAGGGGGAAACCGCGCCGGGCACGTCGCTCCAGCTCCCGAGGTCGCCCGACTCCTGAAGCACGCCTTCCGTCCACTCCAGCGTGACCGAGCCGGCCGGGCGGCTCAGCATCAGCTGCGGAACCGCTCCGCCGCTGCCCGCGAAATGAGCTTCAATCCGCGAAGCGGACAGCGCCGTATCGTAGATTGCCGCCGAGCTGATGCCGCCGCTGAAAACCCGCAGCTGGCCGGGATCGACCGCGTCCGGGAAAAGGGTGCCGTATTTCCACCGCCCGCGCGACCCGATCGACCAGTTGGCGTTGTCGACCGCCACGGCACCGTCGGGATCCTCGCCCGTGGCGACCAGCTCGCCATTGCGGTAGAGCATCCACTCCCCGCCGCTCCACGTTCCCGCCAGGTGCACCCAGGCATCGCCGCTCAGATCCTCGGCGGGAATGGCGAACGACGCCTTGCCACCGCTGGCTCCGACCTCGTAGTTGCCTTCCTCGATCCGCAGATAGAGTTCCTTGTCGAAGTTGTCATTTCCCCCGTGGCCGATGATGTTCGCCGAAGTCTGGACCTGCGTCGGATCCGGGCGAACCCACGCTTCAAGCGTGATTTCACCCGCAATGTTCAACTCCTCCGGATTGCGGAGTTCGACATAGGTCTTGTCGCCATCGAAAAGACTGGCCATCTGCCCGACATCGAAGACCGGGAGCTCGGGTGCCGCGATGGGAAGGGGATCGTTGACATAGACCCCCTGCCCGTCCGCTCCCAGCGAGCCGAGGTTTTCCGCCGCCGCGACCTCGGGCTCGTCAAGCCGGTAATAGGCTACGGGACCGTCCGCCTCGATCAACTCATGATAGGGCACCGGGCGCGAGGCATTGATGCCGTTGGCATGGTGATCGGCAATCTGCTGGGTAGACAGCACCGTATCGTAGAACGCCACTTCATCGAGATCACCCTTGAACGGATTCTCGGTGCCGTTCGGAAACCCGGCGAGGCCGATCGGAACATCGCCGGGCCCGTTCGGAACATAGGGGCCCGCTGTGGTCGTCTGCGTCGCCACCTGCGCACCATTGACATAGATGAGGGCGGTCTGGGTGGAGGCGTTGTAGGTCACGGCGAGATGCTGCCATTCGCCGACGACATATCCGCCGGCGCCATTGCCGGACACCAGGTTGATGGTCGCGTTGTTGCCACTGCCGTTGTAGAGCCGGAGGTTCCATCCGTAGCCGCTGCCGGGACTGGTGGCGGCGTTGGACCCCCGCTGCCAGATCACCCATCCGGTGCGGTCTCCGTTGGGCTCGTGGTTTTTCACCAACGCCTGTGCATTCGGATTCCCCTCGGCCAGCGGGCGCACCCAGCCCTCCCACGAGAAGCTCTCCGAGTTGAGCGCCTCCTCCGCCGGCAGCACGGTGGGATAGCCGCCATCGGTGGAGACCGGGTCGATCATGTCGTAGCGCATCGCCGGGTTGTCATCGCCCGCCAGCGCGCCCGCCACCCCGTGGATGGCTCCGGGAAAATGGATGCCGTTTCCGGCAACACCGAGGCTGCCCAGATTTCCCGCCACCACCCGCGACGGTGGGTACTCGTCCAGGCGCAGGTGAAGGATCGCGCCATCCGACTCGACCAGCGTGGCATAGGACTGCTCGGGGGTCAGCGTCCACGCATTGTCGATGTGGGCGTTGATCTGTTGGGAGGTCAGCGCGGCCGGGTAGAAGGCCACCTCGTCGAGGCCGCCGGTGAAGGGGTTGTCGCCGGCGTTGTCGGAGCTGTAGGCGCCCAGCCCGAGCGGCACCTCGGTGTTCGGCACGTAGCCGCCCGACTGGCTGCCCACGTTCACCCCATCGACGTAAAGGGTGGCGGTCGAAGCCGGGCCGTCCCACACCACGGCCAGATGGGACCAGGCCCCGATGAAGTAGGAGCCGCCGGTGATGTCGATCGACGGAGTCCCGCCATTTTCATCATACATCCGGAAATTCCAGCCGGTGGTCGAAGAGCGCTGGAAAAACGCCCAGCCCTGCCGGTTTCCCGCCGAGCGGCGATTGAACAGCGGAGCCTGGGCGTTGGTGGCGCCGTTCACGTCGGGGCGGACCCAGGCCTCGATGGTGAAAGATTCGCCCGCCGGCGGATTCAGCGCCGCATGGAAAGGCACCGTCGTCAGGGCACCATCGGCATAGGAGATCGCCGTGCTCGTGCCCGCGTCGAGAGCCCCGAAGTCACGGTATCCGACGCCGGCGTGCGTGCCATCGAGCACCGCGCCGAGGCTGCCGCTGTTGACCGCGACGCTTTGCGGAATCGCACCTCCCAGAGGAAGGAACACCAGCGGGCCGTCGGCGAGCACCGCGTCCGCATAGGAGCTTGCCTTGGCCGGGATCGCCCACAAGGCAAGAAGGACGGGAACCAGGGCAGTCAGAGAACAACCAGGTGAAGGTTTCATCGGAATATCATGGGTTCAGGTGGTGAAATGAGGTCGCCGGATCGGAAGTGCATCCGGGCGGAGTTCCGGTGGATGCCGCCCGGTGTTTTGCATGAAATTTCCAATCGCGTATACCTTCGGCTCGGCACGACATTGTCACGAAAGCCGCGAAAGATTGCCGGGCGGACGACATCCTATGGGGTTTCCGCCGGGCGGATCATCGTCACCGCCGTCCACGGCCCCGCCTCGGGATGCAGGGTGGCATTCCAAAACCATGCCGAAGCATCCGTGCAGGCCTTGCCGCCCGCGGAAACGTAGCGCTCGCGGACCGTCCAGCTCCGGCCATCGCGCCCGGCCCGGGTGGTGCCCCACAGCCGGCCGTCGGCATCACGGTGCGCCGGCTCGCTGTGGGTGGTGAAACCTTCGGCCCGCAGGCAGTCCGCCGCCGGATGCATCCTCCGCGTGGCGCGATCGGTCCGCCGCAGGATCAGCTCGGCATCGCCGCAGCGGAAGCGGGCGATCGACCCCGGAAAGGCCGCCGCGAAGCGCTCCTCCACCTTGCTCAGAGGCAGGCGGACCAAAGGAACTCCCTCCCAGACCGCCGGCCATTTCTCATCAATGCCCTGCGTTTCGATCGGGCCCGGTCGCTCCGCCGTCCGACCCGCCACCACAGCCAGCAGACCGAACCCGACGACCATACCACGGCGCAGCAAACTCCCGCGCGGCCGCCGCAGTCGGGCGAGCCGCCCGCTGAGATGGAACACCGCCAGCAACACGCCGCCATGAACCAGCAAGCCGGTCCCGGGATGCAGCCAATGAGGCCATGCCACGCGCCCCGATTCCGGGAAAAACACGATCGCCGCGCGCAGCCCGTTGCCGATGATCACACATCCCACCGCCATGGTCAGCAGGGCGAGCGTCCGCACCGCACTGAGCCGCAGGCGCGCCGCCAGCACCGCGGCCACGAAGCACGCCGTCCACAGCATCCGGATGCCGGCACAGGGTGGATCGATCCCGACCATCCGCTCGCCCTCCAGGATCACCACGCCGGCCCGCTCGACCGGCAGCCCGCCGAGTTTCAAAAGCCAGCGGGTGATTTCCGCCGCGGCGAGGCGCAGCGGATAGCCGGCATAAAAGTCGAGCGACGCCACCAGCGGCAGCGACAACACGAGCAACGCCATCACGCCCGCCTTGCCGCGCGGCATGCGGAGGGAAAAGCCGATCACCGCCACCGTCAGCAGGCCGGTGAGCAGCGGATAGCGCGGCCAGCCCGCGGCCTGCACCACCGCCAGCCCGGCCGCCCCGGCCAGCATCCGGCCGGCCGCGATCCTCACCTGGTCGCGGTCGCGCCCGCCGAAACGAACAGCCGCCCCCAAGGTGCCCAGCCCCGCCAGCAGCGCGATCAACCCGAGCGGCTCGTCGGAGCCATCGTCAAGCCGCCGCCCGTACCACGCCAGCGTCGGCAGCGAGGCCAACAGCAGCGCCGCCACGGCCGCCACGGCCTTCCAGCGGATCGCCGGGCACCCGGACCCGGCCATCCTCATACCGGGAACTACCGTGTTCATCGTAGCACCGCGGCATCATTCTCCCGGCTGCACCCGATGCCGATGCAGGAGCAGGCCGGCGGCCGTCAGCAGCAAAAGGCTCACCACCCCCGGCTCCGGCGCCGCACCCACCGCGGAGCCACCGCCGCCCGACACCACCTGGCCGGTGCCGAGCGCCTGTTCGCCGACCCCCTTCGGCAGCGGCAGCGGCTGGGTCACCTTCTTGAGCTTGTCCACCACCTCGCGCGGGGTTTCATCCACGGCCACGAAAGAGGTGTGCTCCGTCAGCAGGCTGTAGGTCAGCCCGAGCGTGGTGATTTCCCGGTTGATCTCCTCTTTCCCCCGGCCCGCCACCAGAGCATCGTCCGCCAGCGTGCGCACCTTTTCCCGCGCCCACAAGGTCCGCAGCGCCGGGTTGCTGCGCGAGGCCACGTCGGCCACGTCGAAAACCGCCTTATACGGCCCCGCGCCGCCCTGGCCGGTCACGATGATCCGCCCCCGCGGCTCGCCGGTCCATTTCCCGATCAGCTCGATCGGACGGTCGGCGAACACGTCCGGGATGCTCCGCGGCTGCACCTCGGAAGTACGAAACCCCTCGTAGCTCACCCGGATCCCCGTCAGCACCGGCGAGCTGATGTAGCCGCGGAAACGGCGCGCCGTTTCCTCCGCCTCGCCGGGATGCAGGACGAAGAAAGGCTCGCCCATGCCGGCGCGGGCCAGACCCTCGATCAGCCAGCGGTTGACCGAGCTGCCGATCCCGAAGGCGAACAGGTTCGCCCGCCCGCGCTGCGACCGCACCAGCTCGAAGGCCTCGCGCTCGATGCTGACGTAGCCGTCCGTCACCACCACGATGCTGCGCGAGGTGTCTTCGTCCATCGGCAGCGCCAGCGCGCGCTTCAGGGCCGGCAGCAGCTCGGTGCCACCGCTGCCGTTCGCCATCCGCGTGAGGTCGGTGCCGCGGGCGATGTTTTCCGGCGTGGCCGGCAGCGAGGTTTGGGAAAACATCCGGCTTTCCCCGGCGAAGAGCAGCACGTTGAAGGTATCCGTCGGCCGCAGGCCACCCAGTAAATCGCGCATCAGAGACTTGGCGGTATCCAGCGGAAAGCCGTGCATGCTGCCACTGACATCCAGCACGAACAGATAGTCGCGCGCCGGGATCTGCTCCGGCACGACCCGCTGGGGCGGCTCCACATTCACCAGGAAGAAGTTCTCCTTTTCCCCCTCGTGCAGCAGCAGCCCGCTGGCCACCTGCGAGTCGGCCAAGCGGTAGTGCAGCACGAAATCCCGGTCCGCCGCCTCGCCGCTGGCCGGCAGGTCCACCTCCGCCTGCTCCTTGCCGGTGAAGTCGATTTTCACCGAGTGGCTCGGCGAGGTCAGCGACTGCAACGGCATGCCGGCATTCACCCGGATTTGGGCCGCGAAGGTCGCCGGGGTCGCCACGCCTTCCCCCAGATAGGGGTTCCCGATCCACGGCTCGGTCGCCGCGCCGGCATTCGAGTAGCGCGGGCCGACCACGGTCGGATACACGAACTCATACACCCTCTCCGTTGCGGTCAGCTTCTCGCTGAAATGGAGCGTCACCTTCACCTCATCGCCGGGCAGGATGTTCGCCACGTTCATGCGGAACACATTCGGACGCTCCTGCTCGAGCAGCGATGCCGTCTTGTGCTCGGCCTTGGCCTTTTCATAGGTCGCCTTGGCCTGCTTCTTCTCCTGGATCTCGGCCACCACCACGCGCTCGCCGATCTTCATTTCCACCCCGTGCACCGCCGCCCGCGTGCTGGCCGGAAAAACATAGACCGCCTCGATCGGCGAACTGCCCGTGTTGGCGTAGGTTTGCTTGACCGTGACCTCGGCGATCACGCCGGAAAGGGTGGCCTGAAGGTCGGTCGACTTCAGCGGAAAGGCCTCGGCGTTCTGCTCGCCGGTCACCTCGAACCGGGGTGGCAGCGTGCGGTCGGCATCGGCATCGGGAGTCGGCAGCGCTGTGGCAAGCCGCGTCAGCAGGACCAGCGCGGCGACAACTGGGGTGGGATTCATCACGTTCATGGCTTCAAATGCTCTTCGTTGGAAAGGCTCGGAGGCCGCGATGAAACGAGCATGCTCGCGCGGTGAACGGTTCGTGAAATCAAGGTGACGGATCCGGGGGCTTGCCCCGGCGATGCTTCAGGTTTATGGAATCATTCGTCGTCCGGAACCTCACACCTGCATTGAGTCTCTCCCGATCCATCGTCGCCCTGCTGCTGGTCTTCCTCATCGGAAGCCCGCTCTGTTGCTGCGCGGCGGAGGGATGCAGCAAGGACGCCGGTCCCGCCCGCCACTCGTGTTGCGAGAAATCCGCCACGAAAAAGCACGGTGACCCGTCTCCCAAGGAGCACGTCTGCCACTGCAAGTCGAAGGACCCGCGCGATCTCGCCAAGGCCCCCGAACTTTCCCACGACCCCGGGATCCCGCTTCCCGCGGAAATCTTCATCGCGGTGACGCCCCCAGCGGAAGTCCCCCGCATCTTCGTGGCCGCACACTTTTTCCCCGGCAGCGATCCCCCGCGAACGCGGCTTGCCCGCCTCGCCCGCTGGCTCATTTGAAGCCCGCCGTTTCCTGAACCCGCCCGCACCTTGCTTCGCGGCGGCTTTTCCGCGTACCGCTGCGGCCCTTTCCGGCCCCGGTCACTCCACGCTTTGCCCCTCAATCCCCACTCTATCTAACAGAACCAACCATCATGAAAATCACCATCCTGATCACATCCCTCGCCTTCGCCTTCACCTCCTGCTCGAAGCAGGAAACGGCCACCGCCGAGCCACCGGCCGAGTCCGCGACGGCGGTCGACACCGCCGGCGCCAAGCCCTATCCGCTGGAGGTCTGCCTCGTTTCCGGAGAGAAGCTCGGCGAAATGGGCGAGCCCCATGTCATCGTCTACGAGGGCCAGACGATCAAGTTCTGCTGCGAGCACTGCGAGCCGAAGTTCCGCAAGGACCCGGAGAAATACCTGTCGAAGCTCGAACAGCCCTGACCCCTTGCCACCGGAGGAGCCTGATGCGCGCCTCCGGTGGCCACCTCTTTTCCCATGCACCGCATCCTCATCGCAGGAACCTGCCTGTGGCTCGCTGCCTGCTCGAACTCGCCCGATGCCGTCGGCGCCAAGTCGGCCATGCTCGACGTGCCGCCACCCGCCGCCGCCGTGAATTACGGCATTCCCCGTAGCGCGGGCCCCGACGTCCTTGCGGCACTCGCCATCCAGCACCATCCCTCCCTCGCCGCCGCCCGCCACCGTGCCGGGCGACTCGCCGCCAAGGCTCCGCAAGCGCGCTCCCTGCCCGATCCCACGGCCGAAATCGCCGCCGGCTCGATGGCCGAGACCGCCGCCGGCCGCATGGAAGCGATGGCCTCGGTGAAACAGAAGCTCCCTTTCCCCGGCAAGCGCCGCGAGGCCGCCGCCGCCGCCGACAGCGAGGCCGCCGCCGCCCGCGCCGAGATCGAGGCCCTCGAACTCAAGCTCACCGAGCAGGTCCACGCCGCCTGGTGGGATCTCTACCTCGCGCACCAGACCATCGCCCTCACCCAGGAGAGCCGCTCGGTGCTCGATGCGCTGCGCCAGGCCATCGACGCCCGCGTCGCCGCCGACCAGGCCAGCCAGGCCGACCAGCTCCGGCTCGCCAACGAACTGACGATGGTCGACCGCGACCTCGCCGAGGCCGAAAAACTCCGCGCCACCGCCGCGGCGAGACTCAACTCCCTCCTCAACCGCCCCTCCGGAGCTTCCTTGCCCACGCCCGCCAATGCCTCCATTCCCTCGCCCGGGTCTTTGGAAAGCCTGCTCGCCCGCGCCCAGGCGAACCACCCCGAGGTCGCCGCCGCCGAACAGCGCGCCAACGCCTTCCGCCACCAGCTCAAGCGCGCCGAACTCGAAAAGTATCCTGATTTCACCGCCGGCATCACCCACGGATCGATCTCCGACTCCGGCCTGTCGCGCATGTCCAACGGCCGCGACCAGCTCTATGCCACCCTCGGCATCAACATCCCGCTGTGGCAGGAACCGCGCCGCGCGATGATCCGCGAGTCCCGTGAGGGCATGGCCGAAACCGAGTCCATGATCGCCGCCAAGCGATCCGACCTGCGCTACCGCGTCGAGGAAGCCTGGTTCGAGGCCAAGACCGCGCGCGAGGTCGCCCGGCTTTTCGAGACCCGCCTCATCCCCGATGCCGGCCAGGCCTACGACGTCACCCTCACCGGCTACAGCACGGGAAAAAACAGCTTCAACGACCTCATCGAAACCTGGCGTCAGCACCTCGCCTACCGCCTCCAACTCGCCCGCAACCGCGCCCAGCTCGGCAAGGCCACCGCCACCCTCAAGGCCGCCGCCGGCATCCGCTAAACTTCCCATGAAAGCCTCCCGCTTCCTGAAAACCTGGCCCCTGTTCCTCGGCGCGGTCCTCCTCTTCCTCTTCGGCTGGTGGTTCGGCACGCCGGCGACCGGAGAAAAACACATCCACACCGAGTCCGACACCCTCTGGACCTGCTCCATGCACCCCCAGATCCGCCAGCCGAACCCCGGCCTGTGCCCGATCTGCAACATGGACCTCATCCCGCTCGAGGAAGGTGCCGCCACCGGCCCGCGCGAGATCGTCCTCACGTCCGAGGCCGTCGCGCTGCTCGACCTGCGCACCGCCCCTGTCGTCCGTGCCCCCGCCCAGGCCGAGGTCCGGCTGTTCGGCCGCATCGACTACGATGAACGCCGTATTTCCACCATCACCTCGCGCGTCGCCGGCCGGCTCGACCGGCTTTTCGTCGACTACACCGGTGCCCTCGTCCGTCAGGGCGACCACCTTGCCGAAATCTACTCGCCCGACCTCATGGTCGCGCAGCGCGAACTCATCGAGGCCCGGCGTTCCCTCGAAAACAACCCCTCCGGCGCCGCGCGCGACACCCGCCGCCGCTTGCTCGAAGCCGCCCGGGAAAAGCTCCGCCTGCTCCAGTTCAGCGAGCAGCAGATCGCGGAAATCGAGAACTCCGAGACTCCCAGCGACCACCTCACGCTCTACGCGCCGCAGTCCGGCGTGGTCACCGCCAAGCTCGCCAACGAAGGCCAGTATGTGAAGACCGGCGACCCGCTGTTCAAGGTCGCCGACCTGTCGACCGTCTGGCTGAAGCTCGAGGCCTACGAGTCCGACCTCCAGTGGCTCCGCTACGCGCAGGACGTCCGCTTTACGGTCGAAGCCCTGCCCGGCCGCACCTTCCACGGACCCATCGCCTTCATCGACCCCGAGATCGATCCCATGCGCCGCGTCGCCAAGGTTCGCGTCAATGTCGACAACCCCGACCTCGCCCTGAAGCCCGGCATGTTCGCCGAGGCCGTCGCCCGCTCGTCGGTCACCGCCAACGGCCGGGCGCTCGATCCCTCGCTGGCCGGGAAATGGATCAGCCCGATGCACCCGGAAATCGTCAAGGACGGCCCCGGCCAGTGCGACATCTGCGGCATGGACCTCGTTCCGGCCGAGGAACTTGGCTTCATCCCCGATGCCAAAGGCGCCCCCGAGCCCCTGCTCGTTCCCGCCTCGGCCGTCCTCCGCACCGGCCAGCGCGCCGTCGTTTACGTGAAGCTCAAGGAAGCCGGTCACTATGAAGGCCGCGAGATCCTCCTCGGTCCGAAGGTCGGCGAGCGATTCATCGTCGAGGGCGGCCTTGAGGAAGGCGAACTCGTCGTGGTCCATGGCGCCTTCAAGCTCGACTCCGAACTCCAGATCCAAGCCAAGCCCTCGATGATGTCCCTCACCCCCGCCGGAACCGAGGTCGACCCCGCCGAAGCCGCCGCCCTCCGCGCGGCGCTCGCCGTTTACTACCCGATCGCTAGCGCGCTCGCCCACGACGACGAACCCGCCGCCAAGCAAGCCGCCGCCCAACTTGCCGAAGTTCTCGAGCCCCTCGGCCTCGCCGATTTCACCGCTCCCCTCCTCGACGCCTCCGACCTCAAATCCCGCCGCGCCGCTTTCGCGCGCCTCAGCCAACAACTGATCGCCCTCATCCGCGAACGCGCCCCCGACGCCGTCGGCCCCGCCTACGTCGTCCACTGCCCCATGGCCTTCGGCGGGGGTGCCGACTGGCTTTCCCCCGAACCCAAGGTCCTCAACCCCTACTACGGTGACGCCATGCCCACCTGCGGCAACGTCACCGAGACGCTCTCGCTCGGCTCTTCCACTGATCACTGATCACTCGGCACTGATCACTTCGTGATGAAATCTCTCATCCATTTCTGCCTCCACCAGAAGCTGGTCGTCCTGCTCCTGCTGACCTTCTTCATCGCCTGGGGCATCCGCGTCGCCCCCTTCGACTGGGACACCGGCGGCTACAAGCGCGATCCCGTCGCCGTCGATGCCATCCCGGACCTCGGCGACAACCAGCAGATCGTCTTCACCGACTGGCCCGGCCGCTCGCCGCAGGACGTCGAGGACCAGGTCACCTACCCGCTCACCGTCGCCCTGCTCGGCATCCCGGGTGTCAAGGAGGTCCGCTCCTACTCGATGTTCGGCAGCTCCTCGATCTATCTCATCTTCGAGGAGGACGTGGAGTTCTACTGGAGTCGTAGTAGGGTCCTGGAAAAACTCAACTCCCTGCCCGCCAACCTGCTCCCTCAGGATGTCGCGCCGACCCTCGGGCCCGACGCCACCGGCCTCGGGCAGGTCTTCTGGTACACGCTCGAAGGCCGCGACCCCGAGGACAAGCCCGCCGGCGGCTGGGACCTCGACGAACTCCGCGCCATCCAGGATTGGCAGGTCCGCTACTCGCTGCTTTCCGCCAAGGGCGTCGCCGAGGTCGCCTCGATCGGCGGCTTCGAGCGGCAGTATCAGGTCGATGTCGATCCCGACCGCCTGCGCGCCAACGAGGTCACGCTCGCCCAGGTGGTTGATGCCGTTCGCAAGTCCAATCAGGAAATCGGCGCCCGCAACCTCGCCGTCAACGGCGTCGAGTATTTCCTCCGCGGCACCGGCTACATCGAAAGCGTCGGCGACCTCGAACAGGCCGTCGTCGCCGTCCGCGACAACACGCCGATCACCGTCGCCGACGTCGCCTCCGTCCATCTCGGCCCGGCGATGCGCCGCGGCGCGCTCGACGTGAACGGCGCCGATGCCGTCGGCGGCGTGGTCGTCGCCCGCTACGGCGCCAATCCGCTCGAAGCCATCAAGGCCGCGAAATCGAAGATCGCCGAACTCCAGTCAGCGCTGCCGGTCCGTGCCGTGGTCGATTGGGAAAAGACCGATCACGCCCGCGTCGAGGCCTTCGCTCGAGAGCACGACCTATCTCCGGCATTCGAAGCGGACGGCACACTCGGAGATGAGGCATGGCTCGCCTTCACCCGCAACACACCCCGCGCCGACTGGCCGGACTGGCTCACCACCTCGCAGGTCACCGTCGTGACTTTCTACGACCGCGCCCAGCTCATCGGCGAAACGCTCAACACCCTCGACGAGGCGCTCGTCCAGCAGGTGCTCGTCACCATCATCGTGGTGGTCGTGATGGTGCTCCACCTCCGCAGCAGCCTGCTCATTTCCGCCATGCTGCCGCTGGCCGTGCTGATCACCTTCATCGCGATGAAGATCGCCGGCGTCGATGCCAACATCGTCGCGCTGTCCGGCATCGCCATCGCCATCGGCACCGTGGTCGATGTCGGCATCGTCCTCACCGAGAACATGCTCAAGCACCTCGACGAGTCCGATCCCGGGGAAAGCCGCGCCGCCGTGATCTACCGCGCCGTCACCGAGGTCGCCAGCGCGGTGACCACCTCGGTGCTGACCACGGTCATCAGCTTCCTGCCGGTCTTCGCCATGACCGGCGAGGCCGGCCGCCTGTTCCGCCCGCTGGCCTTCACCAAGACCTTCGCGCTGACCGCCTCGATCATCGTTGCGCTGACCATCATCCCGCCCGTCGCGCACCTGCTCTTCGGCTCGTTTCCGAAATGGTTCCGGAGCCGCCGCGCCCTTTCCTGCGGCCTGCTCGCCGCCGCGGGCGTGATCGCGTTTTCCCTCTCCACCCCGCTGGCCCTCGCGCTGCTCGCCCTCGCCGCCGGGGTGGCGGTCGATCCATGGGTCCGAGGAAAAACCCGCCGCACCGTGGTCCTCGGCCTGAATGCCGTCGCCGCGCTCGGCGTGGTGGTTTTCCTGACCCTCGACTGGATGCCGCTCGGCCTCGACCGCAACGCGCTCGAGAACATCATCTTCGTCATCCTCGTCGTCGGCGGCCTGCTGCTCGGCTTCAAGATCTTCGAAATGACCTACCCGCGCGTGCTTCGCTGGTGTCTCGATCACAAGCCGCTCTTCCTCGCCGTGCCCGGCGCGTTCCTCGTGTTCGCCTTCTGCGTGTGGCTCGGATTCCCGAAAATCTTCGCCTTCCTGCCGCGGACCGTCGGGCCCGGCATCACCGAGACCCGGCTGTGGCGAAGCGCCGCCGAAAAACTCCCCGGCCTCGGCCGCGAGTTCCGCCCGGCGCTCGACGAAGGATCGTTTCTCTTCATGCCGACCGTCAGCCCGCACGCATCAATCGATGAAGCGCGCGACACGGTCGGCCGCCTCGACCGCGCCATCGCCGCCATTCCGGAGGTCGATCGCGTCGTTGGAAAAATCGGCCGCGTCGACTCACCGCTCGACCCCGCGCCGATCTCGATGATCGAAACGGTCGTCAACTACCTTCCCGAATACCGCTCCGACGACAGGGGCCGCGTGCTCCGTTTCCGCACGGGAAAAGACGGCGATTTCATCTACGACGACCGTGGTAGCTTGATCGAGGATCCCGGCGGCAAGCCCTACCGCCAGTGGCGGCCCGGCATCCGCACGCCCGACGACATCTGGCAGGAAATCGAACAGGCCACCCGCATGCCCGGCGTGACCGGCGCGCCGAAGCTGCAACCGATCGAGACCCGCCTGGTCATGTTGCGCACCGGCATGCGCGCGCCGATGGGACTCAAGATCAAGGGCGACAGTCTTTCCGAAATCGAGCAGGTCGGCGTGCAGATCGAGCACCTGCTGCGCAGCGGCGGAGTCGAGGGCCTCGCCACCGAAACGGTCAACGCCGACCGCATCGTCGGCAAACCCTACCTCGAGATCATTCCCAACCGCGACGCCGCCTCGCGCTACGGGCTGAACATTTCCGACATCCACGATACCATCCAGACCGCGGTCGGCGGCCGCGTGGTCACCACCACCGTCGAGGGCCGCGAGCGCTTCGGCGTGCAGGTCCGCTACGCCCGCGAAGTACGGGACTCGCAGGAGATGCTCGGCCGCGTGCTGGTCACCGCCCGCAGCGGCGCGCAGGTCCCGCTCTCGCAGCTCGCCCGCATCCGCTACGTCCGCGGCCCGCAGATGATCAAGGCCGAGGACACCTTCAAGACCGGTTACGTCACCTTCGGCTCGCTGCCGGGCTTCGCCGAGGTCGATGTGGTCGAAAACGCCGCCGCCTTCCTGCAGGCGGCCCGCGACGACAGGCGCCTCGTCCTTCCGCCCGGCGTCCGCTACGACTTCGCCGGCAATTACGAGTCCGCGCTCGAGTTCAACCGCACGCTCTGGACCATGGTGCCGCTCGCGCTCGGCGCGATCTTCGTGCTGCTCTATCTCGACAACCGCTCCGTTGTTACCACGTTCATCGTATTTTCGGGCGTGGCCGTCGCCTGGTCCGGCGGATTCCTGCTGCTGTGGCTGTACGGCCGCCCCACTTTCCTCGACTTCGAGCTGTTCGGCCACAACCTGCGCCAGCTTTTCCAGGTCTCGCCGATCAACCTCTCGACCGCCGTGTGGGTCGGCTTCCTCGCCCTGTTCGGGATCGCCACCGACGACGGCGTGGTCATGTCGACCTATCTCCGCCAGCGCTTCGACGAGCTGAAGCCGCGCGGCCGCGAGGCCATCCGCGCCGCCGTCCTCGAAGCCGGCCAGCGCCGCGTCCGTCCGTGCCTGATGACCACCGCCACCACCCTGCTGGCGCTGCTTCCCGTACTCACCAGCACCGGCCGCGGCTCCGACCTGATGGCCCCGATGGCCGTGCCGATCTTCGGCGGCATGCTGATCGAGCTGATGACCATGTTCGTGGTGCCGGTGCTGTATGCGGCGAAGGAGGAAGCCGGCGGACGAACCCACCCCCGGGCGGCCTGAGGCGACCGCCTTCGTCCGCCCTCAGCCCTTGCCGCCCTGTGCCGGCCCGCGGACACCCGGGGGCGCGGGTCACGCCTGACACTCCCGTCCTTTTCCGCCTTGCACGCGCAGTGGAGTTTCTGCTAACTGCGCGAAAAAAGTGGTGGAGGAGGTGATCGGTTTCCACCCCTTTGCCCGCCAGCCCGTGTGGCCCCTGCGGCGTCATGAGCGCCATCTTCCAAAAGCTCGAACTTGGCCGTCGCGGACATCGCCGCGTTCCGGCCGCCGCATGGTGTTGGGTCATGATGTCCGTGGCATCGGCGGGGCCGGTCTATGAGCCGCTCGCCTCGTTCACGGCGCCGCCCAAGGTGCCTTCACGGGGGGCATTGATTCCAGTCGCGGGCGAGGAGGCCTTTTTCGGTCTCTCCGCCACCGGGGGTGGGGAGGGAAAGGGGACGCTCTACAAGATCACCAAAACGGGGACGGTGACGACCCTGGTGAACTTCACCGGCCTGCGGGACGAGTATCCCGGATACGAACCCAAAGGGGGGCTGTGGGACGACGGTGCGGGTTGGCTTTGGGGAACCACTTTCCGGGGCGGCGCCTCCGACGTGGGAACCGTTTTCAAATACAACTGGCATACCGGCACCTTCGAAACGGTGGTCGAGTTCAACGGCGACAACGGATCTTTCCCCGATGGCACGCTGGAACCGGACGGCACCGGTGGACTTTGGGGAACGACCACCGGCGGCGGCCTCACCGACGACGGCACCGTGTTCCGCCTCCGCCTCAGCGACGGGGCTTTCGCCTCGATCATTTCCTTCAGCCGCACCGCCGGCCCGGCTCCCGGGGCCTGGCCGGTGGGCGGACTGACGGCGGATGGGCACGGCTCGCTTTGGGGCGTCACCGCGCAAGGCGGGCAGAGCAGCCAGGGAGTGGTGTTCAAGGTGGACATCGCCTCCCACGACTACACGCGGATGGCGGACTTCGCTCCATTCCCGGTGCTCGATACCATCACCGCCCGGCTTCACTACGATGGGGAGGGGTTCTTGTGGGGAACGGCGGGAGGAGGGATCACGGAAGGTCCCGAGGGGGCCGTGTTCAAGGTGGCGACGCTCACTGGGGAGATCACCGTGGTGCATCAGTTCGACTGGGCGACGACCGGTTGGAAACCCTCGGGCGGTCTCACGGAAGACAGCTCGGGAAACCTCTGGGGGACGACCACGGCAGGACTAGGCTCCGGTCTCGGCGGCGTGTTCAAGGTTCAGCGGTCGACGGGTTCGGTCACCTCCGTCGCGGAATTCTCCGAGGAAACCGGCTACTCGTCGGTGGCGCCGCTGACTGCCGACAGCTCGGGCGTTTTCTGGGGCACCGCGACGCATGGTGGACCGGCCGGCGTGGGATCGATTTTCAAGGTGGCCACCCGCGCCCTCCCCGCGTCGATCACCGCCGTCCGACTGCTGGACGACGACCTGCCGCCGGTGAGAGGTCGCAGCCCGAACGGGGGATTCGTGATGACGGATAGCGGGAAATTGTGGGGCACCACCTTGCTCGGGGGTCGATCGGATAACGGCACGGTATTTACTCTCGATCCCGAGTCCGGCGAAATCCAGACCCTCGCGGAGTTCACCGGGACGGGTGGTGCCGCCCCCGGCAGCGGACCCTCCGGCTTGATCGATGGAGGCAATGGCGGGTTCTGGGGGGTGACCGCCGGCGGAGGACTCGGGCACGGGACCATTTTCAAGGTGGATTCGCAGACGCGTGCCGTATCGACGGTCGTCTCACTCACCGGCACGACTGGCGCCGCGAAGGGGGATTGGCCGGGAGGAAAACTGGTGCGCGTGGGCGACTGGCTGTGGGGCACCAGCCGGGCCGGCGGGCTTGCGGACCGGGGGACCGTTTTCAGGGTCAACCGACTCACGGGCGCATTCGTCACCGTGCACGAATGGACCGGCACGGCTCAGACCCACGGCGACGGGGCGATGGACGGGCTGGCACCGGACGGATCCGGATTTCTCTGGGGCGTGACCTACCGGTCGGGAAGCAGCGGCCATGGCTCGGTCTTCAAAATCGCCACCTCCACTGGCACCTACTCGGAGGTCTATCCCTTTCCTCCCAGCGGCGAAACTGATGTCATCCCCCAAGGGCCGCTCACCGCCGGTGGTGACGGACGCATGTGGGGAGTGACCAACGTCCTGTCCGGCACCAGCGGAGGAACCCTCTATTCCCTCCGCATCAGCGGTGGCGCCCTGGACTCCCATCACCCTTTCTCGGCGCTCGGCGGACCCGGGCCGGGAGGAAATCCCGCGGGTGGATTGCTGGCCGACGCGAGCGGCACCCTGTGGGGGATCTCCCGGCAGGGCGGCAATCATTCCCGCGGGGCGATCTTCCGGATCCCGGTCAGCGGAGGCTACGCGGGAACCGCGGTTTGGACCCTGCCGCTGTCCCGCTACGCGTGGCCCGCGCCGGGATTCCATCCTGGATCGAGCCCTCTGACCGCAGGGGGTGACGGTCACTATTATGGTGCATTGGAGGAAGCCGGCATCGGTGGCAACGGGCAGATCTTCCGGCTCCGTTTCGGTCCCAACGCGCTCACCCTGCCCGCGGATGGGGTGGGCCACACGAGTGCCGTGCTCCACGGCCTGATCAAGCCGAACGGGACCACCAGCGCGGCAGGATTCGATTTCGGCGTGCAGCCCGATCTCGCCACCTCATTGCCGTGGTCCAGCGGCAATACCAGCTCCGGCAGCTTCTACGAACCCGTCAGCGCCCAGCTCACCGGCCTGGTTCCCGGCACCACCTATTACTTCCGCGCCCGCGCCACCAACGCCGACAATCCATTTCCCCAGACCGGGAAAATCCTGTCCTTCACCACCCGCAAGCCGGGCCTCGCCGACTGGCTGCTCGGCTACGGCATCACCGGCCCCGAGGCAGGTCCGACGGAGGACCCGGACGACGACGGCATCTGCAAC
The DNA here is from genome assembly GCF_040362925.1 of Haloferula sargassicola. NCBI lineage: Bacteria > Pseudomonadati > Verrucomicrobiota > Verrucomicrobiia > Verrucomicrobiales > Verrucomicrobiaceae > Haloferula > Haloferula sargassicola. The sequence goes on from NZ_BAABRI010000012.1 coordinate 125,516, forward strand.
GCGCTGGAATACATCGCCGGCAGCCACCCCGGGCAGCCCTCGTTGCCGGCCCACCCGGTCGGAGCCTTCGGCCATGGCGGATACACCGTCAGCTTCCTGCGCGCCGACCTGTCGGAAACGCCGGACATCGATCTCAGCGTGGAGGCCGGCAGCGACCTCGAAACGTGGCCCTCCATCTATCACATCGGGGCCACCACCACCGCCTCGAGCCCCGGCGTCACCGTCATCGAGAACGGCTTCCTCAGCGACAGGATCGAAGTCGCGCTGCCTCACCTCCAGCCGCGCCTGTTTTGGCGCATCCACGTCACGGTGACGCCATGACCCCGCCCGGCGATTCGGGGATCGCACGCCGTTTCGTCCACGCGCTCCCCCGGCCCTCGGTCCGGCCTCGCGGAGGGAACTGGGCCCACCTTTCCTGGCGGCCGGGCTCGATCCGTTTGATGGATCGCATATCCATGCTTGGGTGATCATGCGGGGTCGGGCGACTCCGCGCCACCCGCTGCCATCGCCATGAAGAAAGCCGCCACCGTTTACCGCATGGTCACCCCCGACCACCTCTGCCCGTGGGGGGTGAAAGCCAAGGATCTCCTGCAACGCAAGGGCTACGAGGTCGAGGACCACCACCTCGAGTCCATGGAAGCCAACGAGGCCTACAAGGAAAAGCACGGCTACGAGGAGACCCCGCAGGTGTTCATCGGCGACGACCGCTACAACTATGACGAGCTGCGCGAGAAGTTCGGCATGAAGCAGGATCCGAAGCAGGGCGAGACCTACCAGCCGGTGGTCGCCGTCTTCGCCGTGGCCTTCGCGATGGCGCTCACCACCTGCTGGGCGATGCGCGGCGGCCTCGACGCCATCCGCGTGATCGAACTGTTCATCGCCTTCAGCATGGGCGTGCTGGGGATCCTCAAGCTTCAGGACCTGCTCGGCTTTTCCACCGGCTTCGTCCAATATGACCTGCTGGCGCGGAAATACGTGCCCTACAGTTATGTCTACCCCTACATCGAGGCCGGCGGCGGGGCCTTAATGATCGCCGGGCTGTTCACCTGGGTGGTCGCGCCGATCGTGCTCATCGCCAGCGGTATCGGCGCCATCTCGATCATCAAGGCGGTCTACGTCGAAAAACGCGACCTCAACTGCGCCTGTGTGGGCGGTGGCAGCAGCGTGCCGCTCGGCTTCATTTCGCTCAGCGAGAATCTGATGATGATCGCCATGTCCGTGTGGATGATGGTGAAGGCCTAGAACTCGCAGTGGCCCGGCGTGCGGGCGAAGGGGATGACATCGCGGATGTTCTGCATGCCGGTGACGAACATCAGCAGGCGCTCGAAGCCCATGCCGAAGCCGGCGTGCGGGACGCTGCCGAATTTCCGCGTATCGACATACCAGCCGTATTCCTCGGTCGAAAGGCCGTGGCGCTCCATGTTCGCCAGCAACATGTCGAGCCGCTCCTCGCGCTGGCTGCCGCCGACGATTTCGCCGATCCCCGGAACCAGCAGATCCATGGCGGTGACGGTCCTTTCGTCATCGTTGAGCCGCATGTAGAACGGCTTGATCTCCTTCGGGTAGTTGAAGACCGTGACCGGCCGCTGGAAGTGCTCCTCGGTCAGCCAGCGCTCGTGCTCGCTTTGCAGGTTGTGGCCATATTCGACCGGATACTCGAAGGCCTTGCCGGAGTTCTGCAGAATATCGACCGCCTCGGCGTATTCGATCCGCTGGAAGGGGTTCGAGGCCACGAACTCGAGGCGTTCGCGCAAGCCCTTGTCGACGAACTTCTCGAAGATCGCCAGGTCGCCCTCCTGTTTTTCCAAGGCCTCGACAACGAGGTATTTCAACATCTCCTCCGCCAGATCCATGTCTCCTTCGAGATCACAAAATGCCATCTCCGGCTCGATCATCCAGAACTCGGCCGCGTGGCGGGAGGTATTGGAGTTTTCCGCGCGAAAGGTTGGCCCGAAGGTGTAGATCCGCCCCAGCGCGCAGGCGAAGGCCTCGCCCTCGAGCTGGCCGGAGACGGTCAGGTGGGCGGCCTTTTCAAAGAAGTCGTCCTCGAACTTCTGCTTCGCGCCGGTGCTCGGGTCGAGCGTGGTCACCCGGAACATCTCGCCCGCGCCCTCGCAGTCGCTGGCGGTGATGATGGGCGTGTGGATATAGTGAAACGCGCGTTCGGCGAAAAAGCGGTGCACCGCCTGGCTCATCCGGCTGCGCAGGCGGAACATCGCGCCGTAGAGATTCGTCCGCGGCCGGAGGTGGGCGATCGAGCGCAGGAACTCCGGCGAGTGCCCTTTTTTCTGCAGCGGGTAGTCCTCCGGCGCGATGCCGAGCAGGCGCACGGCCGAGGCCTGCATTTCCCACGACTGCCCGCCGCCCTGCGACGAAACAAGCCGGCCGACGAGCTGGACGGACGAGCCGGTGGTCATCCTCGGCAGGTCGTCCGAGCCGGGGATGCCGTGATCGATCACCACCTGCAGCGAGCCCAAGCAGGAGCCGTCGTTGATTTCGAGAAAAGAGAAGCTCTTCGAGTCGCGGCGGGTCCTCACCCAGCCGGCGGCTTCGATTTCCGCGGCGGGCGCGGTGGCGGTGAGGAGGTCGCGGATCAGCGTGCGCATGGTCCTGATCTAGCAAGGAGCGGCCGGTCCGCAAGTTCCCGGGGCCTTCATCGCACCGAGCCGAGGAACTCGTGCGGGCGGCCGGGATCGCCGATCAGCCGCGGGCGGTCCTCCCAGCCTTCCTGGTCGCCGCAGATCCGTCGCCACAGCCGGGCCATCATCGCCTTCGTGTCGCGGTCGTCCTTGATCGTCGTCTTCATCGGATCGCCCCGGGTCTCCAGCCGGTAGTCCCACGCGTGCACCGGGCGCAGCGCCAGCCCGCGGGCGTCCCACTCGCGGTATTCGCCGAAGCGCAGGTCGACCAGCCAGATGCCGCCAGCCCGCGGCCGGCCGAGGCACCAGTCCTTGGAAATCCAGCGCACGGTCGCCACCTCGGCGTGCTCGTCCCACTCGTCGAGCGCCGCCGTGTCCTTGCGGAAAATGGTCCACTGCAGCGGCTTGTCGCCATCGAAGATCGACCGGTAGCCGACCCATAACTCATCGCCATGGCGTGCCACGACCCTCCACAGCAGGATCGAACACGGCGCCGGGGCCTCCATTTTCCGCTGCCATGAAATCCCGCGCCGGTCGAGGTCCGCCACGGCGGCGCGGGAGACGGCCGACTTCGCCCAGAAGCTGACGCCCACGTAGGCCGAGCTGATCGCCAGGCAGACGGCGGTGAAACGCAGCCCGGCGCCCTTTTTCCAGCGCTTTGCCTCGATAAAAAGTCCGCGGACGACCGCCACCAGCAGCGGCAGCGCGAACAGCGGGTCGCTCGCAGGCAGGTTGTCGAGCGACACCGGAGGCATCGGCACCGGCCACAGCACCTGCGCGCCGGAGACCGTGAAACAAGCCAGCAACACGTGCCCGGCCAGCGCCAGAAAAACGAACCACCCGGCCCTCGCCGGCGTGACCTTGTGCTTTTTCCAGCGCTTCGAAAGCGGCTTCGCCAGCAGCCAGGCCAGCGGCACGACGAACAGCAGCGAGTGCGTGAAACCGCGGTGGATGCGCAGATCCCAGACGGTGTCGACGAAGGGCAGCAGCAGAAAATCGATGCCCGGCAGCAGGCCGAACAGCGCGCCCCAGCCGATCGCCGGTCGGCCGAGCTGCCGGCCCAGCATCAGCGCCCCCACGATCGCGCCGAGCGCCGCCTGTGTGATCGGATCCACCGGCGCCCAATCTGTTTCCCCCGGCGTGACCGCCAAGCGGAAAAGCATCACGAAACCCGTGGCTTGTATCTTCCAGGCTGAGTCTCGAAGCTCCGCCCATGCGCACCGCGGTTTACGCCGGCTCTTTCGATCCGCCGACCAATGGCCACCTGTGGATGATCGAGCGCGGCCTCGAGCTGTTCGACCGGCTGATCGTGGCCATCGGCGACAACCCCTCGAAAACCTACACCTTTTCCATCCAGGAACGGCTCGACCTGCTCAACGCCTCGGTGCCGAGCTGCGAACGGCTCGCGATCGCCCATTTCCACAACCGCTACCTCGTCGACTACGCCCGGGAAATGGGGGCCACCTTCGTGCTGCGCGGCATCCGCAGCCCGGACGACTACGAATACGAGCGCGTCATGCGGCACATCAACTCCGACCTCGCGCCGGGGATCACCACCACCTTCCTGATGCCGCCGCGCGACATCGCCGAGGTCTCCTCCAGCATGGTGAAATCCCTGCTCGGCCCCGAGGGCTGGCAGGAAATGGTCCGCCGCTACGTCCCCGCAGCCGTTTTCAGTGCGCTGGAGGCGCGCGTCGGAGGCTGAGACGCAGGGCGGCAGCCCTTCGGTGACATCCTTGTCATCGATGAAAACCCGCCGCAACCCCGCCCGTTCTCCCGCGTGGAGGTGGAATCCATCGGGCCCTGACGACGGGGGCGATGGCTTGAACGGACGGACTTTTTCCTCGCTCGGACTGGGTGTTTGTGACGGTTTCGTCACCACCCATGCCGCTTTTCGCCACCGTCTCCGCCCCATCCGTCGTCCTTGGCCTGCTCCACGTCCTCGGGGCCCTCGGTGTCTTCCTTTTCGGGATGAAGATCATGTCGGAGGCCGTCCAGCGGGTCGCCGGCAAGAAGATGCGCCAGGCCCTCGCCAACATCACCGGCAACCGTTTCAGCGGCCTGCTGACCGGGTTTTTCACCACCTCGCTGGTCCAGTCGTCCTCGGCCACCACCGTGCTGGTCGTGTCCTTCGTCAATGCCGGCCTGTTGACGCTCATCCAGTCCATCGGCGTCATCATGGGCGCCAACCTCGGCACCACGATCACCGCCTGGATCGTCGCCCTGATCGGAAAATTCAGCGTGGATACCGTGGCGCTGCCGCTGATCGGCATCGGGCTGCCCTTCGTTTTCATCGGCAAGGACAAGGGCAAGAGCTGGGGTGAGCTGTTCCTCGGCTTTGGCCTCGTGTTCTTCGGGCTGGGGCTGCTCAAGGATTCCGTGCCCGACCTCAAGTCGATGATGAAGGAGGACCCGGCCACCGCCGAGACCATCCGCCAGATCGTCACCTGGATGGGCGGCCGCGGTTTCCTTTCCACCGTGCTCTACCTCGTCGGCGGCATCGCGCTGACCCTGATGGTCCAGTCCTCCTCCGCCGCCATGGCCATCACCATCACCTGCGCGCTCAACGGCTGGCTGGGCGACGTGACCGATCCCCTCGGCGTGTTCCGGAACTCCGCCGCCATCGTGCTCGGGGAAAACATCGGCACCACCGTCACCGCGTGGCTCGCCGCGCTGGGGGCGAACGTCCACGCCAAGCGCGCGGCCCGCGCCCACTTCACCTTCAACGTGATCGGCGTGCTGTGGATGCTGGTCGCCTTCGTGCCCTTCTCGGCGCTGGTGTGGAAGATCGCCGAGTCGCTGCCGGAGAGCATGCGCTCGGCCACGGACGGCTTCCAGACCTCCGAGATCGCCTTCGCCACCGCCATCTTCCACACCTCGTTCAACCTGGTGAACATCTGCCTGCTGATCTGGTTCGTGCCGCAGATCGCCAAGCTGGTCGAATGGTGGGTCCGCGACCGCTCGCCGCAGGCCGCCTCACCGCGGCTGAAATACATTTCCCAAGGCCTCGTCGATCTCGGCGAGCTGAACTTCGCCGAGGCGGAAAACGCCACCCGCCAGATGAACACGCTGACCTCGCAGATGTTCGATGGTTTCGTGAACCTGCTCAACCACCCGCAGACCGACCTTTCCGCCGAAGTCGCCGCCCTCAAGCAGATGGAGGACGACTGCGACGAGATGCTCAAGGACATCACCTCCTATCTCATCCAGTGCTCCTCGCACGAGATCGGGCCCTCGAATGCCAGCCAGATCACCTCGATGCTGCGCGTCGTTTCCGAGTACGAGGAAGCCACCGACCGCATCTACCGGCTGGTGAAGATCGTGCAGCGGAAGTACGAAAAGGGCCGCCATTTCAGCGAAGAGCAGCACCGCGAACTCACCGCGCTGTGCTCTCAGGTCCGCGCCATCCTCGACCTCTGCGCCAACGCGCTGTCCGGCGTGTCCGGGGAAATGTTCGAGAACGCCAATCGCATCGAGGACCGCATCGACGGCCTGCGCAAGCGCCACAACAAGGGTGCCGTCCGCCGCATGCAGGCCGGCGGCGAGGTCCAGACCGAGATGCTCTACACTGAGACCAACAACCACCTCGAAGCGATCGGCAACCACGCCCTGAACATCATCGAGGCCTCCGAGCGCACCGAGCACGCCACCGCCGGCCGCGCCGACGAATAAAAGGAACACAGGCGTCCCGCCTGTGCCCCCCCCAGCTCCTCGTCTCCCTGACCCAGGCACGCCCCCCGGCGTGCCTTTCTCATTCCCGCCATCCCCTTCCCTCCCTAGTCTCCCTCCAATCTTCCATCTATCGTCTTCCAGTCTGTCGTCTATGCCCACCCTCCTCATCGCGCTCGGCTCCCTGGTCCTCTACCTGCTGGCCTATCACACCTACGGCCGCTGGTTGGCGAGGAAGGTCTTCCGGCTGGATCCCGACCGCACGCCGCCATCGATCGAGCTGGAGGATGGAAACGACTACGTCCCCACCTCGAAGGGCGTCGTTTTCGGCCATCACTTCACCTCGATCGCCGGCACCGGGCCGATCGTCGGCCCCGCCCTGGCGGTGATCTACGGCTGGCTCCCCGCCCTGCTGTGGGTCCTTTTCGGGTCCATCCTCATCGGCGCGGTTCACGACTTCGGCTCGCTCGTCGTTTCCATGCGCAACCGCGGCCAGACCGTCGGCGACATCTCCGGCCGCGTCCTCACCCCGCGCACACGGATCCTGTTCCTTTCCATCCTGTTCCTCGCCCTGACCATCGTGCTGGCGATCTTCGGCCTCGTCATCGCCGCGGTGTTCCGGATGTTCCCGGCCTCCATTTTCCCCTGCCTCGTCCAGATCCCCATCGCCGTCGCCATCGGCATCTGGCTCCACCGCAAAGGCATCTCGCTGATGCTTCCCTCGATCCTCGCGCTCGGCTTCATGTATCTCACGGTCTGGTTCGGCGACGAAGGACTCCTCCACACCTTCAACTCGACCCTCGCCGGCCTGCCGGTCATCGCCTGGGTCGGGCTGCTACTGCTTTACTCGTACCTCGCCTCGGTGCTTCCCGTGTGGGTGCTCCTGCAGCCGCGCGACTACATCAACTCACTCCAGCTGCTCACCTCGCTCGGCCTGGTCGTGCTCGGCCTGGTGGTCGCGGCGGTGTTCGGTTTCGGCCCGGAAAAGCAGGCCCTCGAGATCGTCGCGGAGCCGGTCCGGATCGGAGCCGCCGCACCCGAGGGCGCCCCGCCGATGTTTCCGTTTCTTTTCATCACCATCGCCTGCGGGGCCATCTCCGGCTTCCACTGCCTCGTTTCCTCCGGCACCTCGTCGAAGCAACTCCAGTCGGAGTCCGACGCCCAGTTCGTCGGCTTCGGCTCGATGCTCACCGAGGGCTTCCTGGCCGTGCTCGTCATCCTCGCCTGCGTCGCCGGACTCGGCCTCGGCGCGCCGGAAGTCATCGATGGCAAGGCCACCGACCACCTGCTCACCGGCTCCGCCGTCTACCTCAACCGCTACGCCACCTGGAAGGCCTCCGGCGGCCTGCCCGCCACGGTCGGCGCCTTCGTCGATGGCAGCGCGAACTTCCTGCAGGCGCTCCATCTCAAGCCCGCCTTCGCGGTCGCGCTGATGGGCGTCTTCGTCGCCTCCTTCGCCGCCACCACCCTCGATTCCGCCTGCCGCCTGCAACGCTACGTCACCCAGGAACTCGCCGCCGCGATCCGGCTCAAGCCGCTGGCCAACAAGCATGGCGCGACGCTTTTCGCGGTGGTCGTCGCCGGGGCCATCGCCGCCCTGCCCGCTCCGGGAGCCGCGTGGGAATTGGCCAACCTCGGCAAGGGCGGCATGATCCTGTGGCCGCTCTTCGGGGCCACCAACCAGCTGCTCGGCGGCATCGCGTTTCTCGTGATCCTGTTCTGGATGCGGCGGCGCGAGCTCCCGCTGTGGTTCATCGCCCTCCCCGCCGGATTCATGCTCGTCCTGCCGGCGGTGGCGATGCTGATGCAGCTCTTCTCCGGCCCGGCCGCCTGGCTGACCGGGGAAAATCCGAACTTCCTTCTGGCCGCGTTCGGCCTCGCCACCCTCGGGCTGGAGGCGTGGATCGTCATCGAGGCCCTCAAGGTCTGGCCGCGGGCCAAGGGCCTGCCCGAAGCTCCCGCATCCGAGGCCGGCTAAGGAACCGGTCCGAGCCGCCCGCCCTGCACGGCGGTGCGGGCTCAGGCCACCGTCTCGACGGTCACGTCCATGGTCCGTCCGTCAACGGTGAGGGCGTAGTGCTTCACGCCGGCGGGCACCGGTGCCGCGGCGACGGGCGCCGGCGCCGCCGGAGCAGGCTCGGGTTTTGGCGCGTAGAGCGCCTCGAGCTGGGCCGGGAACATGGCGTGGATCACGCAGTGCTCGTCGTCGCTCGGCAGGCCTTTTTCCTCCAGCTCGCGGCGCAGGGCGTCCATGTGCTTGGGCTTGGCGTCGGGCGCCTCGACCGGGCGGCACTCGATCGGCGACTTGCCGGTCTGCTTCGCGGCGATGGCCTGGATTTCCGGATCGACCGGCGCGGGCGTGCGGCCGTAGTAGCCGAGCGCGATGTCGGCCGCCTGCGGCGAAAGTTGCTTCCAGCGGCCGAACTTGACGTTGAGGAAGGCCTGCATGCCGACGATCTGCGAGGTCGGCGTGACCAGCGGGATCCAGCCGAGCGCCTCGCGCACGATCGGGATTTCGCGGAACACCTCGTCGAAGCGGTCCTCCATCTTCTGCTCCTTCAGCTGGGTGCGGAAGTTCGACAGCATGCCGCCGGGCACCTGGTATTCGAGCGTGTCGCTGTCCACGACCTCGTTCTTGTGCGAGGTGAAGTCGCCCAGCTCCGAGTAGGCCTTTTCCAGCGGCCCGCGGATGGCCTTCAACGCAGCCCGCTGCTCGTCGCTCACCTGCGGGCAGCGCGGGTGGCCTTCGAGCAGTGCCAGCATGCGCGTAACGTCCGGCTGGCCGGTGCCGTTGGCGAAAGGGGCGATCGAGACATCGATCGCGTCCACGCCGGCATCGATGGCGGCGAGATAGGTGGCGGCTCCGAGCCCGGCGGTTTCGTGGGTGTGGATCCAAATCGGGATCTCCACCTTTTCCTTCAACCCGCCGACGATCGCCGCGGCGTGCTGCGGCGGGATCAGGCCGGCCATGTCCTTGATGACGATGGCGTCGCAGCCCATGCGTTCGAGTTCGAGGCCGAGTTCGATGAATTTCTCCACCGTGTGCACCGGGCTGGTGGTGTAGCAGAGGGTGCCGTGGGCCTGGGCGCCGGCCTTCTTGGCGGCGGTGATGGCGCAGCGCATGTTCCGCGGGTCGTTGAGGGCATCGAAGATGCGGAAGATGTTCATCCCGTGCTTGGCGCTGGTGGCGATGAAGGCCTCGACCACGTCATCGGGAAAGTGGGCGTACTGGACGATGTTCTGGCCGCGCAGCAGCATCATGTGCGGCGTGTCCGGGCAGGCTTTTTTCAGCGCATCGAGGCGGTCGAAGGGAAACTCGCGGAGGAAACGCAGGCCGGCATCAATGGTCGCGCCGCCCCAGGTCTCCAGCGCGCCGAAACCCCAGGCATCGAGCGCCTCGCAGACCGGCAGCATCTGCTCGGTGCGCATGCGGGTGGCGGCGAGGCTCTGGTGGCCATCGCGCAGGACGGTGTTGTTGAAAACGACGGGCTTCATGGCATTCGAGGTCGTGGTTTCCCCGGACGGCAAAGCCCGCCGGGTGCCTTCATTGAACCCCCATCCCGGACCAAGGGGGAGTGTTTTGTGTGTTCTTCGCGGCATGCGGGACGGGCCCGGTCACCGGGTCTCCGCCTCGGGCTGTTCGAGCACCATCACGACATCCGCCGCATCGCAAACGGCCCGCATGGTCCCGCCGGCGGCCTTCGGTTGATACTCGAAAATCAGCATCCGCCCGTCGGCGCGGGCGCCGGTGACGTGGTCGAGATCGATGCGGTTGTCATCGCGGACAATCACCGCCCGGACCATGCTGCCGGCCGAATCGACGGCACCGGCGCGGAAGGTGGCGACGAGGCGGACAAAGGTGGCGGCGCGCTCGCCGGGATCGACGGTCGGCGTGTCCTGGGCGGCGCCGATGCTGAACATCGCGAGGCTGGCAAGGGTGACAAGGGTGGCTTTCATGGCCTCCCAAGCTGCGCCGGAAGCCGGCTCCGCGCAAAGCGTTTCGCCCGCCGTCGCTCAGGGCAGCGGCCGGGAGGCCTCCTTGAGATAACCGAGGGCCTTGCGCACCACGGCGGCGCATGCCGGATCGTCGGCCAGGTCGTGGGCCTCGGCGGGATCGTCTTCGAGGTTGTAGAGTTCGAGGGGCTTGCCCACCGCGCGGAACACCTTCCATTTCCCGAAGCACAGCGCCTGCGACTCCAGGACCTGGGTCTGGGTCTCGTCGTTGAACTTGCGGAACTCGATGTGCAGGTAGTCGTGCTCCGGCTGGTTGCCCTGGCCGAGCAGGGTGGGCAGGAAGGAAAGGCCGGTGCTCTGCGCCGGCACCGGCTCGCCCAGCAGCCCGCACAGGGTCGGCAGCACGTCATCAAAGCCGCTGAGATGGTCGGTGGTGCGGCCGGCGGCGATGTGGCCCGGCCAGCGGGCAAGCATCGGCGTGCGGATCCCGCCCTCGTGCATGTCGCGCTTGTGCCCGCGCAGGCCGCCGGTGGAGTCCCAGAACTCCGGCCGGTGGCCGCCTTCCATGTGGGCGCCGTTGTCGCTGGCGAACATGACCAGCGTGTGGTCGTCGATGCCGAGCTCCACCAGCAGGTCGAGGATGCGGCCGACCTCGCCGTCGAGGTATTCCATCATGGCCGCGAAGCCGGCGATCGGGTTGACGACGTCCGGCGTGGTCTCGCCCGGGCCGGCACCATATTTGCCGATCACGTCATCGAACTGCGGGAAGACCTTCCGCCATTTCGCGTGCAACGCGGCCGGGGCCTGCATGGCGGCGTGCGGCACCGTCGTCGGGATGTAGCAGAAAAACGGCTTCTTTTCCTTCGCGCTACGGCGGATGAAATCGCGCGCGGCCTCCATCATGATCGGCGGCGAGTAGGTCTTGCCATCGAGCATCTCCTCCTTGCCGTTGCGGATGATACGACTGGGATAGTAGGTGTGGGCGATGATCTGGCTCTTGCAGCCGCAGAACTCGTCGAAGCCCTGCTCCAGCGGGTTCTGCGGGCCGCCGCGGGTGGTCACGCCGAGGCCCCACTTGCCGAAGGCGCCGGTCCGGTAGCCGGCCTGCTGGAAGACCTCCGGCAGCACGGTGAGCTCCTGCGGCAGCGCGGCGCGGGCTTCGGGCAGATTCGAGCGGAGGTAGTTCCGTCCGGACTCGATGCCGGTCATCAGCACCGCACGAGAAGGCGAGCAGACGGTGTTGCCCGAGTAGTGGCGGGTGAAACGCATGCCCTCCGTGGCGAGGCGGTCGATGTGCGGCGTCTCGAACTTTTCCTGACCGTAGCAGGACAGGTCGCCATAGCCGAGGTCATCGGCCAGAATGTAGATGATGTTGGGCTTTTCGGCCGCGGGGCCGGCCAGCGGAAGCAGCAGCAGGAACAGGAGGAAGCATCTCATGGACGGGCGGAGGTCGGGGCGGATCATACGGGCAGCCCCGCGCGCATCATGCACCGCATTCGGGTAGGGATCATCAGGTCCGCCGGTGGCGCGCCACGCGCGGCATGGGAACCACCAGAGCTGCGAGCACCAGGCCCACGGTGAAACCGCCGACATGCGCCCCGACGGCGATGTTTCCCGCCGTGCGGGTGAACATCGAGTGATAGTCCATGGCGAAGAACACCGCTGCCAGCGCCGCCAGCTTCCACGGAGCCACCGGTTCGGCGAGCGGCCAGATGTGGGGATCCGGCAGGTCCCAGCGCAGCGCCATGTCGAGATAGGCGCCCATCAGCCCCGAGATCGCGCCGGAGGCCCCGAGCATGGGGATCCACGAGTCCCGCTCGATGATCACGTGCGAAACGGAGGCTCCCAACGCGCTCAGCAGAAACACCCCCAGCATCCACCGCCATCCCAGCAGCTCGCTGACCAGCGCCCCGAAGCCCCACAGATAAGCCATGTTGCCGGTGAGGTGAAAAACATCCCCATGCAGGAAAGCGCAGCTCAACAGGGTCAGGAAATGATGGGCATCCCCGGAACCCGCCGAGCCCTCACGCAGCCGATGCCAGCTTTCCACCACCGCTCCGGGGTTGACTTCCCAGGCCTCGTCCCAGTCGCCGAAAAGCTGGGCGATGAAGACCAGGGATATGCCAAGGATCAGCCCCAGCAGCACGCCTTGCACCCTCATCAGCCCGCCGAAGCCGTCACACGCCCATCGCATGCGGCGACCATCCCGTGCCCCCGGAACGAAGGCAACTCCATTACCCGGCGGGGAGCGCCCACCTACGCGATCCCCTACATACGTCTTTACGATCTTGAGAAGACCAGCCCGCGGAGGCACCGTCGGAATCAGGGTCTTTCCTCTCGATCGATGTTCCGCACCAGCCTCCGCATCCGAATCCTTCTCCTGACCGGCGCGTTCCTGGGGATCGTTTTTTCGCTGGGGCTGCGGACGCTCGGCCAGGTCGGTCGGTTCCACCGGGAAGCCCTCGAGAACCAGCAGGCGATCTCGCACGCCGAACTGCTGGCCCGGAGTGCCCAGGCCGCGTTCGCCGCGCAGGTCCAGGAATGGAAGAACACCCTTCTCCGGAGCGACGCTGCCGATGAATCGGCCTACCACTGGAACCACTTCGTCCAGCAGGAGCACCGCACCCGCCGGCTGGCGGGCGAGCTGCTCGCCGCCCTGCCCACGGATTCACGGGCCACCCTCATCGCCCGCGGTTTCCTCGCCCGCCACGACCAGCTTGGAAAAGACTTCCGCGCCGCCCTCGCGGAACTCCGCCGGGGCGGCACCGATGCCTCGCAGAGGGCCGATCATCTCGTCCAGGGGAAGGTCCGCGAGCCTGCCGCGATGTTCGATCGTCTCGTCGATCAGCTCGAAGCGGAGCGCGCCATGATCGAAGCCACCACGGACAAGGAGAAACGCGACCGCGCCACCTCCACGGTCGTGGCCACGGCGGGTTTCCTGGTCGTCGTGTTCGTCGTCATGTCCGCCGCGCTGCACCGCTGGGTGAACGTGCCCATCGCCGCGGCCATCAAGCAGGCCGGCCGCATCGCCACCGGCGACTTCGAACCGACCCGGGTCGAGACCGCTTCGATCGACGTCGCCAGCCTGCAGGAAAGCCTCAATGCGATGGCGCGCCACCTCAAGGACGGCCGCGCCAACCTGTTGCAGGCCCGCGATGAGGCCGTCGAAGCCTCGCGCCTCAAGTCCGAGTTCCTGGCCAACATGAGCCACGAGATCCGCACGCCGCTCAATGGCGTGATCGGCATGACCGAGCTGCTGCTCCTTTCCCCGCTCGATCCCGAGCAGCGGAACATGGCGGAAACGGTGCACACCTCCGGCGAGGCCCTGCTTTCCGTGATCAACGAGATCCTCGATTTCTCCAAGGTCGAAGCCAACCGGATGGAACTCACCGAGGAGGACTTCGACCTCGAGGAAATGGTCGGGCAGGCCACCCGGGTGGTCGCCCCTCGGCTGCGGAAAAGGCAGATCGAGCTGGTGGTGGCCATCGCGGACGAGGTGCCGGCCCGGGCCGTCGGCGATCCCGCGCGGCTGCGGCAGGTGCTCATCAACCTGCTGACCAATGCCGCCAAGTTCACCCCCGAGGGCGAAATCGCGGTCCGGGTCTCGCGGGCCGCCTCCTCCGGCGAGCAGCTCAGGCTTTGCTTCGAGGTGGCCGACACCGGCATCGGCATCCCCCGGGACAAGCTTCCGATCATTTTCGAGGCCTTCCGGCAGGTCGACGGATCCTCCACCCGCACCCAGGGCGGCACCGGACTCGGCCTGGCGATCTGCAAGCGGCTGGTCGAGTTGATGCAGGGATCGATTTCCGTCGAAAGCACGCCGGGAGCTGGCAGCACCTTCACTTTCGAGGTCTGCCTGCTGCCCTCCGAGGCTCCGGAAGCGGAAGCGCCCGCTTTCCTCAGCGGCCGGCGGGTGCTGGTGATCGATGACCACCGGCTGAACCGCGAGATCCTGGCCGACCGGCTCGCCGGCTGGGGTTGCGAGGTGGTGGCCGTGCCGTCGGTCGCCGCCGCAGGGGAAGCCTTGGAAAGCCCCGCGGCACCGTTCGACCTCATCCTGTGCGACGACCAGATGCCCGGTCACGACGGCTACGATTTCATCCGCCAAGCCGCCGCGGACCCCCGCCTCGCCAAGGTGCCGGTGGTCCTCCTCTCCTCCGCCGCGCCCGGCTCACCGCCCGCCGACCTGCCACCCGGAGCCCCGGCGGCCACCCTCACCAAGCCCCTCGTCCGCCGGGCCCTGCTCGATGGGCTGGCCCAGGTCCTTTCCCCGGCACCCGATCCCGCCCCGCGCGCGCCGGAGCCCGAAATGCCGGCGGCTTCCATGGCCGGAGAGCTGCTGGTGGTCGAGGACACCCCGCTCAACCGCAAGTATCTCGGCATGATCCTCAAACGCGAAGGCCTCGTTCACCGGATGGTCGAAAACGGCCGCCTCGCCGTCGAGGAGGCGATTCACCGGGACTACGACGTGGTGCTGATGGACGTGAGCATGCCGGAAATGGACGGCTTCGAGGCGACGCGCCGCATCCGTCAGGCCACCGCGGGGCGGAAACGCCGGCCGGTCATCATCGGGCTGACCGCCCACGCCATCGCCGGCACCCGCGAGCGCTGCCTGGAAGCCGGCATGGACGACTACCTGACCAAGCCCGTGAAGCCGGCCGAGCTGGCCGCGCGGATCCGGCACTGGCTTTCCGCACCGGGACGTGCGGATCTCGCCACGCTGGCAGGATAGCCCCCGAGCCATCCTAATGTCCTGGCCCCGGCACCTGCCGGAGCCGATCCGTCACCAGCCCGTGCTCCTTCAACATCGCGAGCGCCTCCAGCGTGCCATAGAGCACTCCTGCCCAGACGATCGAGAGGGCCAGCCAGCGTCCCCCATCCTGCACGCCGTGGCACAGGGCCACGAACAACAGCACCGGCCCGGCGAACACCCGGCACCACCGGGTGGCTAGCCGGTCGAAGAGGCCCACAAGCAGCACGAAGACGGCCAAGAAGGCAGCGGCCGAGACGGCCGCAACTCCGGGAGTGACGAGCCGGTCGTCGAGGAGGAAGTAAACTGCCGCCCCGACCAGCGCGCTGGCGGTTGCGGTGAGGAAGTATTGGCGGGTTTTCATGGAGACGTTGAGGGCGGGCCTGTCCAACGGGCACCATGCGATCAAATGCGAGCGGGGTCAAACCGCGAGCGGCGGGGTGGAGGCCGTCGCACGGGTTCCATCGCGGGGATGTCACGTCCGGATGGGAAACGGCGAGCATTTGCAAGGATCCGTGTGGCGGCGGTGGCGGTGATTTCGAAACTCATGCCCATCGCAACAAGGAGTGGGTGTGGAATCGCAGGGAGCAACTGATGTGACATGCCGGTCGATCATGGCCAGGGATTTCCCGAGGCTGACCGAGGATCTGCCCTTGCTGGAGTGCGTGCGCCGGCTGTTGGAAAACCGGATGCTTGGGATCCCGGTGGTGGATGCCGCGGGCAAGTATCTCGGAGTCTTCCGCAAGAACCTGCTGATCGCCGAAGTGCTGCCCCAGGTCGCGCGCCAGGATCCGCGGCTCGAGCGCATCGCGCGCATGATCGATGCCGGCCTGCTGCAGGAAACGCTGGCCGGCGTGCGCTCCCGCTTTGCCCCGATCGCCCACGAGCCGGTGCGCCTGCACATGGATGTGGTGGCCCCGGTGCTGCGGCCGGAGCAGCCGCTGGTCGCGGCCATGTTCTACCTCTTCCAGGGGCGGAACTTCCTCCCGGTGGTGGAGGAAAAGACCTGCTTGCTGGTGGGGATGGTCTCCGCCTGGGACGTGCTGGCTCACCTCATCGCGCGGGATTGAAACGCTCATGTGGCCCGCCGTTTCCCATATCTCCGCCGATCACGGTCCGCTGTGGCCCTCCCTCACCATCCTCGGCCTGACCTACGCCGCCATCATGAGCGAGCGCGTGAACCGGGCGATCATCGCGCTGATCGCCGCGGTGGTCATGATTGGCAGCGGCCTGCTCACGCAAAAGGAAGCCGTGGCGGGCATCGACTTCAACACCATCGGGCTGCTGACCGGCATGATGGTGATCGTTTCCGTGGCCCGGAAAAGCGGGTTGTTCGAGTTCCTGGCCATCTGGGCGGCGAAGGTGGCGCGAGGCCGGCCGGCGGGCATCATGGCGTTGCTGATGCTGATCACCGCGGTGGTGTCCGCGTTGCTGGACAACGTGACCACGGTCCTGCTCATCGTGCCCGTGACGCTGCTGATCTGCGAGCGTCTGGAGGTGCCTCCCTACCCTTTCCTGCTGTCACAGGTGCTGGCCTCGAACATCGGCGGCACGGCGACCCTGATCGGTGATCCGCCGAACATCCTGATCGGCACCCAGGTGGGCCTGTCGTTCAATGCCTTCGTGGCCAACCTGGCGCCGCTGATCGTGGTGCTACTGGTGGTGCACCTCGGAATCATCCACCTGGTCTGGGGGCGGAAACTGAGGGCCTCCGAGAAAGGCCGCAAGCTCATCATGGCCCTCGACGAACGCAAGGCGATCAGCGACCGCGCCTTGCTCGCCAAATCGCTGGTCGTCATCGGCGGCGTGTTGGGATCCTTCACCTGCGCCCATGCCATCGGGCTGGAGTCGGGCACCATCGGCATCGCCGGCGCGGCGTTGCTGCTGTTGCTCGACAACCTCGGCAAGCCGGCCGCCAAGCAGAACGAGAACGTGACCCACGTCTTCAACGAGGTCGAATGGGTGACGCTGTTCTTTTTCATCGGCCTGTTCGTGGTGGTCCGGGGCGTCGAATCCTCGGGAGCGCTCCAGCTGCTGGCGAGCCGGCTGCTCGAAGCCACCGGCGGCGACCTGCGGTCGACCGGGCTCGGCATCCTCTGGTCCTCGGCCATCCTCTCGGCGCTGGTCGACAACATCCCCTTCGTGGCCACCATGATTCCGATGGTGAAATCGATGGCCGGCAGCTTCGGCGGGCCGGACGGGCTGGCCCCGCTGTGGTGGGCGCTTTCGCTCGGAGCCTGCCTCGGGGGCAATGCCACCTTGGTCGGTGCCAGCGCGAACCTGACCGTGGCGGGCATCGCCGAGCGCCACGGCGTGCCCTTCCGTTTCCTCACCTACACCCGGCACGCGGCCCCCATGGTGGTGCTGCACCTGCTGGTCTGCCACGCCTACTGGCTGTGGCGCTTCGCGTAACGCCGGCCCGGCCGTGGTTGGGTTTCCGGCCACCGTTTCCCCATGGGCCCGGGTTTTCGGAAAACCTGCGGATCCGCTCCCGGCATCGCGGCGGAGGGTCAGGGGGTTTTGGCTACCCACCTCCGCCGTCCTTTGCCAAGGTGGCTCCATGCCGGCAGGAAGCCCGGCCACCATGGATGAAAGTACTGGTTCTCGATATCGGCGGCAGCAACGTGAAGATGCGGATGACGGGGCAGGAGGAGCGGACCAAGTTTTCCTCCGGCCCGGCATTCACCCCGCAGGACCTGCTCGCGGGCCTGAAGGAGCATGCCGCGGATTGGGACTACGAGGCCGTGACCGTCGGCTTCCCCGCCCCGGTCCTCGCCGGGCGTCTCCCGAGGGAGCCGAAGCACCTCGGCGGCGGGTGGACGGATTTCGATTTCGAAAAGGAACTCGGCAAGCCGGTCAAGCTGATCAACGACGCCGCGATGCAGGCCGTCGGCTCCTACGAAGGCGGACGGACGCTTTTTCTCAGCCTCGGCACCGGCCTCGGGTCGGCCCTGATTTCCGACTATCATGTGATCGCCACCGAGTTATGTGAACTCCGCTGGTCGAAGAGTTCCACCATCGAGTCGCAGGTGGCCAAGGCGAAGAAGAAACACCTCGGCCCCAAGCGCTGGGAAGAGCGCGTCCACCTCATCGTCGAGATGCTGCGGAAGTCGCTGCTGCCCGATTCGATCGTGATCGGCGGCGGCGAGGCGAAGCACCTCAAGGAACTGCCCGCCGGTGCCCGCCGGGTCGACAACGACATGGCGCTCGAGGGCGGCGAAGCGGTCTGGAACGAGCCGCGCTTCCAGCTCTGATCGATGCGGGGCCGCGCCGGCACGGGATTTCCTGCGCTCGATCCGTGCCGGAAAACCATGGAAGCCGCAGGGAAACGGGCGCGTAAAACCCGCTCCATGCCCGTCCGATCTTCCCGCTGCTTGAACCGGGTTTTCACGACCCTCCTGGGCTCGCTCGCTCCCGGCATCGTTGCCGCAGCCGGGCCCGCGTTCACCGTGATGAGCTTCAACACCTGGCACGACCTGTCGCAGGTGAAAAACGGCTTCGAAAAGGGCCGCGAAGCGATCCGGCGGTCCGGGGCCGACATCGTCTGCCTCCAGGAATCCACGCCGCAAACTTCAACCCGCCTCGCTGAAGAGCTGGGCTGGCACCGGGCGGAGAACGGCACCGGTTCCGTGGAAATCCTCAGCCGCTTTCCCGTGGTCGAGACCTATGCCGGCAAGGAACCCACCCCCGACCGCTTCATCGGCGCGCGCTTCCTGCTCGGCGACGAGCCACGGCGCGAAGTCATCGTTTTCAACACCCACCTCGACTACGTGCACTACGGGCCCTACGCCGCTGCACGCCCCCAAGCCACGCCCGCCAGCACCCTCGCCGAGAACCGTCGCTCCGAGCGGGTTCCCCAGATCACGGCCGTGCTGAACGCGATGAAGCCTTATCTCACCGCGGCGGACAGCCTTCCGGTCATCCTCACCGGCGATTTCAATGGGCCCTCGCACCTCGACTGGACGCAGGCCGCCGCCGCGAACCATCACGGCATCGGACCGGTCGCTTGGCCGGAGAGCCGGCTGGTCATCGACCGCGGCATGGTGGACTCCTTCCGCCACCGGCACCCCGACCCGGTGGCGATGCCCGGAACCACCTGGTCCGCCATCCACAAGGATTCCGAACCGCAGGACCGCATCGACTTCATCTATCACAAGGGCACTGCCCTGCGACTCGTGGATTCCCGGGTGTTCACGACCGAGGTGGAAACCACGATTGGAGCCTGGGGTAGCGACAAGACGCCGGTGGAGACCAACACCTGGCCCTCCGACCACGCGGCGGTCGTTTCCAGCTATTGCTTCGATGCGGCGAGCTCCACGCCGGGCGAGTGAAAGGCTGCGCCCCGACGCCGGGGCCTCGACCCTTCACGCCGCGGAATGAAGCGGCGGATGCAGCAATGACTGCGTGGACTCCCGCGCCGGCCGCGCGCTATGGCGAGGGGTGCGGCATCACCCGACCCAGCGACCATGAACAACACCTTCACCCACCCCCTGCCCGATGCGGATGGCTATTTCGGCGAATACGGCGGCAGTTTCATCCCGCCCCAGTTGCAGACGATCCTCGCTGAAATCTCCGAGGCCTATGAGGCCATCATCCGCGACGAGGACTTCCTCGGCGAGTTGCGGTGGCTCTACCGGCACTACGTCGGCCGGCCGAGCCCGGTGTTTCACGCGCGGCGGCTGTCGCAGAAGTACGGCGCGGAGATCTACCTCAAGCGGGAGGACGTGAACCACACCGGCGCCCACAAGATCAACCACTGCCTCGGCGAGGCACTGCTGGCGCGGAAGATGGGCAAGACCAGGCTGATAGCGGAAACCGGCGCCGGCCAACACGGCGTGGCCCTCGCCACCGCGGCGGCGCTGCTGGGCATGGAGTGCGACATCTTCATGGGCGAGGTCGATATGGCCAAGGAACACCCCAACGTGGTCCGCATGCACATCCTCGGCGCCCGCGTGGTGCCGGTCGGCCACGGCCGCCGCACCCTGAAGGAGGCCGTCGATGCCGCCTTCGAGGCCTACCTCGGCGATCCCGTGAACCAGTTCTACGCGATCGGCTCGGTCGTCGGCCCCCACCCGTTTCCCAAAATGGTCCGGGACTTCCAGTCGATCGTCGGCAACGAGGCCCGGCAGCAGATCCAGGAAATGACCGGCCGCCTGCCCGACCACGTGGTGGCCTGCGTGGGGGGAGGGTCGAATGCCATGGGCATCTTTTCCGCATTCCTCGACGATGAAACGGTCGCCCTCCACGGGGTCGAGCCCGCCGGGCGGAGCCTCGACGAACCCGGCGAACACGCCGCCACCCTGACCAAGGGCCGCCCCGGCGTGATGCACGGCTTCAAGTCCTACATGCTTCAGGACGAGGCCGGCGAACCCGAAGAGGTCTACTCCGTGGCCAGCGGCCTCGACTATCCGGCCGTCGGCCCCCAGCACAGCTACCTCAAGGACATCGGGCGGGTCCGCTACCACACCATCAACGATGCCGAAGCCATCGATGCCTTCTTCGAGCTGTCGCGCCTGGAGGGCATCATCCCGGCCATCGAGTCGTCCCACGCCGTGGCCCACGCCACCCGGCTGGCGGCGGAGGGCGGCAGCATCCTCGTCAACCTGTCCGGGCGCGGCGACAAGGACATCGACTTCGTGGCCGAAAACTATGGCGCGCGCTACGGCCTCCCCGGCTAGGCGCGGGAGGCGTGGATGTGCCTTTCCCGGTCCACCGCCGGTGGCGCGCGGGCTCGACAAGGCGGCACCGGTCGTGCTGGGCTTCCTGTTGGAAACGATGACCACCCACGAACCCTCGCCCTATCTCCCGCCGCGCGCGCCGGAGACGCCGCCCCTCCCGGACCCGCAGCTGCCACCCACGGTGATCAAGGTCTTGGGGATCATCCATCTGGTCTTCGCGGCGATGGGAGTGCTCAATGCCATCTTCGCCATCGTCGGGATGGTCGCTCTGGGAAAGATGAAGGGTTTCGCCGGGACCGCCGGAGGTTCGGCCGCCTTCGGAAAATACATGTCCGAGATCGCCTGGGTCTCGATCCTCAACGCCGTCTTCTCCATCGGGCTCGCCGGGCTGCTGCTGGTCGCCGGGCTCAAGCTGCTGCGCCACCGCGCGAACGCGCTGCGGTGGTCGAACGCCTACGCGTGGACCTCGATCGCCACCAAGGTCGTCGCCACGGTGATCTCGCTGCTGGTCGTGCTGCCCGCCGCCCACCGGATGAACGGCGCGATCGGCAGCCAGATGCCCCAGCTCCAACAGACGATCACCACGGCCTCATCGGTCGTCGGCTCGCTGGTGTCCTTCGTTTATCCCATCCTCACGCTGGTCCTGCTCAATCGCGAACCGGTGAAGCGCTTCCTGGCGAGCCACGGCACCTGACGCCCCCGGCAGCGGAGAGATCAGGAGGCGGGGCCATGGGGCCCGCGGAGCGTTCCGGAGAGGCGGCGGGAACGGAGAGGCGGCGCATTTTTTGCGAACGCATGGCCGACTCCGGACATGCACCCCAAGGCAGTCGATGCACCCCACCCCGGAACCCGTGGGTGCCATCCTGCCCCCAAACCCATGAAATCCATCCTCCTCACCGCCATGCTCATGCCGGTTGTCGCACAGGCGCAACTGGTGCTCTCCGACTCCTTCGACATCACCGGCGGCACCTCCGCAGCCACCGGTTTCGGAAACGACGGCGTCAACACCGAGATCGAGACCCGCCTCGCCGGCCAGGCCGCCACCGACCAGCTGCTCTCCTACTACGCCAGCGGCGCGGGCAAGCCCGAGTCGGCCTACTCGATCGTCGACAACGCCCTCGTCATCGATCCCGCCGTCAACGTTGGCTCGGTCACCTTCACCGAGGACGGCTTCAGCGCCTTCGACTTCGGCGGCTACCTCCGCGGCAAGGTCTACGAAATCGAGCTGACCATGGACAACGACGCGGTCGATACCGTCAACCGGCGCTTTTCCTTCTCGATCGCCACGGGCCCCGCCCAGACGGTCGATGCGGTTCCCTTCGGCATCCAGCTCGCCGCCAACGCCGGCCAAACGGGCGCGGAGGTCTTCAAGCGCATCGACACCACCGCCAACCCCGACGGTGGCGACGTCAACCAGTCGATCGCCGCCGACCTGCCCTATGGCGTGCCGGTCAGCCTGCGCCTCGTCATCACCGATGTGGACACCACCATCGGCCAGCTCTCCAGCTACGAAATCTATCTCAACGGCGGCACCACGCCCATCGACAGCGGCAGCTTCGGCATCCCCTCCGTCAACCGCTACCTCGTCCTCGACATCGCCCCCAACAGCGGTCCCGTCACCTACGACGCTCTTAGTATCACGGTCACCGGCGAGGCCCCCGAGCCGCCTCCCATCACCGGCGACCGCTACCTCTATTTCGTCGGAAACGACGGCGCGATCCACGGCTTCACCGGCATCGATACCGGCGACGTGCCGGTCACGGCGGTGGGCAACTTCCGCGGCGGCGTGGCCGAGGCGACCCACGTCGATTACGGTGACTTCCAGGCCTTCACCTGCGATCCCACCAGCGGCATCGTTTACGGCATCAATCTCTACGGTGACGTCGTTACCTGGCCAAGCGTCGCCGACTGGCTGGCCAACACCCACGCGGACGTGCCCACGGAAAGCGACCCCCGCTACGATGCCTACGGGCTCAATGCAGTCCATGGCGCTTCTTATGATCCCGCCACCGGAGGCTTCTACGTCGTCTACGAGGGGGACGCCTCGATCGACGGAGACATCGGGGAATACGCCACCGCCGCCGATTTCACCACCAACACCAACGCCGTCGTGACCCCTTCGACCTACGGCGGCAACCTCCTCAACTTCTACTACTGGGGCGAGGACGCGCCCGGCAACCGCGTGGCGCCGAACGACACCCCCGGCGCGAACTATTTCCAGGCCTCCGGAGGCGGGCAGCTGGAGGGCTTCCTGAGCCTGTCCGACTACGCCGCCGACCCGAACATCCGCACCTTTCAGAAGGCCGGCTTCTGCAACGGCTGCGTCGCCGCCTTCGCCCTGCCCCTTCCGGTCGAGCCGGATCTCCAACTGCGGATCACCGGCGTCGCCCGCAACGGCGTGGGAGAGGTCACCAGCGCCACCCTGGAGTTTTCCCCCCAGCCGGCGGCGAGCTATTCCGTCCTCCTTTCCCCGGATCTGCAAACGCCCTTTAGCATCGTCCCCGGCCTGGAAAACGTGACCGCCTCACCGGTGATCGTGCCGATCCCCGCCGGCTATGAAACCCGGGGCTTCCTGAAGATTTCGGAGAATCCCTGAGCCGCTCTCCGGCCCGGCCGCGTTTCATTGTCTCGCCTGCGGTCGGGATTCCGCCTACGAAGTCGCCCGAGACGGCACGGTCCCGCCGCGCCGTCGAGCGACTTCCATGACCTTCCGAAACGCCAGCGCCACCCTGTTCATCCCGGATTCCCAAGCGGAGGCCGGGGCCTTGAAACGAATCACCCACCTGGGCATCGGGGCGCACCAGGACGACCTGGAGTTCATGGCCTTTCATGGCATCCTCGAGTGCTACCGGAGCAAGACGAAGTGGTTCGGCGGCGTGACCTGCACCGACGGGGCCGGCAGCTCGCGCGCCGGGCCCTATGCGCATTTCTCGGATGAGGAAATGGTGGCCGCCCGCCGTGCCGAACAGGACCAGGCGGCGCAAATCGGGCACTACGGCGTGATGATCCAGCTCGGCCATCCCAGCAGCGTGGTCAAGAGCCCGAACGATCCCTCCCTCCGGCAAGACCTGCAGGCGATCCTTTCGACCACCCGCCCCGAGGTCGTCTACACCCACAACCCCGCCGACAAGCACCAGGCACACATCGGCGTGGTCATCGCCGCCCTGCAGGCGATGCGCGCCCTGCCGCCCGCCGACCGGCCGCAACGCGTCATCGGCTGCGAAGTCTGGCGGAACCTCGACTGGCTGGACGATGCCGACAAGGTCCTCATGGACGTGAGTGGCCACGACGAGCTGGCGGCGGCATTGAACGGCACCTTCGACTCCCAGATTGCCGGGGGAAAACGATACGATCTCGCCACCCTCGGACGCCGCTCGGCGAACGCCACCTTCTTCAACTCGCATGCCACCGATGCGGCGACCCAGCTGATCTACGGCATGGACCTGACACCGCTGGTCACCGATGAAACTTTGAGCATCACCGACTACGTCGGCGCCCAGATCGAAAAGTTCCAAACCGACGTGAAACACCACCTCGCCCGACGACTCGGGGAAGCCTGATGGAAATCATCATCCAGCCCACCGCAGAAGCCGCCACCTCGATCGCCGCGCGCATGATCGCCGGCCTGCTGGAGGAAAAACCCGCCGCCGTGCTCGGCCTGGCCACCGGCAGCACTCCGCTGAAGCTCTACGGCCAGCTGACCCGCATGGAGCTGGACTGGTCCGGCGCCACCACCTTCAACCTGGACGAATACGTGGGCGTGCCGCCGGACCACCCCACCTCATACCACCACTTCATGCGGGAGCACCTGTTCCGGCACGTCAACCTGGCCCCGGAACGAATCCATCTCCCCGACGGGCTCGCGCCGGACATCCCCTCGTGCTGCCGCCGGTATGAAGCGGAAATCCGCGCGGCCGGGGGCATCGACCTCCAGGTTCTTGGCATCGGCACCGATGGCCACATCGGCTTCAACGAGCCCACCTCGTCACTGGCCTCCCGCACCCGCATCAAGACCCTGACCCCGCAGACGCGGCGCGACAACGCCCGCTTCTTCGGCAGCGAGGAACAGGTCCCGCACCACGTCATCACCATGGGCATCGGCACCATCATGGACGCGCGACACTGCGTGCTGCTCGCCTTCGGCGAAAAGAAGGCCCGCGCCATCGCGCAAGCCGCCGAGGGACCCATCACCGCCATGAACCCGGCCAGCGCCCTGCAGCAGCACCCGCGGGTGACCTTCTTGCTCGACGAGCCCGCGGCCTCGGAACTGAAGCTCAAGGACTACTACCGCTGGGCCTACGAAAACAAACCCGCCTGGCAGGCGATCTGACCCGGAGCCCGAGGCCTGCCGGCACCCATTTCAAGCTCCCTGCGCGCCTGGGACCCCGCGCTGAAGCGCGGACCGAACCCGCCCTTGGCGTGGCCGCGGAGCTGATATATTCCTCCGGCGCGGCACGTTGTTCCGCTTCCGATCATGCCCGATCCCATTCGAATCCTCTGCGTCGGAGCCGGCCACATGGGCCGCTCGCACGCGCTGGCCTACCATCGCATCCCCGGTTTCGAGGTCGTCGGCATCGTCACCCGCTCCGCGGAAAGCCGGGCCCGCCTCAATGCCGAACTCGGAGGAGGCTGCGCGGAATTCGCCAATTTTCACGAGGCCCTTGCGGAAACGAAGCCGGACGCGGTGAGCATTTCCACCTATCCGGACACCCACGCCGCCTATGCCGCAGCCGCCTTCAACGCCGGCTGCCATGTGTTCCTTGAAAAGCCGCTCGCGGAGACGGTCGCCGCCGCTGAGGAAATCGTCGCCAAGGCGGTGTCGAGCCGCAGGAAGCTGGTCATCGGCTACATCCTCCGCCATCACCCGAGTTGGGTGAAATTCATCGCTTTGGCCCACACGCTCGGCAAGCCGCTGGTCATGCGCATGAACCTCAACCAGCAGTCCAGCGGCGCCAACTGGAAAACCCACCAGGCGCTGATGGCCTCGGTGTCCCCGGTGGTCGATTGCGGCGTGCACTACGTCGATGTGATGTGCCAGATGACGCGCTCGCGGCCGGTCCGGGTGTCGGGCATCGGCGCTCGGCTCAGCGACGAGCTGCCGGAGGGAAAGATCAACTACGGCGCGCTGCAAGTGACCTTCGAGGACGGATCGGTCGGCTGGTACGAAGCCGGCTGGGGCCCGATGATGAGCGAGGTGGCCTTTTTCGTGAAGGACGTGGTGGGACCGAGGGGCAGCGTCTCGATCGTGGCGGAAAAGGCCGCCGGCGAGGGCCAGAGCGCGAATGTGGACGCCCACACGCAGACCCAGTCGCTGCGCCTGCACCACGCGCAGCTCACGCCGGACGGCCATTTCGCCCGCACCGACGAGACGCTGCGGCTCGAGGACGAGCCCGATCACGACGCCTTGTGCCACCGCGAGCAGGAGTATTTCCTGAGGGCGATCCGCGAGGACCTCGACCTCGCCGATCACATGAACGACGCCCTTTCCTCGATGCGGATCGTCGCCGCCGCCGACGAGAGCTTCCGCACCGGAAAAACCATCCACCTCTGATCCCGACATGAAATCCATCGCCACCCTCGCCTGTGCCCTGCCGCTCGCCGCTTCCGCCGAGCTGCGATCGTTGTCCCTTTTCGATGGCGAGGACCTCGCTGCCTGGATCGGGGATGGCTATGTGGTCGAGGACGGCACCCTCGTCTGCACGCCGGAGGGGCGGAACCTGGTCACCCGCTCGATCTTCGCCAACTACGCCTTCGACTTCGAGTTCAAGCTGCCACCGGGAGGCAACAACGGGATCGGGATCCTCTACCCCGGGGAGGGTGATGCCGCCTACACCGGCATCGAGGTGCAGATCCTCGACAACGGTGCGGAGCAATACGCCGACCTACTACCGGCCCAGTACCACGGTTCGCTCTACAAGCTTGCGGCGGCGAAGGAGGCCCCCCTCAAGCCGACCGGCGAGTGGAACCAGGAGCGGATCGTCGTCAACGGCAGCCAGGTGCAGGTGACCTTGAACGGCGAGCTGATCAACCAGGCGGACCTCGACGAGCTGAACCGGAGATTCCCCGACCACGCGGGCGCCAGGCACCGGGCCGGCCACCTCGCGCTCTGCGGCCATGGCGACCCCGTCGCGTTCCGGAACCTCCGCATCGCCGAAATGCCGCCCGCCGCCAACGACGCGGGAGCCGCGGCGGCGGGATTCGTGAGGATCTTCGACGGCGAAAGCCTGGACGGCTGGCGGGCCGCGCCCGGCGACGAGGGCCACTGGGTGCCGCTGAACGGCATCCTGAAGTACGACGGCCGTAGTGAATCCAAGGACAAGGACCTCTGGTCGGAGAAGGAATACGGCGACTTCACGCTGGCCTTCGACTGGCGCTGGTCGGCGCCCGGCCCGGTCATGAAGCGCCCGGTGATCGGCGTGGATGGCAGGGAAACCGGCAAGCAGGTGGAGGTGCAGGAGCTGGACAGCGGCATCTACCTGCGCGGCAG
Source organism: Haloferula sargassicola (assembly GCF_040362925.1). Lineage (NCBI taxonomy): Bacteria > Pseudomonadati > Verrucomicrobiota > Verrucomicrobiia > Verrucomicrobiales > Verrucomicrobiaceae > Haloferula > Haloferula sargassicola. The sequence goes on from NZ_BAABRI010000012.1 coordinate 152,693, forward strand.
CTCGAAAAGCCAGGTGAACCTGTGGAACTGGCCCTGCGGGTCGGGCGAGGTCTACGGCTACCGGACCGACCCGGACCAGCCGGCCGAGGTGGTGGCCGGGGTCACGCCCCGCGCCAAGGCCGACAAGCCGGTGGGCGAGTGGAACCGCATGCTCATCACGATGAAGGGCGACCGGCTCTCCGTTTCCCTCAACGGCCTGGAGGTGATCCGCGAGGCCACCCTGCCCGGCGTGGCCAGGAAGGGACGCATCGCCCTCCAGCACCACGGCACGCCGATCGACTTCGCCAACCTCTGGATCAAGGAGCTGTGAGGGCCCGGAGTACGACAGACCCTTTTGATAGGCCGGCTTCGTCCTTGCCCGTAGTCCCGGAAACAACGACCTGACCCCATGGAAAGCTCCAAATCCCAAGGCCTGCTGGCCACCCGACTGTCGATCATGATGTTCCTCCAGTTTTTCGTCTGGGGGGCTTGGTTCGTGACGCTCTACCAGATTCTCGGGGGCAACGACCTCACCTCCATCATTGGCGATGCCTACAGCAGCGCGCCGATCGCGGCGATGGTGGCGCCTCTTTTCCTCGGCCTGGTCGCCGACCGCTTCTTCGCCTCCGAGCGGGTCATGGGCATCCTGCTGCTGGTCGGCGGCGTGCTGATGCTGATGGTCCCCGGCGCGGTCGCGGCGGGGGATGGCGGGAAGGTCGTCTGGCTCTTCATCGGCCACATGCTCTGCTACATGCCGACGCTCGGCCTGGGGAACACGATCGCCTTCACCAACCTGCCGCGCGAGGTTTTCCCGAAGGTCCGGGTGTGGGGCACCATCGGCTGGATCGCCGCCGGCCTGGTCGCGGGCTTCCTCGGCTGGTCGGCGGATGTGAACCTCTTCAAGATGGCCGGCGCGGCCTCGCTGCTCCTGGGCGGCTACTGTTTCACCCTGCCCCACACGCCGCCGCCGCTGGCGGGCCGCAAGGCCGACCTGCGCTCGCTGCTGATGGCCGATGCCTTCCGCCTACTCGCCAAGCCGGCGTTCCTGGTCTTCATCGTGTGCTCCACGCTGATCTGCATCCCGCTGGCCTACTATTATTCCAATACTTCCGGCTTCCTCTACGACATGGGCTTCGAACAGCCGGCCTCCGCCATGACCGTCGGCCAGATGTCCGAAATCATCTTCATGCTCCTGATTCCCTTCTTCTTCCGGAAGCTCGGCGTGAAGTGGATGATCCTCATCGGGATGCTCGCCTGGGTGCTGCGCTACCTGCTTTTCGCCGCGGGCGCCCCGGACCAGGTGGCCTGGATGCTGTTCCTCGGGATCGCCCTGCACGGGGTTTGCTATGACTTCTTCTTCGTCACCGGCTTCATGTACACCGACCGCGCCGCGCCCAAGGAGATCCGCGGGCAGGCGCAGAGCATGCTGGTCTTCTTCACCCAGGGCGTGGGCATGTTCATCGGCTTCAAGGTGGCCGCCGCCAAGCTGCTTCCGGTGACCGATCCGTCCGCCGCGCTGGCCGGGGAAATCGGAGCCGCCCGCGGCGAGCAGACCCTGACCTTCGCCCAGCAGCTCGGAAAAATGTTCGCCGTGACCATGCCGGACGCGGTGAACGGCGACACGCTCGCCGCCGCCGCCACGGCCTGGAAAGGTTACTGGACGCTGCCCGCGATGATGGCCGGGGGCATCGCCGTGCTGTTCTTCCTCGCCTTCTGGGACCGCAAAAAGGACGACCCGGACACGGCCGAAGTGGCCGAGGCCGCCGCGCCGGAAGAAACCACCGCCGTTTGACCCATGAATCCCCTGAGCCGACGCCAAACGCTGAAGGGCCTCGCCGCCCTCGCCACGATCCAGATCGTCCCCAGCCGCGTGCTCGGACTCAACGGCCAGACCGCTCCGTCCAACGAACTGACCAAGGGCATCATCGGCTGCGGCGGCATTTCCGCCTCCCACCTGACCATGCCCGGCAAGCTGCTGGCCCTGTGCGACGTCGATCGCCACCACCTCGACCAGCGGATGAAGGAGGCCGGCGGCGAACAGGCCGGGGTGACCGGCTACCATGATTTCCGCGAACTGATCGCGCGCGATGACATCGACATCGTCCACATCGCCACCCCGCCGCACTGGCACGGGCTGATGTCGATCGCCGCCGCCCGGGCTGGCAAGGACATCTGGTGCGAAAAGCCGATGACCCGCACGATCGGCGAGGGCATCGCGGTGGCCAAAGCCGTGCAGGACGAAGGCCGGATCTTCCGCATCAACACCTGGTTCCGCTTTCAGGGCGGCTTCTACGGCATGAAGGCACCGGTGAAGCTGATGAAGAAGGCCATCCTCGCCGACATGTTCGGCTGGCCGTTGAAGTTCACCGTTTCCGCCTCCACCGGGTTCGACTGGAAATTCCAGTGGGTCGGCCAGTTGAAGCTGCCCCTGGAGCCGGTGCCGGACTACTTCGACTACGACCTCTGGCTCGGCCCCGCGCCGGCCAAGCCCTACCATCACCACCGCACCCACCAGACCTTCCGCGGCTACTGGGACTATGACAGCGGCGGGCTGGGCGATATGGGCCAGCACTACCTCGATCCCATCCAATACATGCTCGACAAGGACGGCGAGGCTCCCGTTTCCGTGGAAATCGATGCCGATCCGCAGGACGCCGACGCGGTCGGCACCTGGCGGCGCATCGAACTGACCTATGCCGATGGCTGCAAGGTCATCCTCGACGGCGAGGATCGCGACAAGGACGCCGCCTACATCGAGGGCCCGAAGGGCAAGCTCATGAAGGGCTTCGAGTCGGACATCCCGGACTTCCGCGCGAAGGTGCGGGAGCTGCCCGATCCGCCGCCGCAGAACACCGATTTCCACGAATGCGTCCGCGAGCGGAAACCCTTCGCCCTGAACGAGGACAACGCCTTCTGGTCAACGACCATGCTCAACATGGCGGTCACCGCCCACCGCTTGAACCGAAGCCTGAAGTTCGACTCGAAGACGCTGACCTTTGACGACGATGAAGCCAACGACCTGATCCGCCAGCCGATGAGGGGTCCCTGGTCGCTGGACACCTGAATCCCCAGGGGGAGCCGGGGCGTCCGGACTGGCATGGACCGGCCGCGCCGATACGTTTCCGGCCATGGATCGTCTTCCGCCGCGCCCCTCCCTCCCCGCGATGCTCGCCGAGCGCCTGGCGGAGGAAATCCGGGACGGGGTGTGGACCCGCGTCCTGCCGGGCTCCCGCGTGCTTGCCGGGCGCTACGGGGTCGACCGCAAGACCTGCGACCTGGCCCTTTCCCTGCTGACCGACCGCCGGATCATCAGCCCTCCGAGCCAAGGCAAGCGACGCCGCATCCTGGCCACCAGCGTCCCTCAAAACGCGCCGCCCACCGGCCACCTCCTTCTGCTGCACTCCAGCCACCGGGTCCTCGATACCAACATGCTGGACTTCCTCTGGAAAATCGCCGGGGTGTGGCACGACCACTCGGGCGAGGCGCACTTCGAGCGCGTCGATTACGGCCGCTACCGGAACCCGGCCACGCGGCTGGACGGGCTCATCGAGCGCCATGCGGCCACGGCGATCTTCATGCTCATGCCCACCTGGGAGTGGACGCAGACCGCGATGACCCGCCTGCCGACCTACCGGTCCGGCGGGGATGGCGACCGGAGCTGGCCGGTCAGTTGCAGTGGCTACTCGGTCGAGCAATCGGTGGGCGAAGCCGCCCGCCGACTCGTCGCGGCCGGGCACAAGCGCATCATCGCCCCCGTGGAAGGCGGCTGGCCGAAGCTCCGGGCCACGCTCCAGCAGGGCATCGCCCAGGCCTTCGGCGGTCGCCACCCGGTGTATCCCGGCGATGAGATGGTGCCCGAGTTTTCGGAATCGGTGGCGGAGGCCTGGCAGGGCTATTGGCGGCGGAGTTTCACCCGGCTCCGGCCGACGGCGATCATCCTCCTTCAGGAAACGCACCTGCTTTCCCTCTACAGCTACTGCTCGGCTGCCGGGATCCGGCTTCCCGACGACCTCTCGGTGATCCTCCTCGGCCAGTCCGAACTGCTGGCCTGGCTGCGGCCGAAGCCGGTCATGGCGACCTTTCCCTACGCCCGGTCGGTCGCCCACTTCCGGCATTGGATTTCGGCCGGGCTCCGGCCGATCGGCCACCGGATGTCGAAGCTGGAATTCAGCGACGACGGGGAAACCGTGGGCCCGCCCCCGAAAGCGGGAGGTCGCTAATCCGCGGCGGGTTTTTCAGGAAATGACACCCAGCTCCCTGCCGGTGTCGCTGAAGGCCTGCAGCGCCCGGTCGAGGTGGTCGCGCTCGTGGGCGGCCGAGATCTGCGTGCGGATGCGGGCGGTGTCCTTGGGCACCACCGGGAAGAAGAAGCCGATGGCGTAGATCCCCTTCTCCAGCAGCTTGGCCGAGAAGTCCTGGGAAAGCCGGGCCTCGCCGAGGATCACCGGAGTGATGGGATGCCCCGCCCCGCTGATGGTGAAGCCGGTGGAGGCGATCTGGTCGCGGAAATAACGGGTGTTGTCCTTCACCTTGTCCGCGAGATGAGTCGATGCCGTGAGCATTTCGAGAACCTTGAGCGAGGCGGCCGCGATCGGTGGAGCGATGCTGTTGGAGAAGAGATAGGGACGGGAGCGCTGGCGCAACAGGTCGATGATCTCCTTTTTCCCGGAGGTGTAGCCGCCCGACGCACCGCCGAGGGCCTTGCCCAGGGTGCCGGTGGTGAGGTCGATTTTCCCGAACAGGCCGCAGTGCTCGTGGGTGCCGCGCCCCCGCTCGCCGAGGAAGCCGGTGGCATGGCAGTCGTCGAAGTGGACCAGCGCGCCGTATTTTTCCGCCAGGGCGTGGATCCCCGCCAGGTCGGCGATCACGCCATCCATCGAAAACACGCCATCGGTGGTGATGAGTTTGTGGCGCGCGCCATCGGCATCGGCCTGCTTCAGCCGGGCCTCCAGGTCCGCCAGATCATTGTTGTCATACCGGTAGCGCCGGGCCTTGCAGAGCCGCACGCCATCAATGATCGAGGCGTGGTTGAGGGAGTCCGATATGATGGCATCCTCGGGCCCGAGAAGCACCTCGAACAGCCCGCCGTTGGCATCGAAGCATGAGGGATAAAGGATCGTGTCCTCGGTGCCGAGGAACTCGCTCAGCGCCTCTTCCAGCCGGCGGTGAAGCGTCTGGGTGCCACAGATGAAGCGGACCGAAGACAGCCCGTAGCCGTAGTCGCTGACCGCCTGGCGGGCGGCCTCCCGGACTTCCGGATGGTTCGAGAGGCCGAGGTAGTTGTTGGCACACATGTTGATCACCCGGCGGCCGTCCTGCAGCGTGATCTCGGCGTCCTGCGCGGAGTCGATCGCCCGCTCGGTCTTGTAGAGGCCGGCGGATTCGATTTCAGACAGGGTGGACCGGAGTTGTCCGAGGAAGTCGCTGGGGATCATGGAAAATACCGGGTGCTGCGTGTTTCAAGCGTCCGCGGCCTGGCTCCAATCCAGGATGACCTTGCCGCAGGAGCCCTCGTTCATGAGGGCGAAGCCTTTTGCGAAATCGCGATAAGAGAAGTGATGGGTGATGACGGGAGATATATCGAGACCGGACTGCAGCATGGTCGTCATCTGATACCATGTTTCATACATCTCGCGGCCGTAGATGCCCTTGATGTGGAGTCCGTTGAACACGACCTTGTTCCAGTCGATCGCCACCGTCGGCTCGGGGATCCCGAGCAGGGCGATCTTCCCGCCGTGGGCCATGTTGTCGACCAGATCGTTGAAGGCATGGCGGTTGCCGGACATTTCCAGGCCGACATCGAAGCCCTCGGTCATGCCCAGTCGGTCGGCCGCCTCACGGATCTTCGCGCGGGAAACGTTCACCGTGACGGTGGCGCCCAGCTTGGAGGCCAGCTCCAGGCGCTGGTCGTTGAGATCGGAAACCACGACGTGGCGGGCGCCGGCGTGCTTGGCGATGGCGACCGCCATGCAGCCGATCGGCCCGGCCCCGGTGATGAGGACGTCCTCCCCCAGCAGTGGAAAGGACAGCGCGGTGTGGGTGGCGTTGCCGAACGGATCGAAAATGGAGGCGAGGTCCCGGGAAATGCCGGGCGCATGCTTCCAGACATTGGTCGCCGGAAGGGCGATGTATTCCGCGAAGGCGCCCGGGTGGTTGACCCCGACGCCGGCGGTGTCCTTGCAGAGGTGGCGGCGGCCGGCCAGGCAGTTCCGGCAGCGGCCGCAGATGAGGTGCCCCTCGCCGGAAACCACGTCGCCGGCTTTCAGGTAATCGACGTCGGCCCCGATCTCGACGATCTCGCCGACGAACTCGTGGCCGATCACCAGCGGCACGGGGATCGTTTTTTGCGCCCAGGCATCCCAGTTGTAGATGTGGAGGTCGGTGCCGCAGATGCCGGTCCGGTCCACGCGGATGAGCACTTCGCGGTCGCCTATGGTCGGCTCGGGAACGTCGGTCAGGGTCAGGCCGGGTGCAGCCTCGGATTTGACGAGTGCCTTCATGACGCGCATCGAAAAGGGAATGAGAGGTTGCGGCGAGAACTCCCGCCGCCGCCAAGGCCGGCGGCCCGGACACGGCGGATTCTGCAAGCCGATCCCAGGCCACGCAAAGGGAATTCCCCGCGCGGGCCGGCGAAGACCGGCCATTTCAAGTGGCGGAGCCACTGGGCCAGTGGGTGCCGCCCGGCCGCGGCGGTATGAAACATTTCGGCCCGCTCGGGCATTACTAAGGGACGCCCGTCGCTCCCACCCATGATCCGCACCCGCTCCCGACTGCCCGCCATTTCCTCGCTGATCCTGCTCTCGCTCGGCGCCATCCTGGCCGCCTCCGGACGCGACCGACCGAACATCCTGGTCATGATCAGCGACGACCAGTCGTTTCCCCACGCCTCGGCCTACGGGTCGGAAATGGTCGATACGCCGAACTTCGACCGCGTCGCCTCGCAGGGCATGCTTTTCACCCGCGCCTTCTGCGGCGCGCCGGGTTGCAGTCCCTCCCGCGCCGCGTTCCTCACCGGCCGCCAGATCTGGCAGCTCGAGCATGCGGGCACCCATGACTCGTCGTTCGGCAAGCGCTACCGGACCTTCGTCGATCAGCTGGCGGATGCCGGCTACCACACCGGCTACGTCGGCAAGGGCTGGGGCCCCGGCAACTGGAAAGCCGGCGGCCGTACCTGCAACCCGGCCGGACCCAGCTACGGGGGCCACGACAAGCCCTACGCGGAAGGTTTCGCGCGCTTTCTCAAGGAGCGCCCCAAGGACGCTCCCTTCGTGTTCTGGTTCGGCTCCGCCGATCCCCATCGCGGCTACCAGAAAGGCAGCGGCCTCGCCTCCGGAAAGACCCTCGCGCAGGCCGAGGTCCCGCCTTTCCTGCCCGACACCCCCGAAATCCGGTCGGACCTCCTCGACTATGCCTTCGAGGTCGACCGTTTCGACCGCGACTGCGGTGCCATGCTGGAGCTCCTGAAGCAGACCGGCGAATACGACAACACCCTTATCATCGTCACCAGCGACAACGGCATGCCCTTTCCCTATGCCAAGGCCAACTGCACCGAATTCGGCATCCACATGCCTCTCGCCATCGCTTGGGGAAAGGACGTCCCCGCCGGCCGCACGAGCGACCGCCTGGTGAGCCAGATCGACATCACCGCGACCATTTATGAAGCCACCGGAGTGCGGCCGCCCGAGGGTGTTCCCCTCGCCGGCCGGAGTTTTCTCGCCCATTTGGAGGGAAAAGATGACTCGCCGGGGCCTGACGCCCTCTACGCCGGCCGCGAGCGCCACTCGTCCTCGCGTTTCCGCACCCTCGGCTATCCCCAGCGCTGCCTTCGCACCGCCACCCATCTCTACATCCGCAATTTCAGACCCGAACGCTGGCCCGCCGGAGCCGGGCAGAAATTCACCCGCGCGCCCGGATCGCGCCTGAGTGGAAAGCACGACGGCTATCACGACATCGATGCCTCCCCCTCGCTCGGTTTCCTCATCCACCACCGCCATGATCCCGCGACCCAGCGCTTTTTCCACCTCGCCGTGGATCATCGGCCGGGCGAGGAACTTTACGACCTCACCCGGGACCCCGGCTGCCTCGACAACCTGGCCGACGATCCCGCCAGCGCCGCCATCCAAAGCCGCCTCGCCGCCCGCCTCGACCGCTACCTGAAGGAAACCGGCGACCCCCGCGTCACTGGCACCGGCGATGTCTTCGAGACCTACCCACGCTACTCGCCGGTGCGCTCGTTTCCCGAACCCGCCTGGGCGAAGAAGCATCCGGAAACGGTGCCGCCCACGCCGTGGCTCGACGACAAGGGCTGATGCCCGGCGCGTCCGCGGAAGCCGCCCGGAGAACGGTGGCCGCAAGGTGCGCCCTTCGGAAAATTGCGGACGAATTCGGCGAACGCTTGCCGGACTCGGGAAATAATCTGTCTGACAACCTTGGATCGGATCGGCGCCTTCCGCCTGGATCCTTCCCGATTTTCATGGCGTTCCGCGCCCAACCCAAACCCAGAATCCATGCTCAAAAACCCCTTAGCCCTGTCACGGGCTCCGCTGACTGCCGGCCTGTGTTGCCTTTCGCTCTCTCAAGCTCAAGCCGAGATCATCACCCAAAGCATCGGCAACATCGATTGGAACGCCGCCATGTGGGGCGATCCCGCCGCGCCGCCCACCGCCGGGAATGATTACTTTACCGACAGCACCCTGGACCGGGTGAGGATCGCCGCGGACGGCACCTCCTCCACCTTTGGAGGCGATTCCCTCACCCTCGTCCAAGGATCCCGGGCGCTCATCAAGCTGCAGAACGGGGCCGTGGCGACCCTCAACGGCGACCTGACCCTGGACGGAGGCGGCATAAGCTACGGCCCCAACGGCGGCCCGCACGACGGCACGCTGATCGTGGACAACTTCGTGGTGACCGGCACCGGCGCCGACATCACCCCGAGTGGCGGGGTGGGGACCTTCACCATCGACGGCACCTTGCGCGGGGATGGCGACCTCCAGATGCTGGTGGTCAGCGGCACCAACCTGAGGACCGTGGTTTTCACCGATGTCGGCGACTACACCGGAAACATGACCGTGGCGGACCTCATCCGCGTGGATTTCAATGGGGACCACTCGTTTCCAGGCAGCCTGACGCTGCTGGGCGGAGCCGTCCTGACCGTCGATCAGACGCTCACCTTCGAGGAAGGAAAGCTGATCGCGAACGAAACGGTGATCCCCGCCGGCACCTACTCCGGGGCGGATCTTTTCGATCTGGGCGCGAACTTCGACGAGTTCGGGGGAACCCTGATCGTCGAGCGCAGTGATAGCGACGACGACGGACTCCCGGATTTTTATGAGGATCTGATCATCGCCTTCGATCCGGACGACGATGTCACCGACTACACCGACGTCACGCCGCTCACCGACTTCGATGGTGACGGGCGCAGCGACCTCGCCGAGTTCGCCAATGGAGACCTCGCTCTCCAGACCGACCCGACCGATCCCGACATGGACGATGACGGTCTGCTCGACGGTGCGGAAACGGCGGGCACCAACAACACCGGTGTCGCCACCGGCTACGGAGCGACCGATCCCAAGAACCCGGACAGCGATGACGATGGCTACAGTGACGGCATCGAAGTCCGCTACGGCTCCGATCCCAACCAGGAAACCGGGCTTCCCGGAGATCCCGCGCCCCTCGTCAATGGCGGGTTCGAGGCACCTCCGCTCGATCCCTACGGCGTGGGTGTCGGCGCCGCGAGCGGCAACGTTCCCGGCTGGTCGGCGGTCGAAAACGATTTCTGGGTGCTCGACTATTTCGAGACCCCCGGCCTGCACAACCCGTCACTGGCGAGCGAAGGATTCCAATTCGCGACCGCCGTCCGCACCGCCCCGGAGCCCGACGTCGAACCGGTCGATCTCACCGGCGGCGACGACGCTTCCATGAGCATGCGCCAGGACATCGACGTCTCGGCCTTCGCCACGCAGTTGGACGACGGAGCCAGGACCTTCTTCCTGGATTTCGACTGGCGGGACAGCGATGCGGCGGACCAGGGGATCATCACGGTCTCCTTCCTCGACGCGTCGGACAGCGCCGTGGGACACGCCTCCACCTTCGAGACCTCGGGTTCGCTCGCCGACTGGACCACCACCCGCTTGCCGGCCTATCCGCCGGTGGGAACCCGCACGATCCGGGTCACCGTGGAGGCCATCAAGATCGGCGGCGGCACCTCGTCGGTGCGAAACGTCCACTTCGACAACTTCATCGGCCGTCTGGTGGATTTCGACAGCGACGACGACCAGCTTCCCGACCCCTGGGAAACCGCCTACGGCCTGGACATCGACGACCCATCCGACGCCGCCGTTTCCTCGGATGGGGACAGCCTGACCAACCTCGAGGAATTCCAGGCGGGAACGAACCCCACGCTGGCCGACACGGATGGGGATGGCGTCGATGACGACGCCGAAATCGCACAGGGAACCGATCCGCTCGATCCGGCCTCCGTGCCCGGCGGCGTCGAGCTGGTGGACATCATCACCACGCGTGACGGAGCGAACCAGGTCGTCGAAGTCGAGGTGGTGTTCAGCGGACTGGTTCCGGGGACCTCCTATGAACTGCTGCGGAGCACCGACCTCCAGTCCTTCACGACCTCTGTCGATGCATCGACGCCGGACGGCTCCACCGCGAGCTTCTTCGATTCCGATCCGCCCGCGGGCAAGGCGTTCTACCGCCTCAGCGATCAGTGATTTCCTCAGAACCCAAAAAACCAAACCGAAGCCATGCGCTACCTATCATCGGGCACCTGCTGCCTCGCCGCACTCATCACCGGAGCCTCGTGGTCATCCGGTGCCATCATCGCTGATTTCACCGACGGAAACGGAGCGAGTTCCGTGGACCAGTACCAGGGCATCGCGGGCGATGGCTGGGACGGTCCATGGGGAACCTCGACCTCGACCGCCGACCTGACCGGGAGCGTCGTCAACAGCTCCCCCCTCAACGGCGGAGGCAATTATCTCAGCTCCACCCTCACCGCCACCGGAGCCTCCGGCGGAAGGGGCATCCAGTTCCGGAACTACAATGATTTCGGAGATGTGAATGTGTCCGCCGCCCACACCATCTCCTTCGACATCCGGGTCGACTCGTCATTGGCTACCTTCAACTCCGGCATCGATTACTTCCAGATGTACGACCGCATCGGCGGCACGGATTTCGCCAACACCGGGGCCTGGCTGGTGCGGGCATTCGGGGCCGATGTGGAGAACCTGGGGACTACCGCCGTCGTCGGGGGAAACTGGGCGATCTACAATGGCAACAAGGACGGCTCGTTCTCCAACACCAACTTCGTGGATACCGGGGTGCCGCTCGTCGCGGGAAATGTTTATCATTTCGATGTCACCCTCGACCCCACGATCGCCGAGTACTCGGTCACCATCAATGGCGGCACCACGTTCTCCGGTTTGGGATTCCGCAATGCCACCGGCACCGTCCAGACCCAGGTCAACTTCGGCGGGCGGGTCAGCGATCTCAATGAGACCCTGACCTATTCGCTCGATTCGATCGCGGTCACCAACGTGCCGGAGCCGTCCTGCCTCCTCGTCTCGTGCCTCGGCGTCCTCGGTCTTGCCCGGCGGCGGCGGGCCTGAGTTTCCCCGTCGGACCCACCCGTCTCCCATGGCCCCGGGGCAGCCGTCCCCGGGGCTTTTTCGCCCTTCTCCACGCGCCCCTCGAATCGGCCGCCCGGCCTTTCCCGCCATGCATCCATGAAACTTCGCCCGGCCTCGATCGTCGCCCTGCTCCTGCCAGCCTTCCCCCTCGCGGGGGCCGTGTTTCCCTATCCGGACCCACCCAACGCGGAGGTCAGCTCCAGTTATTCCATGGCGGTCGATGGCGCGCCGGTGACCGTGATGCATTACATGGATTACCATTACGCGCATTTCGCCTTCGATGGATCCATCCAGGTGTCGGTGGCAACGCCCGACCCCATCACCAGCTTTCGCATCAGCCCCGCGGGCCTCGGCATCCAGGGGGAGGTTCTGGATGAAACGACGCTCTCCTTCACCCTCGACGCGGCTCTTGGAATAGACGCCACGCCGACTTATCTCGTGATCGATGTCGCCGGCAGGGAGAAGTTGGTGATCCTCGCCGATCCTCCGGAGTCCGACGTCCCGGCATCAAACGGGCCGGGCATCTTCAACGTCGTGTCCGACTTCGGCGCGGACGCCTCCGGTGCCACCTACACCCAGCCGGACCTCCAGCAGGCCATCGATGCGGCGAGCGCCTTCGGCTCCCCCGCCGCGCCGGGCATCGTCTATGTGCCGCCCGGCCTCTATCAGGTCCGCTCGGATCTTCTGCTCAAGGACAACGTCGACTTCTATCTCGCGCCCGGCTCCGTCATCAAGGCGGACGAGGATGTCGGCCACTATTCGGTTCAGGGCGGAGTCATCGGTCCGGTGCTAGTGGTGGACAATGCCGAGAACGTCACGATCCGCGGCCGGGGCGAGGTGGACGCCAGCGGCATCGCCCTCATGGACCTGCTGAGCCGCACGCCTCCCGTCTTCGTTTCCCAGAGCAACGACCACCCCCGGCGCCGGATCCTCCGCACCAACAACGGCGGCACTTCGCGGAATGTCCGCATCGACGGCATCCTCTGCAAGGACGCCACCGGCTGGTCGGTCGAACTCAAGCGCACCCTCGGCATCACCGCCCGGCATGTGAAGGTGCTCAACCACAAGGACATCAACTGGAAGATCGAGAACGACGGCATCAACGTCTGCTCGTCGTCCGACGCCGTGGTCAACCAATGTTTCGTGATGACCATCGACGATGCCGGCTGCGCCAAGGCCTCGGACGCGGTCATGGGTTCGATGGACCACGTGCTTTTCTCCAACAACGTCCTCTGGACCTGGAGCGCCGGAGCCAAGGCCGGCATGCAGAACGACCACCCCATGAACGACGTCGTTTTCCGGAACCTCGAGGTGGTGCACTGCCGCCGGGCCGTGGCGGTGGACACCAAGACCTCCCAGGACATGGGAAAGGCGATCCCGATCGAGGGCGTCCGCTTCGAGGACATCCATGTGGAGGAAATCGAGGGCCACTGGAACATCGCCAACCATGATGCCCTGGAGTTCATCCTCGAGGACGCGGATGCAAACGACATCACCATCCGCAATCTCCGCCTGCCGGAAAACCGGCCCCTGCGCTGCGGCCCGCGGTTCCAGGCCCACGGCGTTTCGTTCGTGAATCTCGTCATGGGCTCGGAGCTGATCACCGACGTCTCGCAGGTAACCGTGACCGGAAGCCAACCGATCCACGACCTTACGTTCACCACCCAGATTCCCGATATCCACCTGGCCGGCCCGGCGACCCATGACGGCTCGGATTTCACCGTCGCCGTCCAGTTCAGCATGCCGGTCACGGAGCTGGCCCTGTCCGATTTTCAGGTCACCCACGGCAGCGCCTCGAAGCTCGAGGGAGGCCCCTCCCTCTTCACCCTGACGGTTCATCCCGATACCAACGGCTGGATCCAGGTCACCCTACCGGCGGACTCCGCACAGTCTTCGGCGGCGATGGGCAACCTCGCCTCGGAAACCCTCGACATCGCCCGCGCCGCGGCGGCCATCGCCCTGCCCACCACCGCCAGCGCCCCGCTCGAGCTCCACGTTTCCGCGGATGACCTGGCGCTCGCGGACGGGGCGACGGTGAGCGAGTGGCCGGATGCGGTGCGCCCGCGTTCCTTCACCGGGACGGCCACCTTCGAGGCCGACTTCACCCACGGCATCCCGGGCGTCCGCTTCAATGGCACCAACGACCAACTTTCCCTCACCGGCATCGAGGACGGCCCGGACACCGGGCAGGTCACGATCCTGGTGCTCGGCGCGTTCTCGACCGAGGGCAACGACGCCGTCAGCGACTTCATGATCTCCAGCCAGTTCCCGGATGGATCCACCAACAACCGCTTGCGGATCTTCAAGCGGGGCAACGACGGCCGGATCGACGCCCGCGTGGGTGGCGGCTCCACCATTTCCGGCAGCACGACCGATACCGCCCCGCACGTCTTCGGACTGGTGGCGGGGCGAACCCCCGGCTCGGTGGATTTCCTGATGGATGGAAGGACCCTCAACACGGGCAGCTCGGGGAATTCCGCGGCCATGCAGGCCTTGTTCCTCGGGGCCTACGGCACGGGTGGCAACCAGTTCTTCGAGGGCACGGTTTCGGAAGTGCTGCTCTTCAGGGGAGCCCTGTCGGAAACGGACAGCGCGGCCGTCCAGGACTACCTGTTCCGGAAATACTTCGGCCATGCCCTCGATACCGATCGCGACGGACTCCCCGACGCCTGGGAATACGAGCAATTCGGCGGCCTGTCATCCACCGCGGGCGGCGCGTCGGATGCGGATGGTGATGGCTTCACCGACGAGGACGAATGGCTCGCGGGAACCCGCCCCGCCGATGGCAGCTCGATTTTCAGCAGCACCCTCCACCCCGCGGGCCCCGGATCGCTGGAGCTCACCTTCTTCGCCATCCCCGATCGACGCTACACCCTGGAGGTCAGCCCCGACCTTCAGGATTGGGTCGAAAACGGAACTCTGGACCCGGTTCAGGCCCCCGGAGTCCGGTCGATGCCGCTGGCCGCTCCGCCCGCCGCCCGGCTCCATTTCGCCCGGATCCGGGCCGACCTCGAGTGAGCCGCATCACCCTCGCCCGGCACCTGCCTGCAAGAGGTGCGGGGGTTTCACGGTAAGCTGAGGTCGTGAAAGCCGCCCCGCCCCTCATCGCGCTGGTCCTCGCCACTTCGACCGGCTTGGCCGACCTCCCGCCGGCACCGGCCGGCTGGCAGCTTCACTGGCACGACGAGTTCGAGGACCCGCGGATCGATCCCGCCAAGTGGTCACCCTGCGAGCGCAACACGCCCGACTGGGCCAACACCATGACCCGCGACCCGCGGTGTTTCGAAATCGGCGGCGGCACCCTCAAGCTGGTCGGCATCGTCAATCCCGACCCGGCCGGAGACCCATCCCCCTTCCTCACCGGCGGCCTGACCTCGAAGGGAAAGTTCGAATTCACCCATGGCAAGGTCGTCATCCGCGCCCGCTTCAAGTCCGCCCGGGGTGCCTGGCCGGCGCTCTGGCTTCTCGGCACCGGGGGCGACTGGCCGCACTGCGGGGAAATCGACCTGATGGAACATCTCAACTTCGACGACAAGGTCTACCAGACGATCCATTCCCACTACGCCAACGAGATCGACCACAGCCGCAAGGACCCACCGAAAGACACCACCGTCCCCGTCGATCGCGACGACTGGAACACCTATGGTGCCGAATGGAGCCCCGAAAAAATCGTCTTCACCGTCAACGGCCAACCCACCCTGACCTACCCCAGGATGCCCGAAAAGGGCCCGGAGCAGTGGCCCTTCGACCAGCGCTTCCATTTCATCCTCTCCATGCAGATCGGAGGAAAGTGGGTCGGCGAACCGGACCCCGCCGACTACCCGGCCCACCTCGAGGTCGATTGGATCCGCGTTTTCAAAAAGAAGCCGTAACCCACACCGCGCCCCGCCGCCCCGCGGAAAAATGGTTTCGCCGCCGGCCCGCGCGTGGATGCTCCAGACCATGCCGAATCCCGAGCCGCGCCCCATCCGTCCCGCCGATGTCGGAGAACTCCACGAGATGGTCCGTGAGCTGGCCGACTTCGAAAAAATCGGCCACCTCGTGAAGTCGTCGCCCGGGGACCTTGCGGACGCAATCTTCGGGCAGCGGCTGCTGGAAGCCCTCGTCATCGACCGTCCCGGGGGAGACGGCCTCGCCGCGTTCGCCCTTTTTTACCGGAACTTCTCCAGCTTCACCGGCAAGCCCGGCCTGTGGCTGGAAGACTTGTACGTCCGTCCCGACTTCAGGGGCACGGGTTTCGGGAAAAGCCTCTTCACCGCCTTCATCGACACCGCCCGCCAACGCGGCTGCGGACGGGCCGAGTGGTCGGTGCTCGATTGGAACCAGCCCGCCGTGGACTTCTACCGCGCCCATGGAGGCGAGCTCATGCCCGATTGGCGCATCTGCCGGATCACCTTCAAGGACTGACCGGAATGGCACGAGATTAAGCTCCCATTACGTTTCTTCCGTTCCGGAGGGATTTGGGAATTCGCTTTGATCCCGTGCCATTCACGACTGACCGCCACCGCGGCTATCCGCCCGGCACCGGCTTCATTCCTGGAGCCGACGATCGAGCCCACCGGCCGCCCCTTCATGAAAAAAGCAGGGCTCCCCTCGGGGATGCCCTGCTTTTGAGAAAGCCTGGGTCGGATGGGCCGCTTACCAGCGGTTGCCACCACCGCGATTGCCGCCGCCGCCGCCGTAGCCGCCGCGGTTGCCACCACCACCGCCACGGCGCTGGCCGCCACCGTAGCCGCCGCCACCGCCACCGCCGCGTTCTTCGCGCGGCTGGGCCTCATTGATGCGCAAGGCGCGGCCTTGGAAGTCCTGGCCGTCCAGCCCCTTGATGGCGGCTTCCATGGCTTCCTTCGAGCCCATGGTCACGAAGGCGAAGCCTCGCGGGCGGCCGCTCTCCCGGTCGGTCGGAAGGTGAACGTCCGTCACGTCGCCATACTCGGAAAACAGGTCGCGAAGGTCCTGGTCGGTGCTGCTGAAGGGGAGATTCCCCACGTACATTTTCATGATATCAAGTGGCCCGCGGATCCTTTCGTATCTTGCAGACTGTTCCCGCTTGTCGGGTCTCAGATCACCATCGAATCGCTAAACTCACCTGGCAACACTCCGTTCCTTGATCATGCCAGGGCGCGGACCACCCCGATCCCCGTGAACCATATCGCCCTCCCAGGCAAGCGAATTCGCCCGCGAATCGCGACGGAGCCCGATTCAAACCGGGCTCCGCAGCCAGAAGCCGCGTGCCACGGCCCGTGCCGAAGCCGCCGGTCAACCCCGGCCCGCGAGGAGCGCCACCGCACGCTTCACTCTGTGGAAACCGCTTGCCCGTCCGGGCTTCCGGCACGAGCGGGGGTGGATGGACTTTCCCGACGAACAGAGCAAGGAGGGCGGATTCGAACGCCAGCAGGATGCCTTCCGCCACTGGGTCCGTGACGAACCCGGTGCGCGCTTCCGCCCCGAGCCGGGCCGCTACCACCTCTACATCAGCTATGCCTGCCCGTGGGCCCACCGCACCCTCCTCATGCGCCAGCTCAAGGGGCTCGAGGACGCCGTCGGCATGACGGCGGTCGATCCCGTCCGCGATGAAAACGGCTGGCGTTTCGGCGAGGGCGACGGCTTTTCGCCCGACCCCTTGCACGGCTGGAAATACCTCGCCGAGGCCTATGAACTCACCCGGCCGGATTTCGCTGGCCGCGTCACGGTGCCGGTGCTGTGGGACCGGGAGACCCGCCGCATCGTCAACAACAGCGAGGTCGACATCATGCGCATGTTCGACGACGTCTTCTCGCCGCTGGCCCGCGCCTCCCGCCCCGGCGAGTTTTACCCGCCCGCCCTGCTGCCGGAGATCGAGCGCCTTGAAACATGGATCTACCTCCGCGTGAACGATGGCGTCTACCAATGCGGTTTCGCCACCCGCCAGGAGGTTTATGAAAAGCATGTCTTCGAGCTCTTCGACACGCTCGACCAGCTCGAGACCCGCCTCGGCCGCCAGCGCTACCTCGCCGGACGCGTGATGACCGGCGTCGATTGGAATCTATGGGTCACGCTTCTCCGTTTCGACGCCGTCTATCACGGCCACTTCAAGTGCAACCTCCGCCGGATCGCCGACTATCCGAACCTCTCCGGCTTCCTTCGCGATCTCTACCAATCCGGTCGCGTGCGCGAAACCGTCCGCCTCGATCACATCAAGCGGCACTACTACCTCACCCACCGTAGCATCAACCCGAACGGCCTCGTTCCCGCGGGACCCGATCTCGACCTGGAAAGCCCCCACGACCGCGAGGCGCTTGGCCCTGCCGGCACCGCCGGGTGAAGCTCCGCTGGACAGCTTCCCTTTGTGCCCGAGCGTGAGATTCACACCCGAGTATTCCACCCATGAAAGCAGCCCGTATCCATCAATTCGGCGGCCCCGAGGTCGTGCAGACCGACGACATCGCTCGCCACCGCATCGTGGGTTTGTCAGGAATCGGGATCGACGTCCCCCCTCTCCCCGCGTTAGCTCCCCTTCATGCTTCGCCTCCTCCTCCTATGCTTGGGGCTGCAGGCTCCCGCCGGTGCCCACCTGGTCGAAGCCGCCCCCTCCGAAGCCACGACTTTCCAGCTCGATGTCGATGGCGACGGCGTTCCCGAACTCGACCACTTCATGTTCTCGGAAGATGACCAACGCCTCTTCTTTTTCATCAGCGTCGATATAACCGAATCGCCCACCTCATTGGGTAAGAATTCATTCAGAGGCATCACCGGCGGCAGCGCGGCCACGATCGAACATTTGTCCGAGGCCGATGGATTCTCCACCACCTTCGTTCCTCCGCAAGATATGAAGCGCGACTCTCAGCTCGATTCCGCCAGGGGCTATGTTTCGCTGACCGATGACGAACCGCTCATGGCCACCTGGACCTATGGAACCCAAGGGACAGACTCGGAGGTCGCGCACCTCGTCGGAATCATCATCGACGCCCGTGCTTACTTCGATTCGGGGCGGGCGGCCCCTATCAGGATTTATTATCACGATGCCGGACCCGTGGCTTCCGGTGGAGAGCCCCGGTGGATCTCGCTGGCCGACACGGGAATCCCCCTTGCCCCAACAGAGCTGGATGCCGAAGTGAGGCACCCGGTCCCGCGCCTGGTCCGGTTCACCGTGTCTACGGAAGTCGGATTGAAATACCGGATCGTCCGCCGTTCCATCCACCACGCGCCTGAGGAGGTCATCTGCGTCGATGGTGACGGGACGGAAATGACCATCGAGTGGGACGACTCGGACCGTTCAGAATCCGGTGCCATCTTCTACCTTGAGTCGTTCGGCGGCACCGCCTTCACCCCGCAGGACTGAATGAAACCTGTCCACTCGACGCGCCCTTACACGGCCATTCGCCCGGCATCCTATGATCGCAGGAACCGAGCATCGCTGGATTTCTGGGGATGACCGTCAGGCGAACGAACAGCCGCCCGTCACCACCGAGACCAAGAGCCCCCCATGCGATTGATGGGCCGTCAAAATGGTTAGCGTAGGGCAACTGCTCCACGTTCTCGCCGGCCGTTTCATTGAAGACAATACACTTCACCTGAAGTCGGGCCATCCAATCAAGCAATGACCCGATTCATCCATGGCTTTTCCCCCGGCCCACCATCCGCCAGATCGCGATCAAGAGAATCCCGGTTCCCGCCACCAGCCCCACCCACCACAGCGGTTTCTCATCGGGTTGCTCCTCGGCTCGCTCTTCTTCCGCGACACCGGGAACCCGCCGTAAATTCCTCTCCTCCACCCCGGCCAGTCCCTGCCCAGGCCTCAGTTCCCGCTCCGCAGGCCCCGTCAAGGTGTAAGGCTGGGGATCACCCTTGAAACGGAACGTCCGGGTGCCGGCCTTCACCTGTTCGAACCACAGCTGCCAGGTCCTCAAATTTTCCGCTCTTGCGAAAAGCTCCTCATCGAACGTGGGTGGATCGTCCAGCAGTCGAATGAGAGCCTGCTGAGATAGGTAAGCATTCGCCGTCGGAATACCGACATCATAAAGACGCGGATCGAGCATATGCCTAGTATCAGACAAGAATCCTCCTAAAACCTTCACGGATTGAGGAGTTTTCAATTCACCCAATATGTTGACGACATACAATCTCATGAGATCCGGATCGCCGTAGTGGGCAATGACGTTATTATTCCCTTCCTCCCACAGCTTCCATGCTCTTTCCATTTCGCTCTGGAAAAATTCTGCATGGCGGGGGATTGAGCACATGGCATTTACAAGCTCTTCTTTCACTTCCATCCTTTCTTCCAGAGGATATATGTTTTTTTTGCCTATCTTTCTTATACCCAATCCTAATAGTAAAAGATTCTCATCCGAAGGATTCTTCACGGCTTCCATAGCGACTTTTTCCCATTTCTCGAAAGCCGCCAAAGTCTCGGCTTTCTCTGCCTCGCTTATTTCCGATGACGGTTCACTATTCGCGATAGATCCCAATAATACCACCAAAAATACAGCACCACAAATAATGGTATCCATATAATTATTAGTTATCGAACTCGGAGGAAAGCCTTTGGCCGGAATGAGTGGCTCATGAGCGTGAACCCGTCGTGGCTGATCGGTGTTCGCCACCAGCAGCCACCTCACCACCGAGGACACCCGTCCCGAGCGCCGCCCGCGTGCCACTGAGCCCGCCAGTTCGAACCGGCCCGTCCGGCTCGATCCGCCCCCTCTTCGCCTGAGGTCGGTCCTCGTTTCTCGTAATTTCGGCATCCTTGCACCGGGGGTCTGCCCACGGTTTTTCGTAGTTGAGTACTCCGGCATCCATGATTCGCACTGCGAGCGGCAATCTATCGCAAGGCTTTTCGCAAGCCATCCGTTTCCAGGTTCGCGATTCAATTACGGGTCCTTCGACCACCCCTTCCATTTCATCCTCTTCATGCAGATCAGCGGCCAACGGGTTGGTGAAGCCTATCCGGAGGACTTTCCGGCTTGATGGACGTTGCGGGCTTTCAAGGAGGAGAACTGAATCGAATGGCACCGGATTAAAGCGATTTTCGGTGGTCTTTTCATGAACCCGGAGGGGCGCAGCTCAACGCGGAGCGCTGGCTTTAGCCGGCGCGTCTCCGCTCACCGTCCCGCGCCGGCTGAAGCCAGCGCTCCGATCCCTCTTCCGCAGCGACAGATGGATCCACGGAAGCCCCACGGGGGATTCACTCGCTAACGAGAGAAGCGGGCTCCGAGGATCGGCGGCCGTAGGCACGCCCCTCCGTTATCGACCGCGGACCGCGGACCGCGGACCGCGGACCGCGGACCGCGGACCGCGGACCACGGACCACGGACCACGGACCACGGACCACGGACCACGGACCACGGACCACGGACCACGGACCACGGACCACGGACCACGGACCACGGACCACGGACCACGGACCACGGACCACGGACCAC
>NZ_BAABRI010000013.1:0-154999 GCF_040362925.1 Haloferula sargassicola
AAGGGAACGGGGGCGGCGGGCATCGACCGCCGGGCGGGAAGGAAGAGCTCGAAGTTCCTCGAAGCTGCGTCGAGGTCCCTGACGCGATGTCGAAGGGAACGGGGGCGGCGGGCATCGACCGCCGGGCAGGAAGGAAGAACTCGAAGTTCCTCGAAGCCGCATCGAGGTCCTTGACGCGATGTCGAAGGGACTCGAAGCGGCCTTGCAAGACGAGCAAGATCGGTGGGCCCTGTCCGGCGGTCGATGCCCGCCGCCCCTTTAGGATGCCCGCCGCCCCTCCCGGAGCCGCCGCTTCGGCTTATTTTTTCAGCACCTCCGGGTGGTTCTCCCAGGTGTGGACCACGGCCTCACCAAAGAGCGAGTTCGACCAGGCGAACCAAGGGCGGGTGTAGTCGTTGCCGTCGTCGGCGTTGAAGCCCTCGTGCATGAAACCGGTGCCGGCGGTGTTGTCGACGAGCATGGAGAGGCACTTGTCGATTTCCTCCGGGTCATCGCTGGTGAGCACCCGCGAGGAAATGCCCATCGGCCAGATCAGGTTGTCGCCCGCACGGGCGAGGTGCGCGCTGCCGGTGCCCTCGGCGGCCTTGCCCTTGTAGAAATACGGGTTGTCCTCGCTGAGTGCGAAACGACGGGAGTTCTGGTAGACCTCGTCCTCGATCGAGCCATAGCCGAGATAGGGGATGGCGACGATGCTCGGCAGGCCGGCGTCGTCGATCAGCAGGGCGTTGCCGAAACCATCGACCTCGTAGGCATACATGCGGCCGTATTTCGGGTGCTCGACGATGCCGTGCTGCTTGACGGCGGCCTCGACCTCGTCGGCCAGGTCGCGCGAGGTTTTGGCGAGCTCCGGTTTTTTCCCGAGAGCATCGAGCATCTCCGCGAGGCGGCGGAGGTTGACGACCGCCATGAGGTTTTCCGGGATGTTGAACAGGAAGGTGGCGGCGTCGTCCGAGTTGCGGAAGGTCGAGCAGATCATGCCGTTGGGCTTCACCGGATTGCCGAAGCCGGCGCCGGGGACGGTGTCGGTCTGCCACTGGGTGGTGCGCATGAAGCTGTAGGGTCCCTTGCCGTCCTTGCGCTGCTGGACGATCATGGTGTCCACGGCGAGCTGCATGGCATCGAGCCACTGGTCGTCAAAAGGCGAGGTGTCGCCGGTGGCCTTCCAGTATTTCCAGGCGAGGCGGATGCAGTAGGTGAGCGAGTCGAGCTCCCACTTCCGCTCGTGCACGCCGGGCTTCATGTCGGTGTGGTCGCTCTTCCATTCGCTGACTTTGTCAGACTCGCGGTAGAAGGCGTTGGCATAGGGGTCGATGAGGATGTAGCGCGTCTGGCGGCGGATCAGGCCGTTGATGAGCTTGGCGAGTTTCTCGTCGTCCTTGGCCAGCGGGATGTAGTGATTCACTTGCGCGGAGGAGTCGCGCAGCCACATGGCATCGATGTCGCCGGTGATGATGTAGGTGTCCGGCACGCCGTTTTCCTCCGAGTAATACACGGTGGTATCGATCGTGTTCGGGAAGCAGTTGCGGAAGGTGCGCGAGGTTTCCTCGTCGGCGATGTCGGCGGCGACCTTGTCGATGAAGGCCTCGACGGCATCGCTGTGGAAATGGCGCTGATCGACCGGCGGGCGCGCAGTCGGGGCATCGGCCGCCACGAGGGGCTGGGCCAAGGCCGCGGCGGTGAGGAGTGAGGTCAGAACCTGAGTTGCTTTCATGAGGGGTCAGCCGAGTTGTTGGAGGGCGTAGGCGTAGGCGCCGAGGGAGATGGCTTCGCTGGTGCCGAGGCGGCTCATGCCGACGCCGGTGCGCTGCAGAGGATCGTAGAGGACGGTGCGGTCGCTGCCGGGGACCCGGACCTCGCGCGAGTCGCCCTTGAGGAAGGCTTCCAGCTGGGCGGGGTCTTCAAGGTTGAAGGTCTTGTCGGGCATGCGGCGGAACTTGGTGCCGTCGGGCGAAGTGAGATCGCTGTTCATTTCGTCGATCAGCGCCGGCAGGAAGGCGGGCCAGGCACCGGAGACGCCGCCGCCGATGACGCCGATGCCATCGAGCAGGGTGAGGGCGGTGGCCATCACGTCGCCGGCGACCTCGCCGAGGCTGCGGAAGGCTTCCTTGGCGGCCTCCGCGTCGCCGGGCTCGATGCCCTGGGCGATGTCGAAGATCACCTTCGGTTCCGGCGTTTCCTCGAAAGGCGTGCCGGTGCGCTCGCCGTAGATGCGGCGGACCGCGCGGATGCAGGCGCCTTCCTCGGCATTGGTGCCGGGGTCGAGCTTGTTGCGGACCGTCCAGACCTCGGCGGCCACCGAGTTGTCGCCGACGAAAAGGTGGCCATCGCGGACGATGCCGCCCCCGAGGCCGGTGCCGAGGGTGATGCCGAAGAGGTTCTTGAAGCGCTTCGGGCTGCCGGCCTTCTCGAGCAGGCCGTTGATGTAGGGCAGCAGACCCGCGATGGCCTCACCGTAGACGAAGAGGTCGCCGTCGTTGTTGATGAACACGGGGATGCCGAACTTTTCCTGCAGCATCGGCCCGAGTGGCACGCCGCCGCGGAAGGCGGGCAGGTTGCCGAGGTCGCCGATGATGCCGGCGGGGTAGTCGCAGGGTCCCGGGAAGGCGAAGCTGATGGCCACCGGCGGCTCGGGGCAGCGGGCGGCGACGGTTTCGAAGCCCTCGACGATGCCCTTCAGGCAGAGTTCGAGGTTGTTGGCATTCGAGGGCAGGTGGACGCCTTCGACGATGGCCTTGCCTCCGCGCATCGCGCCGAAGCGGAAGTTGGTGCCGCCGGCGTCGAGCGTGAGGACGATGCGGGGATCGGATTCGATGGGCATGGGTCGGGGTTTCGCGGGTTGGGGATCAGGCGGCGGCCGGGGCGGTCTTGCCGCTCTTCAGCGAAAGCAGGAGCAGATAAACGAAGCACACGCCGGGAACCACGAAGGTCAGGGCTTTGGCGATGTCGGCATCGACCAGTTTGCCCATCAGCAGCGGGACCAGGGCACCGCCGGAGATGGCCATGCACATCAGGCCGGAGAGCTCGCTGGCGGACTCCGGTTTTTCCTCGACGGTGATCGAGAACAGCATCGGCCAGATGTTGGCGAAACCGAGGCCGCCGAGCACCACGCCGACCAGGGCGAGCTGCTGCATGCCGGACATGATGCAGCCGACGCCGATCAGGCCGACCAGCGCGGAGATGCGGAAAAAGGTGTGCGGGTTGATCTTCACCACGCCGCCGACGAGCCGGCCGACGGTGATGAAGGCGAAAAACATGGTGGGCCCGAAACCGGCTGCTTTTTCCTCGGCGAGACCCAGCTCGGCGAGGGTGGGCTTGAGGAAGGTGCCCATGCAGACCTCGGCGCCGACGTAGAGGAAGATGCCGAGCACCGCCATGGCGAAGGTGGGGATGCCAAGCAGGCCGAGCGAGCTGCTGATGCTGGGCGGAACGTCGGCCTTGGTTTCATCGATCTTCATCATCGCGACGAGAACGAAGGCCACGGCCATGAGCGCGAAGAAGATCGGGAAGGCCCCGCGCCAGCCCATGGCGGCGAGGAGGGCGACGCCGCCGATGACGTAGGGCAGCAGGGCTGAGGCGGAGCTGCCGATGCCCTTGAAGCCTTGGGCGAGGGCCAGGTTGCGGCTGTAGTTGCCGCTGGCGCTGACGTCGCGCATGATCGGATTCCCCGCCACCTGGAGAAAGGTGGTGCCGACGCCGAGCAGGAAGATGCAGGCGAGCAGCAGGGGGTAGGGCGGGTTCATGAAGGCGGGGACGGCCACGGCGATGGTGTTGAGGCCGAGGCCGAGGAGCAGGACCTTCTTTTTCCCGATCCGTGCCGCCAGCAGGCCGCCGGGGACGCTGAAGATCGCGAAGGCGATGAACACGAAGAAGGGCATCAGCGCGGCCATCACCGAGGAGAGCTGGAATTGCTCCTTCACGGCGTCGGACAGTGGGCCCATGGCGTCGGCCACGCCCATGAGGAGGAAGGCCAACAGGATCGGTAGGGTTTTGATGTTCATGGATGTTAGGTTGGGATCTGAAACGAGATGGGCTTTCTAGCAGAAGGTCGCGGCGAGGACGAGGATGGGAATGCCGTGATGACAGTCATCCCGGATCACTTCGCCGGCCGCGATTGCGAGGACGGGCGGGAGTCCGGGCCGGCGGCCCAGTCTTCCTTCTTGAAGGAGTCCATGCGGAAACGGACTTCTCCACCGGAGGTGATTTCGCCGTGGCGCAGGAAGCAACGGTTGAGCGGCTCGCCGTTCAGGCTGGCTTCCTGGATGTAGGGGCGCATCGGGCCGTTGGTGTCGGCCGTGACGGTGAAGGTCTTGCCGTTGTCGAGGTGGACCGTGGCCTTGTCGAAGATCGGGCTGCCGATCACATACTCGTCGCTGGCGGGATTCACGGGATACATGCCGAGGGCGCTGAAGACATACCAGGCGGAGGTCTGACCGTTGTCCTCGTCGCCGCACAAGCCGTCGGGCGTGGGGTGGTAGAGGCGGGCCATCACCTCGCGGGCGTGGATCTGGGTTTTCCAAGGCTGGCCGGCGTAGCCGTAGAGATAGATCATGTGCTGGATCGGCTGGTTGCCGTGGGCGTACTGGCCCATGTTGGCGGCGATCATTTCCGCCATCTCGTGGATCATGCCGCCGTAGGCACCGGTGTTGACCCGCGGGTCGGCTTGGAAGACGTCGTCGAGCTTGTCGGTGAAAGCCTGGTCGCCGCCCATCAGGTCGATGAGCCCCTGCATGTCGTGGAACACGCTCCAGGTGTAGTGCCACGAGCAGCCCTCGGTGAACGGGCTCCCCCAACGGGCGGGATCGAAGTCCGGCTTCCACTCGCCGGTGGAGAGCTTGCCGCGCATGAAGCCGACTTCCGGGTCCCACAGGTTCTTGTAGTTGCCGGTCCGCTTGCGGAAAGTCTCGGCCGCTTCCTGGTTGCCGACTCCCTCGGCCACGATCATCGCGCAGTAGTCGTTGTAGGCATACTCCAGCGTCTTGGCGGCGGACTCGTGGGTCTTGTCATCCGAGGCGTAGCCGCGCTGGAGATAGGAGGGTGCGCCATCACGGCCGATCGAGGCGATCGGGCCTTCGTGGGAGGAGTCGTGCAGCATGGCCTCGACGGCCTTCTTCGCATCGAAGTTCCGGTTTCCCTTCGCCCACGCGTCGGCGAAAAGCGAGAACGCGTGGTTGCCGATCATGCAGCCGCGGTGGCCCGGGCTCGCCCACGCCGGCAGCCAGCCGCTTTGTTCGTAGGCGGCGAGGACCCCCTGAAGGATCTGGTCGTTCAGCTCGGGGAACAGGATGTTGAACAGCGGGTGGACGCAGCGGAAGGTGTCCCAGAAGCCGCTGTCGGTGAACATCACGCCCTCGTGAACCTTGCCGTCATAGGGGCTGTAGTAGCGATCCTTGCCGTCGGCACCCGGCTCGTTGAGGCGGTGCGGAAACAGCGTGGCCCGATACATAGCGGTGTAGAAGGTGCGGCGCTGGTCGGGCAGGCCGCCTTCGATCTCGATCTTGCCCAGCGTGTCGTTCCAGCGCTTCTTGCCGGCTTCCATGACCGCGTCGAAATCCTTGTCGCCGATTTCCAGGCCGAGCGTCGTTTCCGCCTGGGCCTGGTCGATGAAAGAGGAGACCGCCTTGAACGTGACGGGGCCCTTTTTCGGATCGATCTTCACCCATGCCCCGACGTGCTCGTCTTCCGCCTTGAGGTCCTTCGACGGCTCCGCGCCCGGCTTCCAAGTGCCTTGGTCGAGGAAAGGCTGGTCGAACTGGATGATGAAGTGGTTGGCGAAGTTCTGCGGCACCCCGCCGCTGTTGTTTTTCACCCAGCCGACGATCCGCTGCTGGTCCGGCTGGACCTCGACCGAGGATCCCTTCGGAAACGCGTCGAGGATCACGTAGCCATCCTTTTCCTCCGGATAGGTGAAGCGGAACGACGCGCAGCGCTCGGTGACGGTCATCTCGGCGCTCACGTTCCAGGTGTCCATCTCCACGCTGTAGTAGAAGGGCTTCGCGACCTCCTTGTCGTGACTGAACTCGGACGCGCGGCCTTCTTCGTCACAGATCAGCTCGCCGCTGACCGGCATCACGGAAAAGGCGGCGTAATCGGCGATCCACGGGCTCGGCTGGTGGGTCTGGCGCAGGCCACGCAGCTTGGGCTGCCGGTACTGGTAGAAAAACGAGTCCTTCACCGGCTGGGTGAAGGGCGACCAGGCATTCATCGCGAACGGCATGGCGACGGCCGGATAGGTATTGCCGTGGGAGAAACCGCCGGTCGAATCGGACCCCTGCAGCGTGACCACCTGGTCGGCGGGCGTTTCCTCAGCGAGGGCGGGGGCGAGCAACAGGGTTGCCGCGGCAAACGGACAGAAAAATCGGAGCGGAGCTTGGGTTGACATGAACATTCTTGGGTCGGTCTTGCTACCTCAGGAAACTGCAAAGTCTTGCAGCCCGGACAGGCAAGAATCGCGTCAGCGGGCGAAATCGGGCGATCCCCCGAGCAAAAACCGGAAGCAGGGCGCGGCGACCAGCCAAATCTGCCCAAGAAAGGATTCTTCCTGACGCGATCCGTCGTCGGCGGGAAAATCCGGGCCCGCCGCCGGATTCGGGATTGGCGGCCGCCAGGCGGGCGACTCAGGATGCCGCGGTGAAGTGGTCTTGTCTTCTGCCCGTCGTGGTTTTTCTCGCCCAGTGCGCGCCGTCCACCATGCCGGCCGTTTCCGAGGAAATGGTGGCGCTTTCCCCGGTCGATCGCGACCATCTCGAAAACGGACGGGCGGTCTATCGGCAGGCCTGCGCCAACTGCCACGATCCGATCGCGGTCCGCGGCAAGTCGGCGGCCTACTGGACCGGCTACGTCCCGCACATGGCCGACCACGCCGACCTGCTGCCCGCCGACCAGGCCGACCTCTTGAATTATCTCGTCGCCGCCCAGCTCGAAGCCACGCCCCGGAAGCAGCGCGACTGATCAGCGCAGCCGGATCGGGGTCGTCGATACTTCCGCCGTGCCACCCCGCAGGTGGCGGTCGAGGAAGCGCTTGATCCGCTGGTTCAGCTCGTCGCTCCGGAAGCCGTGACCCCCGCCTTCCACGGCGATCAGGCGGGCATCGACGCCCTTGGCCTTCAGCATCTCTTCGAATTCCGCGGACTGCGCGAAGGGCACCACGTCGTCGCGGGTGCCGTGGACGATGAGAAACGGCGGATCGTTTTTCGAAACCCAGTGGGCGGGTGACGCCAGCCGGGCGTTGCGGAGGATGTCCTCATCTTTCATGCCGAGCACGCGGATGGCGGCGTTGGTGCGGCTCATGCCCACGATGTCGGTGTCCTCGCCGAAGAAGGTCTCGAAATTCGTCGGGCCGAACAGGTCCACCACGGCCGCGACCTTGCTCGAGGTGCCAGGGTATTTGCCGAGAGCCCCTTCGGTGCCCGCCTCACCCGAGGTGGTGCCCAGCAGCGAGGCCAAATGGCCCCCGGCGGAGACGCCCATGACCGCGATGCGGTCCGGATCGATCCCATAGGTCTTGGCGTTGGCGCGCAGGAAACGGACGGCCGCCTTGCAGTCGTCGAGCTGGGCCGGCCACAACGCATCCTGGATCAGGCGGTAGTTGATCGAGGCCACGGCGTAGTCGCCGGTGGCGGTCAGGGCGTCGGCGACTGGCCGGGCTTCCTGCTTGGTACCGCCCATCCAGCCGCCCCCGTGGAGGTAAACGATCAGCGGCAGGGGTTCATCGGGACTCGGCTGCGGGAAGTAGAGGTCCAGCGTCTGCCGCGGATGACCGGCTCCCACATAGTCGACGTTCTGCGTTTCCGTCACCTCTCCCGGTTCCTCGGGGATCATCTGGCGCAGGCTCGCCGCGATGCGGCCGAACTCGGCGTGGGAAAGCTCGCCATCGCCGTTGGCATCGACGAGTTTCACGAACGGCCGCGCCTCCTCGGGAATCTCGTTGAGGGTGATGCGCCCGTTGCCGTCCGCATCGAGCTGGGAAAAGAAGTCCGCCCCGCTGGTGAGGGCGGGGGCAAGGATCATCGGGAGGAACACACCACGCATGAGCGCATCAAACACCGACTTTGCCATTTGTCGCCGGGAAAGCTTCCCAGGTTTTCGCAGCATTTCCGCTCAGCTGCCGATCGGGTGCCAGACGGTCTTGACCTCGAGGAAATCGCGAATGGCGTAGGGCGAGTCGTGTTTCTTCGAAGTCCAGTCGGTGTCCGGCGCGTGGAGGACGACACGCTTCACCGATTCGGCCGCGCCCTGTTGGAGGGTGGTGGCTTCATCCTTGTCCGCCGTGGCGGAAACGGCGCGCAGGTGCTCGTGGGTCGCGAAGGTCGGGATCAGCTCGGCGCGGTCGCCGGTGAGCAGGTTGATCACGCCGCCGGGCAGGTCCGAGACGGCGAGCATCTCGCCGAGGAGGATGCTGGCGTAAGGCTGCGACTTCGAGGCCAGGGCGACGGCGCCGTTTCCCGAAACGATGGCCGGCAGGATGAGGGTCATCAGGGCGAGCAACGGCGACTCCTCGGGCGCGAGGATGCCGATGATGCCCATGGGCTCGGTGATGGTGAAGTTGAAGTGCGGGGTGGCGACCGGGTTCACGCTGCCGAGGACCTGCTCGTATTTGTCGGCCCAGCCAGCGAAGTGGACGATGCGGTCGATGGTGGCGCGGACTTCCGTTTCGCCGCAGGCGGCAGACATTTCGGAAAAGCGCGACTCCATCATCTCGGCGATGCGGTAGAGGATCTGGGCGCGGTTGTAGGGCGAGCGCTTGGCCCAGCCGGGACCGGCCTTGGCGGCGGCCTCGACGGCATTGCGCAGGTCCTTGCGCGAGCAGAGCGGGATGTTGGCGAGGAACTCGCCGGAGCTACTGCGCATCTCGTAGACGCGGCCGGACTCGGAGCGGATGAAGGCACCGCCGACGTAGCACTTGGGGGTTTTGGTGATTTTCAGGGAAGTCATCATGTGAAGGTCGAGTGGGCGCTCGGTGAGTTGGCGGGCGGGAGTTTGCTGGTGTTCAGTTTCCAGTGTTCAGGGAAGGCATGGAGGCGAGGGTGGAACGGGTTTGGTGAGACTGAAAACTGAACACTGAAAACTAGCAAACTTAGCGAAGCGAAGAATAGTCGAGCAGGCCGTGTTTGCCGCCTTCGCGGCCGAAGCCGGACTCCTTGTAGCCGCCGAAGGGCGAGCTGGGATCGAACTTGTTGTAAGTGTTGGCCCAGACGACGCCGGCCTTCAACGCGGCGGCCATTTTGAGGATCTTCGAGCCCTTGTCGGTCCACACGCCGGCGCTGAGGCCGTAGCAGGTATTGTTGGCTTTTTCGATGGCCTCTTCCGGCGTGCGGAAGGTCATGATGGAAAGGACCGGGCCGAAGATTTCCTCGCGCGCGATGCGGTGGCTTTGCGCGACGCCGGTGAAGAGGGTGGGCGGGAAATAGAAGCCGTTGCCGGGCAGCTTGCAGGTCGGCTGGTGGATGTCCGCGCCTTCGTCGATGCCGCTTTTCACCAGCTCCTTGATGCGGGTGAGCTGCTCCTGCGAGTTGATGGCGCCGATGTCGGTGTTCTTGTCCATGGGATCGCCGACGCGGAGTGTCGCGAGGCGGCGCTTGAGGCGGGCGACGAGTTCTTTCTCGATGCCTTCCTGCACGAGCAGCCGCGAGCCGGCGCAGCAGACGTGGCCTTGGTTGAAGAAGATGCCGTTAACGATGCCCTCGACGGCCTGATCGAGCGGAGCGTCGTCGAAAACGATGTTGGCCGCTTTGCCGCCGAGCTCGAGGGTGAGTTTTTTCCCGCTGCCGGCGAGGGAGCGCTGGATGATCTTGCCGACCTCGGTCGAGCCGGTGAAGGCGATCTTGGCGGCGTCGGGGTGATTGACGATGGCGGCACCGGTTTCGCCCGCGCCGGTGACGATGTTGACGACGCCCGGCGGGAGACCGGCTTGTTCGAGGATGGTGGCGAACTTGAGCGCGGTGATCGAGGTGGTCTCGGCGGGCTTGATGACGACGGTGTTTCCCGTAGCCAACGCGGGCGCGATTTTCCACGCGAGCATCAGCAGCGGGAAATTCCACGGGATGACCTGGCCGACAACGCCGAGGGGTTCGAGCGTGCGGCCGGGGGCGACGTACTGGAGTTTGTCGGCCCAGCCGGCGTGGTAGAAGAAGTGCGCGGCGGCCATGGGCAGGTCGAAGTCGCGCGATTCCTTGATCGGCTTGCCGCCGTCGAGAGTCTCGGCCACGGCGAACTCTCGAGAGCGGTCCTGCAACAGGCGGGCGATGCGGAAGAGGTACTTGCCGCGCTCGGCACCGGGGAGTTTCGACCAGGAGACGAAGGCTTTCTTCGCGGCGGCGAAGGCGGCATCGACGTCGGCTTGGGTGGCCTGGGGGATTTCGGCGAGCTTCTTGCCGTCGCGCGGTGAAATGGAGTCGAAGCATTTCCGCGAGGAGGGAGCGACGTGTTTGCCATCGATGAAGAGCTTGTAGCGATCTTCGAGATAGGCGGGCGCGGACTCGGGTGCGGGGTCGAATTCCCAGAGGTCGCCGAAGAGGAGTTCTCGGGCCTGGGTTTTCGAGCGGGGTGATTTTTTCGCGGGCATGGGAAGAGAGTGATCAGTGATCCGTGGGGTTGTTGGCGCGGAGGAGTTCGTCGATGTCGGCGAGGTCTTGCGGGCGTCCAGCCAAGGTCTTGCTCTGAAGCAGTTCGTTCTTGCCGAGAAAGTGAATGGGAAAGGTGCCGGCTTTTCCTGTCGAGCGGTGCTTCCAAGCGTCTTCAAACTCACCGGCCCCGGGGAGAGAGGTCAGGAAGTCGATCTGGCAGGGAGATACGCCCACCACGTACTGCAAGCCGGGACCAGCGAAGTCCTCGCGAGTGACCTCAATCAGCGGAAGACCGAAACGATGAAACGCTCGAGCGACACGAAACGAATTCTCTTCCGAGGGCTTGATCCAGAGATCGATGTCCTTGGTGTATCGCGGCTGGGTGTGGTGAATCACGGCGTATGCTCCGACGACGAGATATTCAACCTGCTCTTCGGCGAAGATTCGCAATAGATCTTTGAAGTCTGAGTTCATCAGGGTGCAAGTTTTTCATCCCGACCCAGTAGTCGTAGACAAGTTCCCAAGCGGCTTGAAGGCGCGCCTCGCAGCCGGCTTCCTGCCACTGGCGAATGCGGTAGGCGCGGACTTCGTCGAAGGATCCCAGCTTGGCTTGGGGCCAGTGCGAGCGGTCTTTTTCGGGGGCTTCCATGGTTAGTATCCGCCGCTGTCTTCGGTGAATGTCCAGGGGGCTTGGTAGGCACCGGTGCGCTGGGTTTCGAGCTGGCGGAGGAGGTCGTTGAGGAGGGAGGAGGCGCCGAAGCGGTAGCGGGTGTTGGTGAGCCAGGCGTCGCCGAGGGTTTCCTTGACGGCGATGAGGAACTGGAGGGCTTGCTTGGCGGTCTTGATGCCGCCGGCGGGCTTCATGGCGATCTCGGTGCCGGTCTCGAGGTAGAAGTCGCGGATGGCGTCGAGCATGACCTGGTTGTTGCCGAGGGTGGCGTTGGCCGAGGTCTTGCCGGTGCTCGTTTTGATGAAGTCGCCGGGGCGGATCACGCGCATGGCGAGGAAGCTGGCGGCGCGGATGTTGTCGTAGGTTTCCAGCTCGGAAGTTTCGAGGATGACCTTGAGGGTGGCGTCGCCGCAGGCCTCGACGACGGCCGCGATCTCGTCCTGCATCCCGGCGAACTCGCCGGCGAGGAAAGCGCCGCGGTTGATGACCATGTCGATCTCGTCCGCGCCGTCGGCGACGGCTTGTCTGACCTCGGCGAGCCGGGTTTTCAGCGGGGCCTGACCGGAGGGGAAAGCGGTGGCGACGCTGGCGATGCGCACGCCGGTGCCTTTCACATGCTTGGCCGCGTGTTTCACCATGGCGGGATAAACGCAGACGGCGGCGACCTGCGGGACATCGCCCTCGGGATGCGGGCAGAGCGCCTTTTGGCACAGCGAGGCGACCTTGCCGGGCGTGTCCTTGCCTTCAAGAGTGGTGAGGTCGACCATCGTGACGGCGAGCTTCAGTCCGAACACCTTCGACTGCTTCTTGATCGAGCGGGTGGTGTATTTGGCGACGCGCTCATCGACGCCCACGGCGTCGACGGGGCCGATGTCATCAAGCAGGCGGCGAAAGGCGGGTGCGGGCATGTGTCTGGAATAGGAGCGCACGGGGCCCGCGCGGACAAGGCGGATCATCGGCCCGGCGGGCGAGTCGCCGCTTGCGGGATCACGAAGCGGCGGAATGTTGGGCCCATGGGAGAAACCGGTACAGCCCCTCGCAAAGTCCTGATCCTCGGCGGCGGCTTCGGCGGCCTGACCTGCGCCCGCGAACTCGCCAACGACCGGCGCTTCCAGGTGACCTTGGTCGATCGCGCCAACCATCACCTTTTCCAACCGCTGCTCTATCAGGTGGCGACCGCCTCGCTGGCCGCGCCGGACATCGCCCGCTCGCTGCGGCAAGTGCTGGAGGACGCGCGCAACGTGCAGGTGCTGATGGACGAGATCGACACCCTCGACATGCGCGGCCGGCGGGCGATCGGCCGCTCGGGAAAAGAATACCACTGGGATACCCTCGTGCTCGCGGTGGGGGCGAAGACCTCGTTTTTCGGAAACGACGACTGGGAACGCCACATGATGGGCCTCAAGTCGCTCGAAGATGCGCAGGGGGTCCGGCGTCGGGTGCTGGCGAATCTGGAGCGGGCCGAGCGCAGCGACGATCCTGACGAACGCCGCGTGCTCATGACGGTGGGCATCGTCGGCGGCGGCCCCACCGGCGTGGAGCTGGCCGGCGCCTTCGCGGACCTGATCCATCGCTCGATGAAGGACGAATTCCGTCACATCGACACCGGCCAGCTGCGGGTGGTTCTGATCGAGGGCTCCGACCGGATTCTCGAGGCCTACGATGACGACCAGAGCGCCTACGCGAAACACCGGCTCGAGTCGCTGGGCGTGGAGGTCATGACCGGGACGCGCGTTTCCGACGTGGGGGAGGGGAAACTGAGGTTCAGCGACGGCGGCAGTCTGGAGGCCGGTGCCATCATTTGGGCGGCGGGCGTGGAGGCCAACCCGCTGACCCGCCAGCTCGGGATCGAGCTCGCCGACAAGGCGGGGCGGGTCACTCCCGAGCCGGATCTTTCCCTGCCGGGAAACCGCGATGTGTTCGTGATCGGCGACCTCGTCCGGATGAAGGACACCGAGGGCAAGCCGGTGCCGGGGGTGGCTCCGGCGGCCACGCAAATGGGCAAGCACGTGGCCAAGGTGCTGAAGGACGACCTGAGGATGAGGGACCGGCGCGAGGATGTGGAGCGCTACGACCTGCGGCCGAAGTTCCGGTATTTCGACAAGGGGCTGATGGCCATCATCGGCAAGAACGCCGCGGTGGTGAAATCCGGCAAGCTGCGGCTGCGGGGATTGATGGCGTGGTTCGCCTGGCTGTTGGTGCACATTCTGTTCCTCATCGGCTTCCGCAACAAGCTGGTGGTGCTGCTCGGCTGGGCCTTTGCCTACGTCAGCAACCAACCCGGCGCGCGGATCATCACCAACCCGCCGTCCGAGGCCTCGAGACCCACCTGAAAGGCCGGTTTTTCCGGTGCAAAACCCCTCTTTACATCGCGCAAGGGCTCTGACAGGTTCCCGCCCCCATGATTCTCGCTGCCGACTGGCTCTCCATCAGCATCAATCTCCTGCTGGTCGTTTTCGTCATCGTCGCCCTGTTGCTTTCGCTCGTCATCCTGATGCAGCGTCCGAAGCAGGAAGGCCTCGGTGCCGCGTTCGGCTCGGGCATGACCGACCAGATGTTCGGCGCCCGCACCACCAACGTGCTGCAGAAGGCGACCGTTTACCTTTCCACCATCTTTTTCATCCTGACGCTGACGCTGGCGATCCTCTACTCGCGCCGCACGACGCTGGAAGAGCGGAAGACCATGGTCAAGCAGCCGGCCGCGGCCGAAGAGCAGGTCGAGGCTCCGAAGGAAGAAACCGCGCCGCCGCTCGAGGAATCCATCCCGGTGGAATCCAGCGAGGCCGCGGAGACGCCGACCGCCCCCGATGAGGCCCCCGCGGCCGAGCCGGAAATGACCCCGGAGGAAACGCCCGCCCCGGCGGAAAACGAAGCCACCGAGGCGCCCGCCACCGACGACGGCGCGGCGACCGAGCCGTCCGAAACGCCGGCTGAGGACCCGGCCGACAAGCCGGAATAAGGTCCGGCGCGGCGACAAGTTTGCGCGGAACCGGCCGCTTGCGGCGCTTCTCCCAGCGAAATGCCGGACTCCGACCAGCCTGCCTGGCAACGCCCTGACGCCTTTCCCGCCGCCGGCGAAGGATGGGGCTGGGTCGACCGCAAGGGCCGCCGCCATGTCTGCGAGGGAATTGCCGAACTCTCGGCGGCGATCGTCGATGACGCCGGTGCCAGCGTGGACATGGTGTGGACGCCGGACCACCCGCACCTGGTCCTGCCCGAAGAGCTGCCGCCGCTGCTGCCGGCGCTGAAGGAAGCGCGGGTGCGCTGGGCCGAGTGGGAAATCCGCGAGGGGCTCAGCCAGATGAAGATCTTCGGCCTGTTCATGGCCGGCTTCGCCTTGTTCGCGTTCTTCACCCGGGGCGCCTCGGCCATGACCGGGACCCTGGGGCTGGCCCTCATCCTGTTCCTGATGCTCGGTTTCTTCCCGTGGTATCGCGGAAAAAAACGCCTGCGCCGGGCCCGGGCGTGGCGCGCCGAGGAAGGACTGCCCGACCTGGAAGGCCTGCGTTTCGAAACCTGGCTGATGGCTCAGAAGGCCCCGGTGACCAAGCTCATGATGGGCGCCATCGGCGTCGTGGCCCTGGTGCAATGGCTCGGCCCGCAGAGTCTGGCCGAGCAGGTGAAGACGGCCGGCCTGATCAAGCTCAACGGCCGCCCCGAGGATTGGTGGCGGCTGGCCACCGCGCCCTTCCTGCACGGGCATCCGCTGCACCTGTTCTTCAACGGCTCGGCCTTGCTCTACCTCGGCCGCCGCATGGAGGTGCTGGTGCGCTGGCCGCACGTGCTGCTGGTCTTCGTGCTCTCGGCATGGGTCGGCGGGGAATGCTCATCCCGCTGGGTGGAAGCGCCGTCCCTCGGTGCCTCGGGCGGCCTCATGGGCATGCTCGGGTTCCTGCTCGTGTTCGAGTGGTTGCACCGCCGATTGGTGCCGGAAAGCTCACGCCGACGCCTCATCGCCGGCCTGTTGCTGACGGCGGGCATCGGCATCGTCGGCTTCAAGTTCATCGACAATGCCGCCCACGGCGGCGGCCTGGTTCTCGGCATGGCCTACGCCTTCGGCGTGTTTCCTTCGTCGAATTCCGCCACCCGCCCGCGCCTGACCTGGGCCGACCAGATCGGCGGCGGGGCGGCGGGGCTGGTTTTCGTGGCCGCGGCCTTGTGGACGCTCGTCCGGATCACTTCCTGATCACGGCTTCCAGTCGGGATACTTCCGCTTGAGCTCCTGCTCGTATTTCCTGGCGTCCGCTTCCTTGCCGGCCGCCTTCAGGGCCTGGATGAGCTGGTAGTAGGCACGCGGTTTCACCACCTGGTCGCCATCGTCCATCAGCTCGACCGGCAGGATGTAGGCGCGGACCGCTTCCTGCGGCTTCTTTTCCGCCATGAAAATATCGCCGCGCACCAGGTTCAGCTGGGCCCCGGTGCGACCCTCGGGCCGCAGCGCGAGTCCTTCCTCCACGGCCTGGGTGGCCTTGTCGATCTTGCCCAGCTTCAGCTGCGCGGCGCCGCGGTCGGCCAGCCCGTCGGCCCGCCAGGCGGGGTCTTCCTCGACGTCGAGGGCATGGTTGATGGCGATCAGCGCGCCGGCCGGATCGCCGGAACGGAGGCGGGCCTTGCCAAGGAAGCGCCACACCTCCTTCGGGGCCAGCTCCGGGTTCTCGCTGTCCGCGATCAGATCGTAGAAGCGCGCGGCATTGAGAAAATCGCCGTTGTTGAAGGCCTGGTCGGCGGCCCAGCGGATCAGCGGCTCGGGCAGGTCGATGGCATAGCCGCCCTCGATCGCCTTGCCGACTTCGGGGATCAGCTCCTGCTGGTTTTTCTGCTGGAGGTAAACGAGGCACATCAACAGGCCCGCGTGCTTGTCATAGCGCTTCGGAGCCAGGGAACGGGCGCGGGTGAGGTAGTCGATGGCATCGCCCGGGCTGCCGGTTTTCACCAGGCCCCAGCCGGCCCAGTAGCTGGCCTTGGCGATGGCTTCGGGATCGGTGGTCACCTTGGCCTCGAGGAAGCGCTGATAGGACGCCACCATTTCCTTCAGATCCCCGTCGCGCTTGGCGATCTCGGCGGCATCGAGGTGGGCGATGGTGAGCAGGTTGCGGTCGTCCGAGGTGCTGAGCACCGCCTTGAAGTCCGCCAGCGCCGCGGCATCGGAACCGGTGCGGGAGTAGGCACGCCCGCGGGTGGTGCGGGCCATGGCGAGGCGCGGATCCTCGGAATTGGAGTCGATGAATTCGCTCAGCGACTTGATCGCCCCGGCGAAATCCCCGGCTTCGAAGAGGCAGCGGCCCCGCTGGTAGTTCAGACCCCTGCGGTTTTTGTCGGAGAGCATGCTGCCGTCGATTTCCCGGTAAACATCGGCCGCATCCTCGTTCTTGCCCTCCGAGAAGAGGGTTTCGGCCTTCATCAGCCGGGCGGTGTGGATTTTCGGGTCCTTGCCGTATTTCCGCCCGTAGAGCTGGAGAAACGCATCCACCTGCTCGAGCACATGGCGGCCCTCCACCCGGTAGAAGCAGAGCAGGCGGTAGTAGGCGGCATCGAAGGCCCGCTGCGAGGCCGGCGGCTCGAGGCGCTCCACCTCGCGGAACAACGGCAGCGCCTCGGCATTCCGGTCTAGCATCATGTAGGCGCGGGCGGCGAGCATCAGGCGACGGGCCTCGTTTTCACCCTCGCCGGTGGCCGTCGGGTTGCCGCGGAAGACCTCGATGACCTGCTGGTATTGCTTCTGCTTGAAGCGGGAGGCCATCATCGCCGTTTGGGCCGCGGCCCGCTGCTTGTCCATGCCGGGCGTGCGGAGGATGAGCTGGAAATACTGCTCGGACTTGTCGAACTGGCCGAGCTTGGCGGACGTCGCGCCCGCGGCCAGCGCCGCCTCGCCGCGGGTCTCGGCGGACTCGATCCTCGACTGCACCACCTCCTCGAACAGGGCCAGCGCTTCCTCGTTTTTGTCGTCGGCGGCCAGGATGCGGCCGTAGTCGAGCGCCGCCTTGGTGCGGTAGATGTTGCCGGGCTCGGGATCATCGATCACCGCCTTGTAGTGCCGGGCGGCGGAGCGGTCCTGATCGAGCAGCTCGTAGCTCTTGCCGGCGTAGTAGTGGCCGCGCAGCCGGTCGACCGGCTTGGTGGCGATGGAGGCCAGCTTTTCAAACAAGGTGGCGGCCAGCCCGTACTGCCGGTTGTTGAAATGATCGGCGGCCAGGGTGTAGGCGGCGGCGGCGGCGTAACGCCCTTTCCCGTAGCGGTTCAGCAGGGCGTGAAACGAGCGCTTGGCTTCGTCCACGTGGCCCGTGTTGTAGCACGACTGCCCGAGATACCACCAGGCGGCCTCGGTGTTCTCGTGGTTCGGGTTGTTGTTGATGTAGTCCGAGAAAATCTCGCGGGCCCGGTCGTAGAGGTTCAGCTGCGTCTGACCGCTGGCGCGCTTGGCCGATTCGTAGACGTTCCGCCCGTGCTGGAACCAGTCCTGCGCCGGATCCTGAACCAGAGCGGGATCGACGGGAACGGCGCGCGGAGGTTCCTGGGCGACCCCGGAAACGGGGGCGAGCAGGGCAAGGGTCAGCAGGCGGCGCATGGCGGGAGCATGGGGCGGCAGGGGCCGGATTGGCAAGCCGGGGGCGGGCTCAATCGAGGGAGCGACCCCAGCCCCGGAAATCGTGTGAAAATTCCCGTCTCGAGCCGCTCCGGTCGGAGTTTTGCGGCTTGCCCCGCCCTAGGCCGCCTGCCAACGGCGGGCGATCGCTTCCAGCGGCTCGGCATCCGGGCGTCCGGCGGCGGGGCCGAAATGGCGGGCCTCCAGGCCGAGGATTTCCACCTCGAGGGATTCCCGGAGCTCGGGCGACAGGCCGGGCTGCTCTTTCAACCGCTCCAGCCAGCCGAGCAGGGTCACGGGAGTGAGGCGAGAGGGCAGCGGCACGGCCGGCACCACCTCGACGGCCGGCTTTTTACGGCGGAAATAGTAGAGGACGGCGGCGGCGAGGGCGGCGAACAGCGCGAGGGCGAACACCCATGGCCAGACGCGCCGTCCGGTCACGCCGAGAGGCACCTCGGCCTCGACGGGCAGGAGATCGACGTCGTCGTAGATCTGTCGCGTCAGCCCGTCCTCCGCAGCGAGGTCCACTTTGGGTTCGGGAAAGGTGAAGCGGGCCGGCATCGCGCCGCCGGCGGGCTTCAGTTCGAGGCGCCATTCGTGCTCGGTCAGCGGCGCGAGGTCGTCGGCGTTGGCGTCGAGTTCGTTGACCTGGAGCTTCCGGTCCTCGATCGCGGTGGTTTCGAAACCCTTGACCGGCAGGGAAACGAGCTCGTCCAGCTCCGGCACAAGACCTTCCCCGGAGGCCCGGACTTCGAGGAACAGGCTGCCTTTTTCCGACTCGCTGCGGGCGTCCAGATTCTCGGTCAGTCGCAGGTTCCGGACGGGCCGCGGCGCGGCCTTGCCCGAGGCGTCGATCGGGATCTCCGCCGAGGTGATCGGCAGCACCACGTAGCCGGAGGTATCCTGGAAATCGAGATCGATCGAGAGCGGCGGAATGCGGTCGATCTGCGGGCCCTTCGGCTGGAGCAGGAGGTAGGCATAGGGAGTCAGGCGCCAGCCGAACTCGGGGTCGGTGCGGGACTCGACCTTGTCGGAATGGAAGGTGACCGAGATCACGTCGAAGGTCTCCGACAGGGCGGCGACGGCGGCCTTTTCGAACTTGTCGCGGTAATCCTCCGGCGGGCGGCCGAAGTTGTAGGCATACTGCGCGCCGGTTTGGTTCTGCAGGTAGCGCTGGAAGCCGCCGGCCTCGCGTTCGATCTCGCGGGTGTGGCGGAGGTTTACCTTCAGGCCGAAGGGCGAGGACGCGGACACGGTGTCGGGGCCGTCGAGGGTGGCGGACAACTCGATTTCGGTCACCAGGTCCCGGTAGTAGGCCAGCACGTCGGCGGCATCGCGGAAGCTTTCCTCCTCGCCGACGATCGGAGCCGCCGCCTCGAGGTAGCGCAGCTTGAGATCGGGCGAGACGTTGGCCAGCCGGTTGTTGAGGGTGGTGGCGAAGGCCTTCAGATGGCGCTCGCGCGATGCCTCCGGCAGCTTGGCCAGCGCCGCCTTGATCTTCGGGACCTCGCCCGGCTGGTTGGGATGATGGGCCTTGAGGGATTCCAATGAAGTCGATCCGAGCGCGGCGTAGAACCAGGTCTCGAACACGCTGGTGGTCTCCTCGTTTTCCGGCCGGGGCAGGGTGGAAAGGTAGTCGTCCGCCGCGGCGGCGAGCTGGTCGAGCGACTCGCGGACGATGCGGACGTGGTCGTTCTTCGGCTGGATCGATGAACGGTAGTTGCTCTCTTCGTAGCGCAGCGCGGCGAGCTGCACCTCGAGCCGCCACGGGTCCTTCGGCCGGCGGGCGAGCGCCTTTTCCACCAGCCCGATGGCGGCGGCGTAGCCATGGAAAATCTGCTCCTGCAGCTCCTTGTCCTTGCGCTGGGTCTTGTAGGCCTGCTGGAGCTTCGGGTCCGGCCACAGCTTGCAGAGGTTCAGCCGCATGCGCTCGACCAGGGCGGCGGTGACCGGGGCATCGAGCTGGTCGCTTTTTCCGAACACGCTTTCGATCGCCTCGACCCGCCAGACCTCGGCCTGGCTGTGGGAGGAAATGAAGGCCTCGGCCAGCGGAACGCTGAAATCTTCGTCAAGATCAAGGCCGCGGATCTTTTCGACCAGACCGGCCAGCTCCACCAGGTTCCGCTCCTGCTTCGAGCGCGTCAGCGGGATGGACTCGGCCTGATTATTATATCCGTAGTAGTAAAAGTAGCGCGAGCGGTAGTCCTGTTCGTCGTTGGGGTTGTGGTTCTGCGACCAGACCCGGATCGTCTCGCGGACCAGCTCGATGGCGAGGTCGCGATGGGTGGCGGCGAGTTCGGCGACCAACGGGATGGCGTTTTGCTCCTCCTTCACCTTGAGAAAAAGCCGCGCGGCCCGCTGGAGGGCGTCGATGCGGACGGTCGGCTCCACATGGGAAAGCCACGCGGCGTCCGGCCCGACCTCGATCATCGAGGCCGCCGCGATCGGGCGCGTGCCTTCGCCGCGGTAGGTGGCCGCGGGACGGGTGAAGAAGACGTTTCCCCAGTCATCGTACTGCGGCACCATGCGGCGGCTGTCGCTCTGGTCCTTGTTCTGGGTCACGTCCGCCTCATGGACCCACTGACGGGCGAAAAGCGTCAGGATCGGCGACCACTTTTCCGCGTCCACGCCGGGCGCGGCGAGCAGGGTGGCCACCGAGTCGTGCTGGAGTTTCAGCAGGTTCAAACGCTCGCCGGCATCGGGATTCTCGCGCGACTGGTCGGTCAGGGTTCCCAGCGTGGCGAGGATTTCCAGTCCCTCCGTCGAGCTGCCGCCGAAGGTGGCGGCCAGCCAGTCCTCGCCGGCTTTTCCCTCCAGCTCGGGAATCAACGAAAGCGCCCGGAACAGGGCCTCGGCGCGCTCGGGCGGCGGGGCCTTGTCGTCGGAAAGGAAGGAGGTCGAGATCTCCCAAGCCGTCTTGAGGGCGTCGTCGCCGGCCTTTTCCCGATCCTTCCGCCACATTTCGGCGCGGTGGCGGGCGATCAGGTTCAGCGCGTGGTGATTCGAGTCCTCGCGGGCCGCATCGATGGTCGGGAGAAACGGACCGGCTTCCTCGGTGAGCCCGGCCTCGAGGTAGAGCTCGGCGGCGCGGAGCCGGTTCTTCGGGTCATCGCCGCCGAGGTGTGGGACGCCGGCCGCGATGGCTTGAAAAAACGACTCCGGCGGCCGGGGCGATCTTGGGAAGACCTTCGCCAGCAGCGTCAGCGTTTTCGTGTCCGGTTCCTTCGGCGCGGCGGCCAGCAGGCCCAGGAAATCGGCTGGCGGCAGGAAGGGCTGCTGGGTGTAGGGCTTGGCACCGCTGGCCTGGAGTTCCTTCGAGGGATTCACCGAAACCGGCTGGGACAGCTTGGAGAGAATGGCCTGATATGCCTGCTGGCCGGCGTCGTCCGGCAGTCCGGCGAGGTAGTCACGAACCTGCTCCCAGCGCGACAGAGTGACGTCGCGAGCCAGCTTCGAGACCTCCGCTTTGATCATCTCCTCACCCTCCAGCTTGGGCGGCTCACCTTCCGACGCCTTTTCCCGCGACTCCATCAGCCGCGCTTGGAGAATCCCCGCCGCCGAGCGATCGAACTGGATCTGCTGCAGCATCTCCGTCCGCATCTCCTCCGGCGTTTTCTTTTTCTCCTGGCCTCCCTGCAGGAGCTGGCGAAGGCGGTTGAGGTCGATGTCCCCGGGCGGCGGGCCGGCGGCGGCGAGCGGGGAACCTAACAGGATGAGGGCCGCAAGGGCGAGGATCGCGTAGCGCATGAGGGGATCGTGTGGAAGCTGCGTTTAGGAACCCTCGCCATCGATCGGCGGACCCGAAGAGGCACCGCGGGCATCTTTCGGCAGCTTCTTTTTCCCGGGCTTCTTGCCGGGCTTGTTGCACTTGCCCGAGCAGCAGCCCTGGCACTGCTTGGGGATCGCCTTGCCGTAAAGCTCGGCCGGATCCATGCGCGCGAGCTTGATCGCCGACTCCAGCGCATCGGCCTGGCGGGAGGCCGCGGCGGGCGAGCCGGCCTGCTGCAGAAGCAGCTTC
Organism: Haloferula sargassicola; assembly: GCF_040362925.1. Classification (NCBI taxonomy): domain Bacteria; kingdom Pseudomonadati; phylum Verrucomicrobiota; class Verrucomicrobiia; order Verrucomicrobiales; family Verrucomicrobiaceae; genus Haloferula; species Haloferula sargassicola. Next base: position 21,834 of record NZ_BAABRI010000013.1, read on the forward strand.
CTTTCCTGGCGGGCGGCGTCGATTTCCGGGCCCCATTCGGTTTCCGGCAGGCCCTCGAGCTTCATCAGATAGGTCATGTGGAAACGGGCGCTCGAAAGGGCTTCGAGCACGTCCGCATGCAGTTCGGGCTCGGCCGAGGCATCGACGCGGGCCAGCAGCTCCTCAAGCTCGCCGCGGGCCTCGGGCAGCTTGCCGGTCATCATGCGCGCCTTGAGCAGCTCCAGCTGGATGCGCTGGGCCTCCGAGCCGTGGCCCTCGGGCAGGGCGGCAAGCGCGGCCTCCAGCTCGGGGATCGCGGCCTCCCATTCGGAGGCGTCGAGGTGGGCGCGCGCGCGGTCGAGGGCGGCCCCGGAGTGATCGAGGGCCATCTTTTCCTGACCGGGACCGTAGTGGAACGCGACCAGTCCCAGCGGCAGAAGGCACCAGAGGGCAATGAACAGGATTCTCATGATGTCAGACAGGTTGGCAGATTCGGGATGATGTGGAAATCGAAAGATCGGGATCAGGCTCTAACGGCCAGGAAGGGAATCCTCGGGCGAGTGGGTCCGGGATGGAAGCGGGTGCCGAAGAGCAGCAGGGAAACCGGCAGCAGGCCGAGGACCAGCGCGCCGGAGGAGGTGGCAAGCAGCGCCCACTCGCGGCGGCCGAGCTGGTGGTCGGGATCGGCGGTGTCGAGCGATCCGAGCCGGCTGAGGGTGGCGGTCGGAACCAGCTTCTGGTTGGCATCGTGATACTGCCCGCCGAGCCGGTTGGCGATCTGGCGCAGCGTGGCGGCGTCCTGGCGGGAATTGCGTCCATCAATGAAGGTGCCTTTCAAGGGGTCGCCGACGCCGATGACCAGCACGCCCCCGACGGCCGGAGGCAATTTCGGCATGCCGGTCGGCGGGACCGAGTCGCCATCGCTCACCAGCACCAGCGTGGCCGATCCGCGCGGCCACTTTTTCGCCGTCTCGGCGGCCGCCGCGATGCCGTCGAGCAGCTTGGTTTTCCCGGAGGGGAAGGCGTAGTGCATCGGCAGGTCGTTGAGCAGGTTGTGGATGACCTCCATGTCCCGCGTTTCCTCGACCACCGGTTTGGCGCCATTGTAAACGGCGATCACGCTCATGAAGAGCCGGTCGCGAGCGACGCGGGCAAACACCGAGTCGAGCACCGCGCGGGCGCGGGCCGTGCGGCTTTCCTTGCCGTCCGGTCCGGCGTCCTGCAGCCGCATGGAGGGGGAAACATCGAGCACGATCAGCAGGTGCTCGCGGTCGGCGGGTTCGGTCTCGACCGGGATCGAGCGATGCGCGGCGGGCGGCAGCAGCAACAAGGTGGCCAGTCCCCAGACCAGCGCGGTGACCGATGCCACCCGCAGCGACGCGCCGAGCCGGCCAAGGATCGTCGGTTTCCCGGAGGGGCCGAAAACCAACGGTGCCACCGCGCGGACCCGGCGGTGATGGATCAGCTCCGCGGCGGCCATCAGTACGAGGGACGCCGTAGCAAGCAGGATGGGAACGAGGGTCACCATGGCGTGGCGCGGAGTCCGAAGAAGGAAAGCAGCTGGAGGGCGCCGAGGCCGAGGCCGGCGATGGCGAAGGGTTGGTAGAAATCGACCGGGTCCGGCGTGACGCGCTTGAGCGGCGCTTTTTTCATCTCGTCGATCCGTGCGAACACGGCATCGAGCGCGGCAGGATCGCCGGCGCTGAAGATTTCGCCGCCGGTGATCATGGTGATCGCGCCAACGGAATCCGAGGGCGCGCCCTCGGCGATGTGGATGGCGAAGACGGTGATATCATGGTCCTTGAGGCTCTGGGCGAGCGCCATGTCCTGGCCGTTGGAGAGGTCGAAGCTTTCGCCATCGGTGATCAGCACGATCAGCCGGTCGCCCTCGTCGCGGGACGTAAGCACCTTTTCCGCGGAGCGGAGGGCCATGCCGATCATGGTGCCGCCGAACCAGGGCGGCAGGTTTTCCGGGCGGAAAAACGGCGGCGCGCAGCGGAAGGCGGACACGTCGGTGGTCAGCGGGACCCAGTTCAGCACGCTGCTGCCGAAGATGGTCAGCCCGAAGGCGTCGCCCTTGCGATGGGTGATGAAGGAGTTCACCGCCTCCATCGCCGCATCGTAGCGGGTGGCGGACCCGTAGTCCGCCATCATCGAGCCGGAGACATCGAGGCAGAACTGGATGTTGGTCATCTCCCGCTCCGAGCGGGGCTGTTCGAAACGACGCGGCCCGGCGAGGATGAGGATCGCCACCGCCAACAGCAGCGCCGGCAGGGTGTCGGCGCTGTTGAGGAGAAAAGCCAGCAGGCGTCGGCGTCGGAGCGGGGCGTGATCGAAGGGCAGTGGTACCCGATGACCGCCGCGACGCCACGCGTGCACCGCCAGCCCGATCGGCAGGAGCAGCAGCACCAGCAGCCATGGATGGGCGAAAATCATGACCGGTAGGGCGCCAGCAAGTCGTCCAGATTGTCCGGCCGCGTGCGGTCGGGCGCGTGGATCCAGCGTTCGAGCGCGAGCAGGAGAGGGGAGGCCTCGTCGTGGCGACGCAGCTGGACCAGCGCCTCCGACGGCGGAAGTCCGGCGATCGCGGGAATCCGTTCCCGCCAGTAGCCGATGACGAGCCGCTCCAGCTTGGCGCGGCCCTCGGCATCAAGGTCGCCGGTCGAGGCGGCGGCGACCAGCGGCTGGAGGCGTTCCGCGAGCGACGGCGGCGGGGCCTGGTTTTCGGAAGTAGTCGGCTTTTTTCTCCGCACCAGAATCAAGGCCAGCAACCCGGCCAGCCAAAAGACGCCCGCGATAACGAGGAAAGTACGATATCCACCGAACTTCGGCAGCGGCGCGGGGGCGAGGTCCTGCGGAAGCGGCGGGCCCTCGGGCAGGTCCGTCGTGATCGTCAGCGGAATGGCGGGGAGGTCGGAGCCTTCGAGGAAATCGGCGAGATCGTAAGAGCCGGGATCGAGGCCTTGGACTTCAAAGTCGTAGCGGAAGCCGTCGGCCGCAGGGCGGACGTCGAGCACGCGGACGACCAGCGGCGGCTCGCGATCGCGGCGGGGAGCCGGAGCGACCTGATCGCCGGGGATGTAGATTTCCTCGATCCGCAGCGGCTGGCCGACGCGGGCCATCGGCCCCTCCTCCGCGACGAGCGGCGCGACGAGCAGCAGGATCAGGAAAAGGAGACGCATGGGTGGCAGGTCAGCGGCGCTTGAACACGCCGCGGGCTCTCAGAAAGTGGCGCACGGCACCGAGGAAGGGCCGGTCGGTGTAGATCAGGAAGTGGTCGATCGAAGCCCGCTTGAAGGCCTCGGTGAGTCGCTCGCTGCTCGAAAGCAGGTGCCGGCCGTGGGCCAGCAGCTCGCGGCCGGACTCGACCTCGCGGGCGCGGAACAAGCCGGCGCCGTGGAGCATTTCCTCGGCCGGATCGCGAAACACGAGGGCGATGACATCGTGGCGGGCCCCGAGCACTTTCATGGCGGCAAGCGCGTCGGGGTCGTGGAAATCGCTGAGCACCACCACGAGCGCGCGTTGCCGCAGCGAGGGCTCCAGCGAGAGCAGGCGCGCGGCGAGATGGGTGGGCTCGTCGAAACGATATGAGCGCAGGCCGTGGAACCACTGCAGCAGGACATCGCGCGAAAGCGACGGCTGGATGCGCAGGTCGCGGCCGCCGATGCCGAGCACGCCGACCGGTGACACGCGGTCGATCGAGGCCAGCGCCAAGCCGCCCGCGACCTGGAGGGCGAGCCCGTATTTCCCCGGCGGACGGGAGGCGAGCGCCATCGAAGCCGAGGTGTCCACCGCCAGCCACACGGGCATCTGACGCGGGGTTTCGTGCTGCTTGACGTGGGTCTTGCCGGTGCGGGCGGTGACGCGCCAGTCGATGGATTTCACCGGATCGCCGGGCTCGTAGCGGCGACTCTGGACGTATTCGAGGCCTTGCCCGAGAAACGGACTACGGTCAGTGCCGTAGCTCAGGGAATCGGCCACGCGTTTCACCGCCAGCAAGAACTGGCGGCTGTCGAGCGGCTGGACGTCGAGCTGCGACTGCATGGCGGCGATCAGGAAATGGACTCCTCAAGGATGTTCTGCAGCGTCTGCGCCGCGGTCTTGCCCTCGGCCAGCGACTCGTAACTCAGGCGGATGCGGTGCAGCATGACGTCCTCCGCCAGCGCGAAAAGATCCTCGGGCACAACATAGTCGCGGCCATGCAGAAGCGCGCGGGCCCGGGAGGCCTTGAGCAGGGAAATGCCGGCCCGCGGCGAGCAGCCGAGTTCCAGCTCGGGGTGGTGGCGGGTGCGGTCGACCACGTCGACGACGTGCTTGAGGAAGACATCGCTGACATGGACCGAGTTGGCGGCCTCCATCGCGGCCACCAGGTCGGCTTCGCTGCCGATGGCCTCCTCGCGGATCATGTCGAACTCGGTCTTGGCCACGGCACCGGCGCCTTCCTTTCGTACGCCGAGCTTGAGGTTGCGGCGGAGGATTTCCTCCTCGTCGTCGACGCTCGGATAGCCGAGCCGGTGGCAGAGCATGAAGCGGTCGAGCTGGGCCTCGGGCAGCTCGAAGGTGCCGCTTTGCTCGATCGGGTTCTGGGTCGCGATGACGAGGAAGGGCACGGGCAGCGCGTAGCCTTGGTTGCCGATGGTCACGCGGCGTTCCTGCATCGCCTCCAGCAGGGCGCCCTGGACCTTCGGCGCGGCGCGGTTGATTTCATCGGCCAGCAGGAGGTTGGTGAAAACCGGGCCCTGGTGGGTGCGGAAGTTGCCGGTGCGCTCGTCGAGGATTTCCGAACCGAGGATGTCGGAGGGCAGCAGGTCGATGGTGAACTGGATGCGCCGGAACTGCAGGTGCATCGCGCGGGCCATGGCGTTGACGAGCAGCGTCTTGGCGAGCCCCGGCATGCCTTCGAGCAGCAGGTGGCCGCTGGTGAGGAGGGCGATGAGCATCCGTTCGACGACCACCTCCTGGCCGACGACGATGGTTCCGACCCGTTCCCGGATCGCGCTGAGGAAGGTGGAGGTGTCGCCGCTGGCGGGGGGAGAAGTGGAACTCATCGGATCAAATAAACGCCTATCAGGAACTAGATGGCGGAAAGCCGATGATTTGTCTGTAAATCTTTGCTGGCAAGGTCATCCAAGGTGGATGCCGCAGGGAGTTATGGCCGAAATTTCCATGTGGTCAGCCAGGCGTGCGGAGGGTAATCTGCATCCCATGTCGGACATGGATCAGATCCGCGATGCCGCCGCCAATCTTCCGAATCTGGAGAGGGCGGAGCTTGCCGCTTTCCTTCTCGATACCCTGGAGGAAGCAATCTACCTCGTTGATGATGAAGAAGTCGTTCGGAGGTCCGGGGATCTTGACTCCGGAGCCGTCGAGGGGATTACGCGTGAGGAGTTTCGCAGGATCTGCGGGCGCTGAGGCCGGATGACGAAGAAGCTCGTTTTTCACCCGCGGGCGGCGAGTGATGCCCGTGAAATAGGCCTGCGTTATCGACGCGTTTCGGAGGCCTTGTATGAGCGTTTCTGGGACGAACTCGAGAAGGCCATCGACAAGGTAGCCCTCAATCCGGAACGTCATCACTTCGATTCCTCAGGCTATCGGCGATGCAACCTCGGGAAGTTTCCCTACCATCTTCTGTTCGAAGAGAGGCTGGATTGCAACCGGATCATTGTGGTCCGGCACGATCATCGAGACCCGCGCTTCGGCCTGCGACATCGGTAAGCGACGAAGGCAACTCACTCCGCCGGCTTCGGCGTCTGGGTGGCGAAGGAGATGTTCCAGATGCCCGAGCGCTGGCAGACGTCCATGACTTTCACGATCTCTTGGAATTGCGTGGTGGCGTCTCCGCGAATCCTGACGGGCTGGTTTTCGTGCTGGGCCGCGATTTCCGCCAGAGTGCCGGCGAGCTGGTCGAGGGTTTTGACCTGACCCCACACGGACACGGTGCCGTCGGTACGGACATTGAGGATGATCTCGCCGAGCACCCGCTGCGGATCGGCGCCTTCCTCGGAGGTCGGCACGGCGATCTTGAGGTCCATTTCCTCACGGGAGAACTGCCAGGTGACGATGAAGAAAATGAGCAGCAGGAACACGATGTCGATCATCGGTGCCAACTGCATGCCGGCGGGCGGCGGGATTCGGTTCTGGAACTTCATCAGATCCCGTGGAGATCAGGTCGCTCGCCGGCCAGCGGCGAGGGCAGGGGCATCGCATACTCGTCGCGGCGGACCGGCTCCGGGGGGCGGTTCGACGGCTGCTGCTGGAGCTGGACCTGCGAGTGGAGCATGGCCATCAGGTGCGTGGTGGCCGCTTCCAGCTCGGAAACGTAGCGCTGCACCCGCCCGCGGAAGAGCGAGTAGAAAACCAGTGCCGGGATGCCGATGCTGAGACCGGCGGCGGTGGTGATGAGCGCCTGCGACACGCCGGACGCGAGCTCCATCTGCTTCACGCCCTCGAAGTGCCCTTGCGAGATGGAAAGGAAGCTCTGGATCATGCCGATCACCGTGCCGAGCAGGCCGACCATGGGCGCGATCGAGCCGATGTCCGCCAGATAGGTGATGCGCGAGCCGAGGATGCCGGCCTGGCGCGAGCCCTCCGACTCGGCGATTTCCCGGACCTCGGAGAAGGAGACCGTCTCGTTGCGGGTGAGGAACTCGAGGCTCTTCTGGGTGATCCGCGCCATGCACTGGCTCTGGCGGTGGCAGTAGCCGATGAGCCCCTGGAAGTCGCGCTTCCGGATCAGGGCCTCGGCGGTGTTCATGAAACGATCGCTGACCACGGCATTGCGGCGGATGGTGAGCAGGTAGAGGAGGATGAGCACCATCGCCGCGATCGAGAGCAGGGCGAGCGGGTACATCATCGGCCCGCCGCTATCGATGAGCTGCATGAAATCGAAGCTCATGCCCTCGGCGGGTGGTGTCTCGTCGGCGGCCGCGGCCGGCAGGACGAGCGCGAGCGTCGGGATGAGGAAATGGAGTGCTTGCCGCGTCATGAGTGGGGTTGCGCAGAGCTTAGCGGCCCTCGCGGGCAACGCAAGAACCGCGCCCGGAGAGCGATACGGGCCCGCGGGCTTGTCTTTTCATGCGCCGGGGGCCTGTGGAATCGGCGGGGTGGCGAGGTAGCGGGTGGGATCCGGCACGCCCGCCAGCAGGAAGGCCTCGCGGCGCTCGACGCAGGTGCCGCAGGTACCGCAGTGGATGTCGCCGCCCTTGTAGCAGGACCAGGTGTCGGCGAAATCGATGCCCAGCTCCGCGCCGCGGCGGGCGATCGCGGTCTTGTCCATGTCGATGAAGGGCCGCAGCAGTTCGACGCGGGCGTAGGTGCCCTCGCGCATCGCCTGGGCCATGCCGGCCATGAAGGGCTCGCGGCAATCGGGGTAAATGGCGTGGTCGCCGGAGTGGGCGGCGATCACCAGACCCTCCGCGCCGGCGCTTTCGGCGAAGCCGCACGCGATCGCGAGCATGATGCCGTTCCGGAACGGGACCACGGTGCGCTTCATGTTGTCCTCGGCGTAGTGGCCGTCCGGGATTTCGCCGCCGCTGCCGAGCAGGTCGGACTGGAAAAGCCGGTCCATGAAGCCGAGCTCGATCGTCTCATGGCGGACGCCCGCCTTTTCCGCGTGGAGGCGGGCGAAGGGGATCTCGCGGGCGTTGTGCTTCGAGCCGTAGTCGAAGGACAGCGCGGCCACGACCTCGTGCTCGTTGAGCGCCTGGTAAAAGGCGGTCACGGAGTCCATGCCGCCGCTGAGGAGAACGACCGCCTTCATGCCTCGGGATGGCTGGCCTCGCAGGTGAGCTGGATGCCTCCACGGGCGCCGAATTTTCCGGAAACGTGGAGTTCGACCGGATCAAGCGCGGCGACCAGGTCGTCGAGGATGCGGTTGACGATTTCCTCGTTGAAAGCCGGAAGGTTGCGATACGAAGCCATGTAGAACTTCAGCGACTTCGTTTCCACGCAGCGCTCGCCGGGGACATAGCGGATCACGAGGTGGGCGGTGTCCGGCTGGCCGGTCACGGGGCACAGCGAGGAAAACTCCGGGCAATCGAGGTGGATCCAGAACCGGCGGCCGGGCCGGCAGTTGGGAAAGGTCTCCAGCTTCGCCTCGTCGGGCGAGGCTGGCAGGCGGTTCTCGGAGTGACCGAGGAGCGTCAGGTCGTTGGCGTTCACGGCGGCGAAACTAGGACGCTCCGGCCGCCGTGTCGATGGCGGGAAAACTCAGCGCGCGACGGCGTTCAGCCGCGTGAACTGGGCCAGAAGCCGGTCAGTCTGCGCGCTGTAGTTGCGCACGCCGATCATGCCCGAGGAGAAGGTCGCGTCCTCGGTCTCGATGACCCTTTTCCCGTCGAGGAAAACCCGGATCCGGGGACCGATCGCCTCGACCTTGAGGCGATAGTCGTGGTCGGCATCGATCGGGCCGTGGAAGGTGCCGAGCTCGGTCCAGTCGCCATCGGCGCGGCCGAGGATCACGCGGTCGTCGCTGGCGCTGATGCCGGCGTAGTAGCCGTGGTAGGCATCGCTGCCGAGCGCCGGCGTGTGGACGCGGAAAATCAGCCCGGAGTCGCCGGCATCGCCGACCGAGACCGTGCCCTCGTATTCGAGGTCGGCGAAGTCGGTGTCCACCGCGACCGCCTTGACGCCGTGCGAACCGAAGGAGCCGGAGTGGGCGTTGGTGGCGGGTTGCAGCCGGCCATCGAGCACGAACCAGCTCCCGCCGTAGGTCAGCCAGCCGTCGAAGTTGCCGTCGGAAAAATCATCGCTGAAGCTCTTCGGCGCCTCCTTTTCCCCGAGCACCGGGAAGCTCGTCACGCGCAGCATTTCACTGCCGAAGGGGACCAGCGTCAGGTCCTCCAGCGGCTGGTCGGAGCGGACCGGGCTGGTCGGCGGGTCGTTGGCCAGCCGGCCGTGCCAGGCGAGGTCCCAGCCGGGCAGCCGCTTGCCCTTCACCTTGGCGTGGATCGGGGTGGTCTTCGGGTCGAAAGGATTGCCCTCGAGCGGCTTCGCCTCGACCTCGATCGAGGCCGCGGGTTGGGCGGGATCGACCTCCAGCGCGTAGTTCCAGGGCGAGGTGGGATCGATGCGGAACGAGTCGAAGCCCTCCCGCGAGGCCTTGGCGATCGACTGCCAGTGCTCATCGACCTTCAGCGACAGCACCAGCGGGCCGTAGCGGAAGGAAACGGAGTGCTTGATGCCGGTCTCGGACTTCACCTCGCGCGGCAGGTGGAGGACCAGCGTGTCGCCGTCCTTCCACTCGCGTTCGACGCGGGTGGAGAAACCGTCGGCCTTCTCGCCGTTGAGGGCGATCTCCGGGGTCTCGCACCAACCCGGTTGACGCAGGTGGAAGGCGAAGGTGGCCGGTTTTTCCGGATGGAACACGAAGCGGACCTCATCGCCGAAGGGGTAACTCGTCTGCTCCTCGATGCGCACCCTGATGCCGTTCGGAAGTACGGTGCTCACCGTGGTCGGAGCGTAGACCAGCGGCGCAAGGCCGCCGTCGGAGGTCGCGGCCCACGAGTTCTGGGCGAGCTTCGGCCAGCCCATGTGGAAGTTGTAGCAGCAGCAGGGGAAGCCGGAGATGGGCGACGGGTTGGTGGCGTTGTGGTGATCCTGGTCGTAGCCCTTCGGCCCGAAGGCGGCGATGACGTTGTTCGGCACGCAGTAGTAGACGTGCTGGTGGATGTTCGGGGAAAGCGAGCCGGGCAGGAGGTTGTAGGCCATCAGCTCGAGGTGATCCTGGATGGCGGGATCGCCGAGGATGCGGGCCACGGTGGCATCGCTGAGCATCCGCTCCACCACCGAGCACAGCTCGATGCCCTCCACCGTGCTGCGCCCGGCGAGGAACTCGGTGCCGGAGTTGATGCCGACCGCGAGCCCGTGGTCCTGCATCAGATGCTCCTGGCCCTTGGCGTAGGCATGCTTGTCGGCCTCGTCCTTTGAAAGCTGGGAATACACGGCCGGCATCTTCAGGGCCTGCGGGATGTTCACCCCGTGCCGCGGCTGGAATTCCTCGAACATGAGGAACCGGTTGTTCGTGAAGATGTCGGTCCACGGGTAGGCCTGCTCGGCCAGCAGTTTCGCCACCGGCAGCAGCGATTCATCGCCGGTGTGGTTGTAGAGCCAGAAGATCGTGTCGATGTCGTCGCCGGCCCGCGATTTCCCCCAATCGCGCAGTGGTCGGCCCGGCAGCTCACGACCCATGTGCTGGAAGTATTTCGTGAGGAAAGGCAGCACGCGCTCGTCGCCCGTGGCCTCGTAGTAATCGCGCAGCAGGTAGTTCACCACCATCCGCGGCCACCAGTCGTCATTACTAGACGGACCGTAGAAGCCGTCCTCGCGCTGGCTGGCGAGGATGGGCTCGATCCATTTTTTGACCTCTTGCTTGAGCGAGTCGTCCTCCAGTCCCCAGGCCAGCGGGATCAGTCCCTTCACGTAGTAGGGACCCTTTTCCCAGTCCTCGCCTTGGCCGCCGCGCCAGGCGGAATCGGGGGAAACGGCGGGCAGCAGCTCCTCGGCGTGACCGGTCAGGCCGTTGCGCTGCAGTTCCATCTGTTCGCGCAGCCAGCCCTCGGGTTTCACACTGCCCAGCGGCAGGGCGGTCATCGGCACCGTCTCCAGCGGCGCACGGTTCGGGACCGGCGCCTTTTGGCCGTAGGCCGGCACCACGAGCAAGGCGAGCAGGGGAAAAAGTCGGATCATGGACGCTCGATGGAGAGGTTCTTGAAGCAGGCGTGGGTGTCGACCACCCGGAGGCCGAGGGTGCCGTGGGACCAGGTGTCATCCTCGGTCTCGATCAGGGTTTTTCCATTCACGGAAACGGTGATCTTTTCGCCACGGGCGGACACGGCGAGCAGGGCTTCCCGCTGGGTTCCGAGGCGGACGCTTTCGCGCGCCAGTTCGGTCCATGCGTTGCCGTCCGTTTTTCCGAGGATCACCGCCTCCTGGCCGGGCAGGATGCCGGCGAAATAGCCCTTCTGCGCATCGAAGCCGACGGTCGGATCGGTCACGCGGAAAAGCAGGCCCGCATCGCGGTCGCCCTCAATGAAGTGGATGTCGACGCTCGCGGCAAGATCGGTGAAATCGCCCCCGCGGAGGACCAGCTTTTCGCCCGAGCGATAGCCGTTCACCGGCTCCTTCGGCACCACGCCGAGATGCGCGCCATCATCGCGGACGGCATAGAACTGCTGGTGGCCGTAGTAGGCGAAGTCGTTCTGGTCGGCGGCGTCGGTGAGCTTCGCATGGTAGGGCAGGGAAACGGATGGCGTTTTGGTGCCGGACGGAACCTCGATCGGCGATCCAGCCTCCACCGGCTCGCCAAAGTCGGGAAGGCCGTCGTTTCCGAAGGAAAACGGCTGCACGAAGATCGCGCGCTGCCAGCCATGTTGGCGCGAGCGCTTGGCGTGGAAGGCGTGCCACCACTGCTTGCCATCCGGGCTTTTCACGAACGACCCGTGGCCCACGCCGTAGGTGTTTTCGGTGCTCTTGAAGACCGGTTCGGGAAACTTTTTCCAGCTCGCCGGATCGAGCGGATCCTTGCCCGTGAGTTCGAGCATGCCGAGCTTGTAGGTGGTGTCCCAGGAGGCACCGCAAGAGTAGGTCAGGAACGTGCGGCCCTCGTGCTCGAGCAACTGCGGGCCTTCATTCAGCCCGCGGGATCCCTCGCGCTCCTCGGTGCGTTCCCAAAGGTAGTCGTCGTTGTCGCACAGCAGCACCCGCGGGCCGGACAGCTCGGTGGGCGACTTCATCGGCGCGATGTAAAGATACTGCTGGTCGGTGCCCGGCGCGTCCCAGCCCGACCAGATGGCGTAGAGCTTGCCCGCGTGCTCGAACACGGTCATGTCGATCGCCCAGAGGTTCGGGGACTTTCCGTCCTCGCCCTCGCCGGTGGCGAACGGGCCGTGAAGCTCGTATTCGCTGAGCGGGTCGGAGGTTTTCGACTCCAGCACGTAGGCGAGGTGGTTGGCGTTGTTGCCATCGTCCGCGGCGAAGTAGATGTACCAGTGGCCGTCGATGAAGTGCGCTTCCGGGGCCCACACTTCGCGGGAGTAGGGGCCTTTCTCCGGCGCATGCCAGATGACGTGTTCGGTCCCGAGCGAGGTCGGGGAGTCCGTCAGCCACAGCGAGACCTGTCGGTTTCCCGGTGCCTGGCACCAGGCGTACTGGTCGCCCTGGCGGGTCAGCCAGGGGTCGGCACCTTCACCGATCGGGTTCGTGAAAGTCTCGGCCGCGAGCGCGGGGAGCGCCGCGAAGAGCGTGAAAATCAGGGGTTTGGCAGCAAGCATCGTGGTCCCCACCATACTCGGAGGCCACCGGTCGGCTTACAAGGGTTTGGCGTCATTTTCCGGCGTCATCCCGCCCGATTGCCCTTCGAAATCCGGACCATCGCGCAGCGGATGTCGATAGCCGATGCCCCGCACGGTTTCGATCAGCGACGGGTTCGATGGATCGGGTTCGATCTTTCGCCGCAGAACGAAGATGTGCTGGTCCAGCGTGCGCGAGTCCGGGAAATAATCGACGCCCCAGCAAGCGTCCAGAAAGGCGTCCCGACTGACGGCCAGACCTCGATGTTGGTAGAGGAGATGAAGCAGGGAAATCTCGCGCGGAGTGAGGTCGATGACCTCTTCACCGCGCCGGGCGATGAGGCTTTTCGGGAAAATGATGAGGTCGGCCAGGTTGAAGGACTTCGCGGTCGGCCCGTGCCGTCGGCGGAGGGCGGCACGGATACGTGCAAGGACCTCGCTGCGCGTGAATGGCTTCCGGATGAAGTCATCGGCCCCCATGTCCAGACCGGCCACGACGTCGATTTCCTGGTTCTTGGCGGAAAGGAACAAAATCGGCAGCTCCGAATCAACGGCTCGGACACGCCGGCAGAGTTCGAAGCCGTCGATTTTCGGCATCATGATATCCAAGCAAAGGATGTCGGGTTTTTCCGACCTCCACAGCTCCAAGGCCATTCGGCCGTCCGCCGCGCGCAGGGTGGAGTAACCTTCCTGCTCGATGCAGGTGGCCAGCGACTCGAGCGTGATGGGATCGTCTTCGGCGATGAGGACCTTCATGCCGCGTGGGGGCTGGACGGGACGACTTTCAAGGACGCCCTCGACGGAAGGCGGAGCTCGAAGGTGGTTCCGGCTGAAGTTTCGAGGATCTTCAGGCCGCCGCCGAGCCGGTGGGCCAGCTCGCGGGCGATGGTGAGGCCGAGACCGGTGCCGCTGGAACCTTCATTGGTGCCGGTGTGGATGCGTTCGAAGGGTTCGAATACCCGCTGTCGCAGCTGCGGAGGGATGCCGGGGCCTCGGTCGCATACGAGGATGCGCAGGCAGTCCGCCGTCCAGGCCGAGGTGAGCGATGCGTGCTTTCCCGTCGCGGCATATTTCTCAACGTTGGAAAGCAGGTTGCCGACGATCTGTTCGAGGGCGTCGGGATCGGTCATCACGGGCTCGGCGGCGTCGAGCTTCGACTCGAGTTCGATGCCGCGTCGAGCCAGGGCGGGACGAAACGAGTCGATCACGCGTCGCAAAACGTCATCCGGAATGCAGCGGGTGGGATGGACTTCGAGCGATTGCCGTTCGCGGCGCGAGAAGGTGAGCACGTTGGCGACGAGTCGGGAAAGCCGGGCGATTTCCTCGTTGACCAGCCCGAGCCGTTGGCGGGCGGCTCCGGAGTCGGATTCCAGCGCGTCTCGGGCGAGATCGAGATTGAGGGAGAGATTGGTGAGAGGGGTGCCGAACTCGTGGGACACGCGATTGACAAACGAGACCCGCTCGGCAGCGAGCCGCAGGGCCCGGCGTTGGGCAAGGAAGAGCCATAGGCCGCTGCCGATCAGCAGCACCGCCACGACGAGGGCGGCGGCGAGCGAGGCGGGGTCGTGGTGATGGCGAACGGTGACTCCGTCCCATGCCCGAATTTCCCAGGTGCCGATGAAGGTGCGGATGGGAATGACGGCGGCCGAGGGGCCGTGATGGTCGGGTCCGAGGGCAATCAGCTGCTCCCCACCCGGTGCCGTGATGATCAGGCGTTCATCCGACTCCCGAAGCGGAGTGAGGGGAGTCGATGCCCACCCTGCAAGATAGGTGGCTACCGTGGTGCGAACCTCGTCCGTATCGACTAAAGACGCGGCGAGCACTTGATGGCGGATTTTTAAAAGGTGGACGCGATAGGACGAGGAAGGAGTAGGCAGCCATTTCCCTTCCGCCGGGAGGTCTTCGCGGAGCCACTTGCGATCGAGCACGACCGCGTTTCCGGGGTCGAAAGGAGAAGTGCCGTCTTCGATGGCGATTTCCGGCGGGCCGACCTCATGCGGTTGTGGATCGTAGCTGAGATCCGGGCCCTGGGTCCGGAACAGGGTGATCCTGCGGACGCCGGTTCCAGGATCGGTCAGCTCCTTTCCGGAAAGCAGTTCCTCGGCATTTCGCCGGAGATAGGTGAGGTAAAGGGCGTCCAATCGGGCGAGTTCGTCGCGCAGCGATTCATCGAAATCGAGCAGCCGGCTCCGATCGATAGGGAAGCGGTGTTCGGTGGCGCGGCGAGCCCAGCGCTCACCCGCGATGGTCACCAGGACCGCGGCGGTTAGCATGGGCAGCAGGGTGAAAAGCGCGAGGCGCATCAGGGGCGGGACAGGGTGGGTGTCACGAATACCAGCCACACCTGATCCGACGAGTCCGGATCCTTGGCATTCACAGGGGGATTGAACGAACCGACGAACATCACCTTGCCAATCCGCCCATTGAGCGTGGTCTGAATCCCCTGATTTGAAAAGATGGGCATTTCCACCTTCGCCGGGCCTTCCCCCCAGACTTGATTTCCCAGGTAAAGGACCCGGTCGAGGCTCAGCTTCAGCTCAACCAACTCGTCGGATTCGTCCAGGCCGACGATCATTTCAGCTGAGGTTCCAATGTTCCTCGTTTCGAAGGAACAAGGGACCACATACATGCTGTCGATCCCTTGAATCGCCGGATGGTGAGGGGGATCCTGGTCGGTCGCCTCGCCTTCGAGTTCATCGCCGCTTTCGGCAGGCGCTTTCGTGGCTTGCGGCCCGACCGGTTCGTATTCCGTAGGATAGATGAATTCGGTCACCGCCTCCCCGGTCACCTTTTCATTCGAACGACCGCGGATGATGTGGAGGATCTCCCGGCTGGCATCTCCCGCGTCCGATTGTTCGACCAGTGAATGGTAGAAAGCCTCGTCATCGAGTTGCTGGACGGTCAGCTCGAGGGCGTCTTGCTGGCTCAGCCTGAAGACCTCAAAACAGCAGGAAACCCGACGCGTATCGTCCGCCCGGTGGACCGGGTCGTCGGGCGGGCGGACCTTCGAGGGATCGGCAAAGGGGTCGTCCGATTCTTGGGCAAAAGCGCTGCCGATACCGAGCAGTGACAGGAGCAGGATTTTTTTCATCACGCCGCGAGCATGCAGGACTCGCGGAGTGATTGCGTCAGAACTTTGTCAAAAGATCACTCCCGCTCGAAATCCGCGCCCTTGTCGGAGGGCATCGACTGATTCCAGGCCAGGAGTTCCTTCTTCAGGCGCGCGACGACCTTCGGTTTGCCGCTGGCGAGGTTGTTTCGCTCCTCGCGGTCCTTGGAAAGGTCGTAGAGCTGGGGCTTGGAGCCGTCGTATTCGCAAAGGAGCTTCCAGTTGCCATCGCGAACCGAGAGGTCGGGAAGGTCCTGGCCCTTTTCACCCGGGCGATCCGGCGGGCGACGGAAAAAGAGCGGCTTTTCCCGCGAATCAGTGGCCCTGCCGAGCAGGGTGTCGGTGAGCACCTCGCCGTCCGGCTTGTAGTCCGGAGCCTCGGTGCCGGTGAACTTGAGCAGCGAGGGCGCGAGGTCGATCGCGGCCATGAAGGAGCTCGTGTTGGTCTTGCCGGTCTGGTCCTTGGCCACGAAGGCGGGGCCCCAGACGATCAGCGGGGAACGCACGCCGCCCTCGTAGAGTTCCGTCTTGTAGCCCTTGAAGGGCCCGGCCGATCCGGCGCCTTTTTCCGGGCCGTTGTCGGAGCAGACGAGGATCAGCGTGTTGTCGCGCAGCTTGTCGCTACTACGGATGTAGTCGAAGATGGTCTCGAGCTGCTCGTCGGCGGCATCAAGGACGCGCTGGTAGAGCTTGCGCTTGGCCTCGCCCTTGCGGTCGCCGGGCGGGAAGAAGGGCGAGTGGACATCGTCAGGCCAGACGTTGACGTAGAAGGGCTGGTCGTTCTTTTCCGCCTTCTTGATGAAATCCAGTGCTGCATCGGCGAAGCGGGTGGTGACCTTGGAGCGGTCCTCCCATTCGATCGGTCCGTGGCCGAGCTTGGCGCTGCCGAGGTCCCAGCGGCTGGTGGGATTGCTGTTGTGCGGATCGAGGATCGGCAGCACGCGCGGGCCGAGGCCCTCGAAGTTCGTCAGCGACTGGTCGAAGCCATACTCGGTGATCAGCGGGGCGTCTCCGACATCGCGCTGGCCGCCCATGTGCCATTTCCCGAAATGCCCGGTGGCGTAGCCGGACTGGTGCAGAAAGCGGGCGAGCATCGGGGCCTTGAGGTCGAGCCACTGGGCCATCCCGCGGCGCTCGTTCTGGGCGCGGTTGTCGAGGTACGACGAGATTTTCCAGCGTTGCGGATACTGGCCGGTGGAAATGGCGGTGCGGGAGGGCGAGCAGATCGGCGAATTGACGTAGAACTGCTCGAACTTCAGGCCCTCGGAGGCCAGCTTGTCGATGTGCTGGGTTTTCACCGCCTCGTTGCCGAAGCAGGAAAAGTCGCCCCACCCCATGTCATCGATGAACACCAGCATGACATTGGGCCGGGGCGCGGCGTGAAGCAGGGAAGCGAGAGCGAGCAGCAGAATGGGAATCGCACGGAGCATGCTCTTGGTATTCCCCGAGGAGGCCAATTGTTACACGCAAACCATCATTCGGCTTCCCCATGACGGGGATTCCGGCGCAGGATTCCGGTCATGATCGCGAAAATCCTCTGCCTCTTCGTGGCCTCCATCGCCCTCGCCTCCGCCGAGGTCGAGGACAGGATCGCCCAAATCCGCAAGTGGTATGCGGCCATCGATGATGGCAAGCCGGTCAGCGAAAAAACGCTGAAGTTCGAGCAGGAAGGCGATCCGTTTTCGGGCACGGTCAGCATCCGGCACTTCCCGGACGGGCTGGCGGCGGTGACCGTGGACTACGTGGCCGGCGATCACGGGGGCGGCACCGATCACTACTATTTCCGGAACGGCGACGTGTTCTTCATCTATCTCGTCGGCCAGTCGTGGCGATTCGCCGAGGGCGGCACGCCGGACAAGCCGGTCACCGAGGACACGCGGCGCGAGGACCGCTACTACTACGATGAGGAGGGGAAATGCGTGCGTCACCTGTCGCGCGCGGCCACCTCGAAGGACCCCGACGCTCTGCCGACGATCCTTTCCCAAAAGAAGCAGGAGGACGTGCCGCCGGACGTGGAGGCCGAGTTCCACGCCGGGCGGGCCAAGCCGCTGCTCAACGCCGCCACCGCGCAGGAAGTGCTGGAGATCTACCTCGAGCAAGGCTGCTGAGCGCGGTCAGCCTTTTCCGCCGCTGATGTGCGCGGAGGGCTCACGGCTGAGGCGGCGATCGAGATCGAAGGCGGCGCTGATCATCGCGAGGTGGCTGAAGGCCTGCGGGATGTTGCCGAGCGACTCGCCGCGCTTGCCGAGCTGCTCGGAAAACAGGCCGAGCGGACTGGCGTAGCCGAGCATTTTCTCGAACATCAGCCGGGCCCGCTGGAGGTCGCCGCTGCGCGAAACGCACTCGATGAACCAGAACGAGCAGATCGTGAAGCTGCCCTCCTTGCCGCTCAGGCAGTCGGAAAACGCCTCGCCGACCTTGTAGCGGTCGACCAGGGAATCGTGGACGAGGGACTTGGAGATGGCGTCCAGATGGTCGAGCCACAGGGGATCGGTCGGGCTGATCATGCGCACCAGTGGCATGACCAGCGATGAGGCATCGAGCGCGGTGCCGCCGCGGAACTGCACGAAGGCGCGCTGCCCGGGGTCCCAGAATTCATCGAAGACCTGCTCGTAGATCGCGTCGCGTTGCTGTTCCCAGTCGTTCACCGGGCCCGGCAGGCCGCGCTTGGCGGCGAGCCGGATCGCACGATCCAGCGCCACCCAGCACATGATGCGCGAGAAAAGGAAGTGCCGGTCGCCGCTGCGGACTTCCCAGATCGAGGCATCGGGCTCGTCCCAGTGGCGGCAGACGTGGTTGGCCAGCTCGCGGATGTTCCGCCACAGCCGGTGG
Source organism: Haloferula sargassicola (assembly GCF_040362925.1). NCBI lineage: Bacteria > Pseudomonadati > Verrucomicrobiota > Verrucomicrobiia > Verrucomicrobiales > Verrucomicrobiaceae > Haloferula > Haloferula sargassicola. The sequence continues at coordinate 40,041 of NZ_BAABRI010000013.1, forward strand.
GAGACGGGCGAGCCGGCGATGTCGTAGAGATAGATCGAGTCCATCACCTCGCCATAGATGTCGAGCTGCTGCTGGTCGAAGTTCGTGGAGCCGACCCGGATCGGCTTGGATTTCCGGTAACCCTCCAAGTGATCGAGATGGACCTCGCCATCGATGTCGGAACCATCGATGCGATACATCGTTTTCAGCCGGGCATCGTCCTCGTCCTCGGTGATCCGGTCCTCCAGCCACTTCATGAAAGCGCCGGCCTCCTCGGTGTAGCCGATCCGCATCAGGGCGAAGGTGCTGAACGAGGCGTCGCGCAGCCAAGTGAAGCGGTAGTCCCAGTTGCGCTCGCCGCCGATCTCGTTGGGGAAGCCGAAGCAGGGCGCGGCGATGATCGAGCCGTAGCGCCGGGAGGTGAGGAGTTTCAGCGCCAGCGCGGAGCGGTGGACGGCCTCCCGCCAGCGTCCGTTGTAGGTGCAGCGCCCGATCCAGCGGCGCCAGAAGTTGCAGGTGTCCTTGAAGGCCTCGACTGAGAAATCCGGCCGCCCGCAGACGGCCGAGTCCCCTTCGTCGAGCCCCTCCATCACGAAGGATGCGTGCTCGCCCTGGGGCAGCGTGAAGGTGGCGACCGCGTCGCCCCCCCGGATCTCGAGCGGCACGGTGGCGTGGAGCTTCAGACGCAGGCGGTCGGGCCCCTCGGACTCGAACAGCACCGTGCTTTCATCGATCCGCTGGGTGCGGTGCTCGGCCCGGGCGTAATCGAAGCGCGGGGCGAAGTGCAGCGCGAACTCGATGTCGCCGATGACGCTCTTGGCCCGCCTCACGAGCGCCTGCGGCAGGTTTTCCTCGGGCTCGCCCACCGGCATGAAGCTCGACACTTCCGCCACTCCGTCCTCCGACAGATAGCGGGTGATCAGGACGTTGGTGTCCGGGATGTAGAGATGTTTTTCAGTGCGCTCGTCGAGCACCGGATCGATCCGGAAATGGCCGCCTTTTTCCCGGTCCACATGGGCGGCGAAAATCGAGGGCGAGTCGAAGTCCGGGTAGCACAGCGATTCGATGCTGCCTTCGGGGCCCACCAGGGCAATGGTCCGGAGGTCGCCGATCACGCCATACTCGGCGATCGGCGGGTAGCGTGGGTCGTCATTCATGAAAGGGGAGGCGGGCCGGAGAAATGCGGGTCGCTACGTGGTTCCACGCGACGATTTCCGGCCGTGTTTTGCTTGGATAGCAGGCGATGAAACCCATGTCCCGCCGGTCGTTCATCGACCGATCCTTTTCCCTCGCGGCGGCGCTCCCGATGGTCGGCCTGTGGAGCAGCGCGCACCGTCGCGAACTGGGCGAACTCGCCAGCGAGTGGCGGGAGAAATACCTTCCGACCCCTGAGCCGATCGGCGTCCCGAGGTCCGATGCGCCTCAGCCGCGTCCTTCGACCTGCGAGCCGCGGTTTTCCGGAACGGAAAAAGCGTATGCGAGCTACCTCGGCGGCCTCGGCCTCCGCCACATCCGCCCCCACGAGGTGATCAACGCCCATCACCGCACCCGCTGCGGCGTCCCGAACCACCTGCCGCCGCGCGAGCTCTGGGAACGCCTCGGGCCGACGCTCAAGGTCGCCGATGAGATGCGGGAACGGCTGGGCGTGCCGCTGCGCGTGATCGCCTCCGTCTATCGCAGCCCGGCCTACAATGCCCAATGTCCCGGGGCTGCGACGCGATCGCAGCACATTGAAAACCGGGCGCTTGACCTGATTTTCGACACCTCGCCGGAGCATGTGGCGCGGATGGCCAAGCACCTTCGTGCGGAGGGGTTTTTCCGCGGCGGAGTCGGGCTTTATCCAAGCTTCGTTCACGTCGATACGAGAGGCTACAACGCGACTTGGTGAGTCATTTCTTTTTCCAGCGATCGTCGCGATCATCGAGGTAGAACTCCTGCTCCATCGCCGTCCACGCCACCTTGTGGGCGCGGGCGGGGTCGTTCTCGTATTTCGATTTGGCATTGGCAAATGCCTCGTCGTAGACCTTCAGGGCATCGTCGGGCAACGTGGTTCTGACCTCTTTCGGAAGATAGCGTGTGGATGCGATTTCCATATCAGACGTCCAGCGTCTGCCGTACCGAGTTGCACACCACGAAGCCATGGGAGCTGGAGCTCTCTGCGGGCCGCTGGACGGCTCAAATCGCAAACCACGGGCGGGCCAGAGGGGTGAAATGCAATGCTGGAAGCCATCCGGGCTCGGAATTTGTGGCCATCCGGTGGCGGCACGGGCGTTGCGAGGAGCTGCGCCATGGCAACCAGTCTATCTCCGGAGCCTTCCGGAACTTCGCCCGCTGCCGGGGCCGCCTCGCGAAAAATGCTCGAGCCCGAGCCCGAACTTAAGGGCCATGGCCGACCGTTGAACGACCGGGTGGCTCTGGTCACCGGCTCCAGCTCCGGGATCGGCCGGGCGATCGCGATCGAACTCGCACGCGCCGGCGCGAATGTCGGCGTGACCTATCACTCGGGCCGTGAGGGTGCCGAGGAAACGGCCGATGCCATCCGCGAGGCGGGCGGCACCGCCGAAGTCTGTCAGCTCGACGTGGCCGACGCGAAGTCCGTGGCTGCCTGCGTGGAAACGATCACCCGCGAGCTGGGACCGATCGGAATCCTGGTCAACAACGCCGGGATCGATGGTGACGAGGCCACCGTGGCGTCAATCGCGCTCGAGGAGTGGGACAAGGTCATCGCCACCAACCTGCGCGGCAATTTTCTCTGCACCCAGGCGGTGCTGTCCGACATGATCCTGGCGCGGCGCGGGGTGATCCTGAACATCACGTCGGTCCACGACACCATCCCGTGGGCGGGCCACGCCGCCTACTGCGCGGCCAAGGCGGGGATTGCGATGCTGACCCGATCGCTGGCACTGGAGCTGCAAAACGTCGGGGTCCGCGTGGTGGCGCTGGCCCCGGGAGCGATCGCCACGCCGATCAATGCCGAGGTGCGCGACGATCCGGACATGATGGCCGACCTGAAAACGAAGATTCCCATGCAGCGCGTCGGCAAGCCCGAGGAGGTGGCCCGGATCGCGCGGGTCCTCGTTTCCGACGACGCCTCCTACGTGACGGGAACGACGGTCACGGTTGACGGCGGAATGACGGCCTACCCGAGCTTTTCCCATGGAGGCTGAAATCGAGCGCCGCGCGGCGTGGATGTGGCGGAACCTGCGCCGGCACTGGACGAAGCACCTGATGGCCCTGGCCGCGCTGGCCGGCGTGGTGGGCTTCTTCGAGATCGCCGAGGAAGTCGGGGAGTCGGAGACCCGGCAGGTCGATGAGACCATCCTCCTCGCGATGCGCGAGACCGGAGATCCCCAGGATCCGATCGGGCCGCCCGGGCTGACCGAGGCGGCCCGCGACATCACCTCGCTGGGCGGCGGGACCCTGCTGACCTGCGTGACCTTCGTGGCTTGCGGCATGACCTTGCTGGCGGGAAACCGTCGGCTCGCGGCACTCGGTGTGGTGTCGGTTTGCCTGGGCACGGTAGCGATGAAGTTGCTCAAGATCGGCTATGACCGGCCGCGTCCGGACCTCGTCGAGCACGGCGCGCTGGTGACGAGCCCCAGTTTCCCCAGCGGCCACTCAATGATGTCGGCGCTGGTGTATCTCAGCCTCGGGATCCTGGTTTCCCGCATCCAGCCAAGGCGTCGGGTCCGGGCCTTCGTGATGGCGGTCTCGATCGGAGTGACGCTGGCCGTGGGCCTGAGCCGGGTGTTCCTCGGGGTCCACTGGCCGACCGATGTCCTGGCGGGCTGGGCGCTCGGTGGAGCCTGGGCGATGCTCGTGTGGATCGCCGCGGGGCTGATGGAGGGCGGGCGGGTGGCGAGTGAAATCTAGCCCGCCGCGCGGCATGGCGAACTGAAGCTTGGGTGCCACCCTCCCGAAAGAAAAGGGGTGGACCCTGTGGCCCACCCCTTGAAGTCGGGTTTTTGGAAAAACCGTCAGCTGAGCCGTGCGGCGAGCAGCTCGCGTTGGAACACGATCTCCTTCGGCAGCAGGTCGTAGAGCTTGATGAAGAGCTTGCCTTGGTCGACCAGCTCGTCGGTCCACTCGTCGGGGTTGAAGGCCATGCACTTGTGAAACTGCTCTTCGCTGAATCCCTCGAGCCCTTCGGAGTTGAAGTCCTCGAAGTTCGGAGTCCAGCCGATCGGCGTTTCGTGACCGGCCACGCGGCCCTTGCAGCGGTTCACGATCCATTCGAGAACACGCATGTTCTGGCCGAAGCCGGGCCACAGGAACTTGCCGTTCTCGTCGAGGCGGAACCAGTTGACGTGGAAGAAGCGGGGCAGGTGCTTGACCTTGTCGCGCATGTCCAGCCAGTGGTGGAAGTACTCCGCCATGTTGTAGCCGCAGAAGGGCAGCATGGCCATCGGGTCGCGGCGGACGCCGGCCTTGAGGCCGATCGCGGCGGCGGTGACTTCCGAGCCCATGGTGGCACCGACATAGACGCCGTGCGACCAGTTGAAGGCTTGGTAGACGAGCGGCATGGTGTTCGGGCGGCGACCGCCGAACACGATGGCCGAGATCGGCACGCCGTCGGGATTTTGCCAGTCGGGATCGATGGTCGGGCACTGCTCGGCCGGCGCGGTGAAGCGGGCATTCGGGTGCGCGGCCTTCTCGCCGCTGTCGGGCGTCCAGTCCTTGCCCTTCCAGTCGATGGCGTGGGCCGGCGGCTCTTTGGTCAGGCCTTCCCACCACACGTCGCCGTCATCGGTGAGCGCGACGTTGGTGAAGATCGCGTTCTCCTTCATGGAGTCCATGGCGATCGGATTGGTGTCGTAAGAGGTGCCGGGAGCGACGCCGAAGTAGCCGGTTTCCGGGTTGATCGCGTGCAGCGTGCCGTCCTCGTGGCCCCACATCCAGGCGATGTCGTCGCCGATGATCGAGGTCTTCCAGCCCTTGTCCGCGTATTCCTTCGGCGGGATGAGCATGGCGAGGTTCGTCTTGCCGCAGGCGCTGGGGAAGGCGGCGGCGACGTAGGTCTTTTCCTTTTCCGGCGACTCGATGCCGACCACGAGCATGTGCTCGGCCATCCAGTCGTGCTCGCGGGCGATGTTCGACGCGATGCGGAGGGCGAGGCACTTCTTGCCGAGCAGGGCGTTGCCGCCATAGCCCGAGCCGTAGGACCAGATCTCGCGGGTTTCCGGGAAATGGCAGATGTACTTGTCCTCGTTGCAGGGCCAGGTGACGTCTTCCTGTCCGGGTTCCAGCGGCGCCCCGACGGTGTGGACGCAGGGGATGAAGGTGCCGTGGCCGTCACGCTTTTTCGGCAGCTCGCCGGCGATCTCGGCCTCCAGGCGGTCGAGCACCTTCCGGCCCATGTGGGCCATGATCCGCATGTTGGTCACCACGTAGGCGCTGTCGGTGATCTCGACGCCGACCTTGGCCAGCGGGGAATCGAGCGGGCCCATGCAGAAGGGGATGACGTACATCGTGCGCCCCTTCATGCAGCCGGTGAACTTCGGCTTGAGGATGGCCTTCATTTCCTTGGGGTCCATCCAGTTATTGGTGCCACCGGCGGCACCCTTGCGGCGGGTGCAGATGAAGGTGCGGTCTTCCACGCGGGCCACGTCCGATGGCGTCGAGCGGGCGAGGAAGGAGTTCGGCCGTTTTTCCGGATTCAGCCGGGTGAAAGTGCCTTTGTCGCAGAGAAGCTGGGTCAGGCGTTCCCACTCTTCTTGAGAACCGTCGCACCATTCGACGGCGTCAGGTTGGCAGAGCTGCGTCATTTCCTCGACCCAGGCGGCGAGGGCTTCGTGTTTGGTAGGGTTGCTCATTGCGGGGTTGTTATGGCGGGAAACGCACGTGCACGGCAATGGGATCCGATAATATGGTCGAAACAGAACCAGATTCGCGCAGTGGGGGTTGTCGGGTGAAAAGACATGCGGGGTGCGTGCGCGGATTCGCTTCGACCGACCGGTCCCCGGTCCCTCCCCGGAACGCTTCGAGGGCTGCCGGCTTTTGCCGGGGCCCTGCTCGTTCGGGGTCCGTTTCCACCGCGAATTGGGCAGATTTCCCCGAGAATCCTTCCTTGCACTAAACCTGCGGTCGAAAGCTGGAGTGAGTTCCAACAAGAGGTCCCATTGACCTCTCCGTTGCCGAGGCTTCATCGCCTCGTTCGCCTTGTTAAAAACCCATGAAATCAAATCCAAATCACCCGGCAGGGGGGCTGTCCCGTGCCCTGCTGTTACTTCTTGCCGCCGCGGTCCCATTGTCCGCCGCGGAAAAAACCTACCGTTATTTCCGGTTCGAACCCACCATGGTGCGGACCCGGGCCAGCGCGATCCAGTTCTCCGAGTTCCAATTCCGCCTCGGCGGATCTCCCGTCAGCATGGCCGGCGTGGTGGTCGAGAACCCCGGCGGGACGAATGCGGTCGATGCCGCGGAGGGCGCGGAGAAGCTGATCGACGGCAGCGTCGATACGAAGTGGTACAGCGGGGCGTTTTCCCCAATCATCTTCGACTTCGGCACCGACGTCACCATCGACGGCTACACCTTCGCCACCGCCAATGACGACAACGGTCGGGATCCGATCGTCTGGACCCTCTCCGGCAGTGATGACATGACGAGCTGGGAGCCGGTCGACCGGCGCGAGTTTTACCCGACCACAACGGACCGCAAAACCTACGTCGAGAACTTCGACCTCCCGGACCTTCCGGTGATTGCCGATTTCTCCGCCGAAGAGGTGATCATCGCCAATGGGGATGTCAGCGATCTTGTCTGGGATGTCGGGCAGGCGGATTCGATCAGCATCAGCCAAGGGGTCGGCTCCGTCGCCGGCTCCGGCTTGACCACGGTGAGCCCGGCAGACGACAGCGACACGCTCTACACCCTGACGGCGACGAACAGTGCCGGCACCTCCACCGCTGAAGTGACGGTGAGGACGATCGCCGGCGGCTCGGTGAACTACCGTTACATCCGGTTCTACCCGACGAAGCTGCGTTCCAACGAGCTGGCGAACAGCGTGCAGCTGGCGAACCTCTTGTTCCTCCATGCGAATGGCATCGACGTGGTGATGCCGGTCGCGGCGCAAAGCCTCCCGGGCGGCAACAGCAACGCGACGGAGGGACCGGAAAACCTGATCGATGGGGACCTGGGAACCAAGTGGCTGGATTTCAGCAAGACCAGCGGGGTGCAGCTCGACCTCGGTGAGGAGGCTCCGGCGATCATGGGTTACAGCCTCGAAACCGCCAACGATGCCCCGACCCGGGACCCTGTGCGTTGGTATATGGAGGGGAGCAACGATCCCGAGGGGCCTTGGACGCTGATCGAAAACGTCACCAGCTTCGATTTCAACACCACCACCAACCGGAAGGCCATCACGGAAATCAGCCTCCCTGGAGCGTCGCTGGTGCCCCTGGGGCCCTCGGTGGAGAGCTTCGAGGCGGACTCGATCGCGGTGAGCGGTTCGGGGGTCGCCCTCAGTTGGGACGTCAAGCGCGCGGACACGGTAAGCATCAGTGGCATCGGTGCCGTGTCCGACAGCGGATCGGTCGTGGTGTATCCGACGGAAACCACCACCTATACCCTCACCGCAGTGGGCGACGGGGGACTGACGGCGACGGAGGACGTGGAAATCACGGTGATCCCCGTGCTGCCGAACGGAATCGACTATCCGACCTTCGATGCGGCGGGCGACGAATTCGCGCTGTATGGGGCCGCGGCGATCCTTGTGGATCCGGAGATCGCGCTGCCCGGCGGCGGTGAGCGTCTGCGCCTCACACCCCGGACCAACAGCCAGAACGGCACGGCGTGGGAGCGCGAACGGGTCGCGGTTTCCGAGGGATTCGATGCCGAGTTCGACATGCACGTCGTCAGCGGCGGCGTGGGTGCGGATGGCATGAGTTTCATGATCCAGAACCACCCCTTGGGAACGCTGGCGACTCCCGCGACCCACGAGTTGGGCCTGGCTGAGAACTCGCTGAACATTTCCTTCGATGGATTCCAGAACGCGGGCGACCCGGGTGATCCGAGCAACGCGGTCCTGCGGGTCTTGAACGGCGGCACGGTGCTCCAGACGGTGGACCTGACCACGGTTGCCGGCCTCGAGCTGGGCGTCGGTGCGGATCTTCCGCGGCTTGGGAAGGTGCCGGATGGCGAAAGCGTGCCGACTCCCTATCAGGTGCGCGTCGCCTATCTTCCGGGGAATCTCAACGTTTATATGGATGGCATTGCCGTGGTGACGGGACTGGCTATCACGCTCGAAGACTGCGGCGCCGTCCACTCGGACGGAAAATCGTGGATGGGATTCGCCGCCCGCACCGGGGGCCTTGCGGAAAGCCATGACGTGACGCGTTGGGTGGTCACCGAGGGACCGCCGACAATTTCCGGTGGGGGACTGCAGCTGCTTGATTACAGCATCAACTTCGCTACCAGTGAGATCACTCTGGTGTGGAGGTCCGATGCGAGCACCACCTATCGGATCGCCTCGTCTCCCGACCTCCAGGATTGGTCCACCCGGCTCGAGGAAGGCATCGCGGGCGTGGCGGGCCAGACGTCCAGAACCGTCGCCTTCACTCCGGGCACGAAGTTGTTCATCCGGGTGGAGGAAGAATAAAGGAACGATCTTCGCCGGTTTGGCGAAGATTCGATGATTCCACCGGGCTGATGGCCGCCCCTTATGGGGAACACGGTCATCAGCCCTTGTCATTTCATGGAGGGCGGTGAGGCGCGAAAGAGGGCCCGCCACGAAGGGCGGGCGATGGATTTGGAGGACGAATGAAAAGCCTTCGGACCGTCAGGGTCGAAGGGTCACCGTTGCCTCTGTCGTTGCATCCGCTCGTATTGCCGACGCCACCTCGGCTTGAAAAGATTGTGGAGGAACCTGAAGAGGATTCTTGAAAAGGAGATCGCCATAACCGGAAGGGGTCGAATGAAGCGTGGGACTCGAGTTTCTCGGCGACGTGAAGCCCGCCGAGGGCGGGCGCCGCTGCAAAAGCTGGGCCAAGTGAGGTGACATTCCTGGCCGAAGGTCCTTGGGCCATATTCCCCGTCTTTAAGCTGCTCGAAGTCAATGTTGTCCGGCTCCCGAACGCCCTCGAAGCACACTTCAAGAAATCCCTTGCGAAGCTCTGGTACCACTGCCCCCAATGACGACGACCTTCGCCCTGGATACCGGAAGGCAGTCCAGTGCTATCTTCCAAAAGATTAAGCAAGCAGCACGGAGAACGTATTCTTGCTTCTCCTTGCCCCGGCCGAGTTGGTTGAGGATCGGTTCCGTTACTGAGCGTGGGTGTGTGGGCAGCAGTGACCCGGCGATCCCCGTCTCGGTTCCCTTCCATTCGCCCTCAAGGGCGGGTGGGGACCGGGAAACCTCCACAGTCCTGAAGCCGACGCCCCCGCGCTGGCGGAGGTGTAAGCCAGGTTCCTTTGAGGGCGGTCTTCCTCCGACCCACCTCGGCCCCTGGACCCGATTGCGAGCAGCCGAGGCTCTTTTCGTTTCAGCGAAGACCCAGCTTGCGTTCGTTGTAGAGTAGGGCAACCCGTGATTTGTAGCCGAGGGACTCCGCGGCGGTGGTCAGCTCCCTGAGGAGCGGCTGAAGGGCGCCGCCGATTTCAGGGGTCCATTCTCCCGCGGTGTGGAGGGAGCGGAACTGCTGCAGCGCAAGGCTGGCCGCGACTGCCCGATCAAGAGCGAGCTGCTGTTCAGCAAAGGCCTCATCAATGGTCTTCACGCCGCGGATACTAACAGGTCCGAATCACCGCTGCAATCAGACGAAGTGCGCATCAATCGGAGCACTGAAGGACGCTAAAAACGTGTTCGTCCTTGCTGGATTTGTCCCCACTTTCGTTCCCGGCTTGGGCTTTTTTGGGGGAATCTCGTGACTCTTGGAGATTCAATGATGGTAGCAGGGGCGGGAATTGAACCCGCGACCAAAGGCTTATGAGTCCTCTGCTCTACCTCTGAGCTACCCTGCCATTGACGCGCGGGACGAAACGCCCCGGGGCCGCGGAATTACTAGCGGATTCCCGGACTGACAACAGAAAAACGCCCCGATTTCAATCTATCAGGCGACGGCTTCGTGTTCGGTGGAGCTTGCGACCGGCTTGGCGGGCTTCGGTTTGTGCTGCGGAGCGGGAATCGGTCTGCGGAAGAGGGTCTCCAGCTCGAGGCCCAGCCAAATGGAGACGCCGCGGAAAAAGTGTCGCATGGCCCCGAGTCCGGCATTGAAGGGGGTGCGGATGAGGTAGGAGTGGTCGAGGTTCTCCCTGCCGTAGGTGCCGGCGGCGAGGCGCTTGCGGGCGATGACTTCCAGGCGCCGGTTGTAGAGCGCCATGAACTTGGCGAAGACGTTCCCGATCGGGCCGTTGTAGGGCATCTTCGAGAACTCCAGGTCGGTCACGCGATAGACCAACTGGACGGGGCCGATGAAGTAGGTGGCGATGTCGAGCAGGAAGGCCGCTCGCATGAGCCGGGCGTCGCCCAAATATTGGTATTTCCCGCGGTAGAGCGCGTTGAACCAGCGGAAGTAGCTTTCCTGGTACTGCTCGAAATGCCCGGCGAGGTGGGCTTTGACGCACTGGCCGGAGAGCGCGTTAAGGATCACGCGGTTGGCGATGTAGACGCTGTGGGCGCAGAAATCGAGGCCGTGGGAGTAGAGAGGATCCATGAAACCCGCGGCATCGCCGACCGCCAGCCAGCCATCGCCGCAGACCTCGGTGGAGCGGTAGGGAAGGTGCTTGTAGATGCGGGCATCGTTCTCGACCGGCACGGCGTTCTCGAACATCAACTTGCCGACCGGGTGGCTGAGCATATGGGCCTTGACCCTTTCCCCGACGGGGCCCTCGGCCGGTGGCGTGCAGAGGCGTTCGTCCCAGGTGACGCCGGCGGAGAACTCGCCATTGGCCAGCGGGATGATCCAGGACCACCAGCCGCGCCCCATCAGGTGGTTGGTGGCCGAGCCGCGGGAAACAACGGGCGTGGGCTGCATCTTCAGAGCACCCATGTGGCAGGCGTGGCTGTCGAGGTCGCGCACGTTCTGGAAGCGGACCCACATCGAGTGCACCGGGTGGTCCTCAAGGCCGACGAGGGTGCCGCGCTTGCGGGCGATCAGGGCGGCCTTGCCGGAAGCATCGACGACCCAGCCGGCGGTGACCGTGCGGGTCACGCCATCGGCCTTGAAGGTGACGGTCGATCTCCCGGCGCCGGCGAGGTCGAGGTCCTTGACGGTGGCGGGGCGGACGAGCGCGCAGCCGAGCTTCCGCGCTTCGTCGAGCAGGTGCTGGTCGAGCTTGGCGCGGTTGAGCTGGTAGGTGGGGAAACGGGCCTGGGAAAACGGGCCGATCTCCGAACAATGGCCGGGGTCGTGGTTTTCCGGCGTGGTGAACCACATCCGCAGCCCGTGTTTCTGGAAATGCTCGCGGGCGAGGTAGTTCGAGAGCCCGAGCACGCGGGTCAGGAAACAGCCGGCCACTTCGGAGGTGGACTCGCCGATCTTGCGGTCGAACTCGGTGGATTTTTCGAGGATCAGGATGCGGATCTCCGGGCGCTCGCGCTTGAGGAGAATGCCGAGCGCGCTGCCGGAAAAAGCACCGCCGATAATGACGACATCGTAGCGGGATGGATCGGAGGGGCTTTCCGCAGGCGAGACCATGACGCCGGCATGCTGACCCCGAAGGCGCGTGGAGGCAAGGGGAGGAGCGCCGATTCTGACATCGGCAAGGGTTTGTCGAGGTCGGCGAAGGGAAAGAAAAAGCCCGCCGGTGAGGGCGGGCTTGGGAGAGTCATTCGCCGCCGTCGTTGGCCGGGGGCATCGGCGGGATCTGGATCGGCGGGGTGACGGCCTGCACCGGACGGCGTGGGGCCTGGCCCGGCAATCCCGGCATTCCGGGGTTTGGCTGGGCGGTGTGGGCGGGAGCCGCGGACTTGATCAGGCCGGTGCGATCCTTGAGCAGCGGCTCGACGGTGTATTTGCTGACCTTGAACACGCGGCCTTCGAGCTTGCGGGTGTTGGCGAGCGTTTCCTCGAGCGCTTTCTTGCGCTCGTCGAAGGCTTTGTCGGCCTCCTTGGCAGCTTCCTCGGTTTCGCCCTCGGCCTTCTTGCGCTCCTTGGGCACCTCGCCGGTTACGGTGACGGTCATGGCGTAGCTTTCCGGGGCGGGGGCGTCCGCATCGGCGGTGTCCTCCTTTTCGGCCGGGCCGAAGGTCACGTGGTAGGTCAGGCCTTCGAAGGTCTTGATGACCGCCGTCTGCCGCTGGTCCTTCTTCCAGATGGCCTCGGCCTTGTCGGCAGGGATCACGTCCTCGAATCGGGCGTAGGAAAAGAGGTTCTTGAGGGGATTCAGCGCGGTCGGGTCGAGTTCCTCGTTGTCCGCCTTGCCGACCAGGGAAAAGTCGCCGTTCTCGGTGTCGCGGGTCACCTCCCACGCGGTTTCGTTTTCTTCGCCGGGCTTGCTGACCTGGATCGACTGGATCTTCTCGACCTTGAGGAAGGTGTCGTCGAGCCAGCGCTCGACCATCACGGTCAGGGTCGGGAACACCTCGCTGGTGACGTAAACGCCGGATTCGTCGGCGTGGTTCATCACGAAGCGGCCGGACGAGCCGCCGCCGAAGGGGCTCATCGGGTTGCTGGCCGCTTCCAGCGTCTTGCCGAAGGTCAGGTGGGCGAGTTCCTTGCCGGAGGCGTCGGACAGCACCAGGTCGGTGCCCTTTTCCTCCTCGTCGGTGGCCTCGGGATCCATGCCAAAGCGCGGCGCGAAGGAAGGGTCGGCCTCGATGCCCTGCGTGACCTTCACTTCATCGACCGTGCGCAGCAGGTCATTGATGTTGGAAACGTTGGCCGGGTAGGCGTCGCGCTCGGCGACGGTCCAGCCGGCCTCGCCCTTGGTCAGGGTCACGGTGTCGTCACCGCGCTTGATTTCGACCTTGGCCACCTGTTCGGCCGGAAAATCGGGAAGCAGGGTGTCACCCCGATCGCGCGCGGTGGCGCTCTCGAAGGCCTCGGACTTGGAGGATTTCACCACCACCACGGCGAGGATGAGCACGGCGGCGACGATCCACAGGACGATGACTTGTTTCTTGCTCATGGGTCAGGAAATGAAGGGGTTTCGGAGTTCAGCGGGCACGAGTGCTGGCGCGGCGGATGATGAGCAGAGCCCCGGCGACGATCACGATCAGGGCGGGGATGCCGGCGATGTTCCAGGCGATGATGTTGCCGGCGATGCGGTCCTTGTCCCGCCGCAGGTCCTTCTGCAGCTCGCGGATCTGCTTGCGGGCATCGACCTCCTGTTCGCGGAGGGCCTGGATTTCCTTTTCCTGCTCGGGCGTCAGGTAGAGTTCGTTGCCCTTGGACTTCTGCGCCTGCAGCTCGTTGAGCCGCTGCTGGGCCTCGTCGGCCTTGGTCTCGAATTCGGTGATCTTCTCGCCGACCCGCTGGTTGGCATCGGCCTCCATTTTGCTGAACACGGTGAACGGCCGGCTGGTCGCGGCCCGGCTGCGGGAGCCGATCAGGTGGGTCGAGGACGCCGCCTGGTCGATCAGGTTGAAGAGCAGCGAGGAGTTGCCGTTGATCGGCTGGGCGAGCTGCATGTTGCCGAGGCGCTGCACGGCGTAGGCGAACTGGTCGTAGAAGGCATCCACGTCGGAAATCAGGAACACGTTGCCTTCCTTCGCGCCTTCGGTGAGCGCCTTCGGCCCGGTTTCTTCCTTGGGCTCGTCTTTTTTGGCATCAGCGTCCGCGGTGGCGTCATCCGGTTTCTCGTCCTTCTTCTCGGCAGCCTTGGCGGGATCGCCTTCGGGGAAAGCCGTCTTGAACTTGCCGTGCAGGTGGAGGACGAGGTCGTAGACCTTGTCATCGGGCCGGAAGGAAGTGAGCAACGAGGGATCCAGGCGCGAGGCCGGCAGGTTGTCGACCAGGCCGGAGTCCTTCGAGGAATTGACCAGCGTATCGACCGCCACCCCGGCACCGCCGGATGCGGTCATGCCGCCGGGCAGGAAGAAGACCACGCTGTTGAGGTTCTTGGTGACGATGCTGTCCTTCTGCGGCATGCCGTCTTCCGGCACGGTCAGCACCGCGAGGCCGGGCCGGCCGCGGTTCATGTTGGTCTGGTAGCTGGCGTCGCCCACCGATTGGTTGGTCGGCATCTCCACGCCCCAGGCTTTCATGAGGGTCGGCAGGGTGGACGAGGTCGGGGTGCCCGGCTGGCCCATCATCGGATTGCCGCCGCCCATCATCTGGGCGGTCACCGAGAAGGGATCGATGCAGGCGATGACCGTGCCGCCCTTGAGCACGTATTGGTCGAGCGCGAACTCGGCTTCCGGCGTGATCTCGGCCGGGTGGATGAGCAGCACCACGCTGTATTTTTCCGGATCGATCTCGCCCGGGGTCATGGTCAGGTCCTCGACCTGATAGGACTGCGAGAGCTGGTTGTAGATGACCCACGGCTGCTGCGGCTGCTGGCCGGGCATCGAGGGGGCGCCTCCGCTGATCGGCAGGGCGGACATCACACCCACCGTCGGCTTGCGGGTGGCGCTGACCTCGGCGATGGCGCGCGAGATGTTGTACTCCAGCATCGTCTCATCCTGCGGGTTGAGAAACGGCAGGGTGGTGGTGCGGTCGAGGCAGGACACGGCCATGCCGAAATACAGGTTCTCGTCGTTGATCTGCTGGCCGCTGATGCCGTCGAGGTTGGCGGCGTCCTCGGCGTCGGTGTCGGGCTGCGGGTCGAGGTTCTCGATCTTCAGCTTGCCGCCGGCGAGGTTCTGATACTCGGCGAGCAGGTCGTCCACGCGGCGCATGTGGAGCTTGAGCTCTTCCGGCATGTAGTCGCTGCTACGGGTGGCGTAGTAGCGGATGACGACCGGCGCGGCGAGGTCATGGAGGATGGCCTTGGTGCCGTCCGACAGCGAGTGGACCTTTTCCTCGGTGAGGTCGAGGGTCTTGTGGCCGATGCCGAGGGAGGCGACGAGCATGTTGCCGGCGACGACGATGGCGGCCAGCGCGCCGATGGCGAGGCCGGCGCGGGCGACGGGGTGAAGGGTCTTGGAGTCCTTGCTCATGGTTTTGAAAAGCGTGGAGCTTGGGAATTCGGGAAGGGGATTAGGAGCGCTTCGCGGACAGGATGGCGGAGGTGCCGAACAGCGAGGCGACGATGATCGAGGCGAACCAGACGAAGTCCTGCAGGCGGAAGGCGCCGCGGGCCAGCGACAGGAAGTGTTCCCAGACCCCGAGGGACGTGATCGCGTCGCGCATGCCGGGGCTCAGCGTTTTCGAGTACTGGCGGACGAAGGGGTCGAAGGTGGCGAACACCAGACCGATGCAGATGGCCGACGAGACGATCAGGCAAATCACCTGGTCGCGGGTGAAGGCGGACACCAGCAGGGTGATGGCGAGGAAGGTGCAGGCCAGCAGCACCGCGCCGATGTAGCCGGAAAAGATGGCCAGGTTGTCGGGTTCGCCGAGGTAGTTGACGGTGACCCAGATTGGGAAGGTCAGGGCGATCGCGATCAGCCATACAGTCGCCGCGGCCTTGAATTTCCCGACGATCACGGCCCACAGCGAGATCGGGTAGGTGCCGACCAGCTCGATGGTGCCGGTGCGCAGCTCCTCGCTCATCAGGCGCATGCCCACGGCGGGGACCAGCACCATCAGGATGAAGGGGAGGTAGAGGAAAAACGAGTAGGTCAGCGACGCGTCGCCGGCCTCGATGAAGTTCCCGAGGGTGAAGGTGAACACCATCGAGAGCAGCAGGAAGATGACGATGATGGCGTAGGCGATCGGCTGGCTGAAGTAGCTGACGAGCTCGCGTTTGTAGATGGTCCAGACGTCTTTCATGGGAGGTGGAAAGCGGGGGTTCAGGCGGCGGTTTCGACGGTGTCGCGGGTGGTTACCTGACGGAACAGGTCCGTCAACGAGCCGGTGCCGGATTTGGCGATCAGCTCCTGCGGTGTGCCGTCCTCGACGATGCGGCCCTGATCGACGATCACCGCCCGCGTGCAGGCGGCCTCGACTTCCTCGAGGATGTGGGTGGAGAAAAGGATGGCCTTCGTTTCGCCGAGGCGGCGGATCAGCTGCCGGACTTCGTGCTTCTGGTTCGGATCGAGGCCGTCGGTCGGCTCGTCGAGGATCAGCACCTCGGGATCGTGAAGCAGCGCCTGGGCGAGGCAGGTGCGGTGGCGGTAGCCCTTGGAAAGCGTGTCGATCGATTGTCTGGCCACGCTCTGCAGGAAGCAGGTGTCGATGGCGCTCTCCACCGCGCGGGACTTGGCGCTGCCGCGGAGGCCGCGGATTTCGGCCACGAACTTGAGGAAGCCGATCACCGTCATGTCGTTGTAGAGCGGGGCGGACTCGGGCAGGTAGCCGACGTGCTTCTTGGCCTCCTTCGGGCGGTCGATGACCGGCACGCCGCAGATGCGGATGACGCCCGAGGTGGGCGGCAGGAAGCCGGTGACCATGCGCATGGTGGTCGATTTGCCGGCGCCGTTGGGTCCGAGGAAACCGAGCACCTCGCCCTTCCGGACCGAGAAGCTGAGGTGGTCGACGGCGGTTTTGGATCCGAACTGTTTCGTTAGATTCTCGACTTCGATCATGGTGGAAATGGATTTGGCGCGGAACGGCCCGAGCCGCGGGGCGATGCCTTCTGGCCGTCGTGCGAGGCTCAAGCGTTGCCGCTTCCGACGTGCGTCTGAAAAAAATCGAAGGGCGCGGAATGCAAGGGAAATCCACGCGTCGGACCGCGGAGGGAATCGGGCTTGCCGGCATCGGAAGGGCAGGGGAGGCTGTCCGCCCTTCGCATGAAACGCTTTTTCCCCTACTTCGCCTACCTGAAGGAAGCGAGGTCGACCTTCCTGGCCGGCCTGGCGGCGGGGGCGGTGTACGCGGCGGCGAGCGGCTTCGGCATGCCGCTGCTGGTCAAGGTGGTCTTCCCCGTCATCTTCGGCCCCAAGCCCGAGGTCGAGCAGGTCATCGCCTACGTCCACCAAGCCGCTGGCGAGGAGGAGGGGAACCGGGTGCTGAACAAGGCTTTCGAGAGCGAGATGCAAAGCCGCGACAAGGTCATGGAGACCCGGGCCTGGGTGGCGGAACATGTGGGGGAGGAGCACAGCCAGCAGGTGATGCTGATCGGTGCGACCATCCTGATCCCCCTGGCGGCGCTGATCCGTGGGCTGGCCGGATTTCTCAACACCTATTGGATCACCGCCACCGGCCTGCACATCCTGAAGCGGATCCAGCACTCGGTCTTCGACAAGCTCCAGAAGCTGCCGCTCGGCTTTTTCAGCGGCAAGAAATCCGGCGACCTGATCAGCCGCGTCAGCTCGGATGCGACCATGCTGCAGGGCGTGATCACCATCGTCGGCAACGACCTCGTGAAGCAGCCGCTCACGCTGATCTTCAGCGTGGGTTTCCTGATCTATCAGAGTATCACCGAGCCGGACGCCCTGTTCGTGCTCGGCTGCCTGCTCACGATTCCTCTTTCGGTGATCCCGATCCGCGTCCTCGGGAAAAAACTGATGCGCCGGGCGGGGAACATGCAGAAGGAGGCCGGGAGCAACACCGCGATCCTGGCGGAAACGCTCGCCGCCACCCGCGAAGTCCGCGCGTTCAATCTCGAGGCCCTGCTTTCCAACCGCTACTTCGAAGGCGTCAACCGCTGGACCAAGCTCCACCTCAAGGTCATCAAGTACCGCTACTCGATCCCGCCCATCATCGAAATGCTGGCCGCCGGGGCGGTGGCGGCGGCCCTGGCCATCGGATCCACCCGCGGCATGACCCTCACGGAGTTCGTGCCGCTCGTGATCGCCCTCTACATGTGTTACGAGCCGGTCAAGAAGCTCGGCGACATCCACAACCGCATCAAGCAGGGCGAAGCCTCGCTCGACCGCCTCGAGGAGATCCTCCACGCCGACGACGGCGTCACCGATCCCGAGCACCCCGTCGCCCTGCCGCGGGTGAAAGGCGAACTCCGCTTCGAAAACGTCGAATTCTCCTACGATCGGGCGCCGGCGCTGAACTCGATCGATGTCCATATCCCCGCCGGGCAGGTGGTGGCACTGGTCGGGCCTTCCGGAGCTGGGAAAACGACCTTCGCCTCGATGATCCCGCGCTTCTACGACCCCGTGGAAGGGCGCATCACCCTGGATGGCGTGGATTTGAAGGACCTGCGCCTCAGGGACCTGCGCGACCACATCACCCTCGTGCCGCAGGAGGCCGTGCTTTTCACCGGCACCATCGGGGAAAACATCGAACTCGGCCGCACCGGGGCCAGCCGATCCGAGGTGGAGCAAGCCGCCAAGCTGGCCAACGCCCACCCCTTCATCGAGGGTTTCCCGGACGGCTACGAAACCCCCGTCGGCGAGCGCGGCGCCCAGCTTTCCGGCGGCCAGAAGCAGCGGATCTCGATCGCCCGCGCCTTCTTGAAAAACGCCCCGGTCCTGATCCTCGACGAGGCCACCGCCGCGCTCGATGCCGACAGCGAGGCGCAGATCCAGAAGGAACTCGCCGATCTCGCCCGCGGCCGCACGACGCTGATCATCGCCCACCGTTTCAGCACCATCCGCATCGCCGATCGGATTCTGGTGTTCGAAAACGGGCGCATCGTCGGCGATGGCGACTTTGAATCGCTGAGAGCGACCAACCCGCTGTTCCAAAGCCTGCTGCAGAACCAGCAGCACTGAGGCGCCGTCAGCCCAGCTGCGCCGCCAGCCAGGACTCAAACGCATCGTGGCGGTGCAGGTCGTAGAGATGGCTGCGGAAACCCAGGGCCTCCCCGGTGGCGATGTTGGCCGGCAGGTCGTCGATGTAGAGGGTGTGCTTCGGGACGAGACCGTGCTTTTCCACCACATGGTGGTAAATCGCCGGCTCCGGCTTGATGAGGCGGGCCAGATACGAGCAGGTCCCGCCTTCGAAATGGCGGAAGACCTCGTATTCCTCGAACAGCCACGGCGCGTGGATCGGGTTGATGTTCGAGAAATAAAGCAGCCGGTGGCCGTCGGCGGCAAGGCGGTCGATGGTCTCCCACATCGGTCGGTTGGGCGTGAAGATGCCGCGCCAGGCGGCGATGAAGTTCTGCCGCGTCGCCCCGGGTCCCAGTTGGCGCTCGGCCTCATCAAGGTAGTCCTCCAGCGAGATATCGCCGCGCTCGAAAGCGTCCTTGTCGCCGAGGATGCGCCTCATCCGCCCCTCCGGGTCGGGATCGCCGGCGGGGATCAGGCGGCGGAGGGAACTTTCGAAGTCGAAATCGAGAAGGACCTTGCCGATGTCGAAGAGGATTGTCATGGACGCGGGGAACCCTAGCGACCCGCTCCCCGCCGGCAAGCCGGCCTTGACCGGCGAACGCTTCGCTTATTCATTTGAACACGCATTCATGGCCGACACCGCCGAAAAGCCCCTCGTCCTCGAGCCGCTCGAAGCGCTGAAGCAGCACTTCGGCCACGGCGGCTTTCTCGACGGCCAGGACCGGGTGATTTCCCGGATCGTCTCGGGAAAGGACGGCCTGGTGGTGATGCCCACCGGCGGCGGCAAGTCGCTCTGCTACCAGCTGCCGGCGATGTGTTTCCGCGGCGTGACGCTGGTCGTTTCCCCGCTGATCGCGCTGATGAAGGACCAGGTGGACGCGCTGGTCGCCAAGGGCATTCCGGCCACCCTGATCAACTCGACCGTGCCGTGGGACGAGCAGCGGGCGCGTCTCGACGGCATGCGCTCGGGAAAATGGAAGCTCGTCTACGTGGCGCCGGAGCGCTTCCGCGCGGAGTCCTTCGTGCGCGCGCTGGACGGCGTGGAGGTCTCCCTGTTCGCCGTCGATGAAGCGCACTGCCTCAGCCAATGGGGCCACGATTTCCGGCCCGACTACATGCGCCTCGGCAAGGCGCTGGACAAGATCGGCCGCCCGCAGTGCGTGGCGCTGACGGCGACCGCCACGCCGATGGTCCGCGCGGACATCCTCGATGTGCTGCGGCTGCGCGAGCCTTTCGAGGTGGTCAGCGGCTTCTCGCGACCGAACCTTTCCCTGGCGATCACGCCGGTCGACAAGAAACAGCAGAAGCTCGAGCGCGTGCAGGCGATCGTCAGCCAGCACCGCACCGGCATCGTCTACTGCGCCACCCGCAAGAAGGTCGAGGAGGTCAGCGAAACGATGGCCTCGTGGGGGATGAAGGTCATCGCCTACCACGGCGGGATGAGCGACAAGGAGCGCGAGCGGGCGCAGGAGATCTTTCTTTCGCGAAAAGCGGACGTGGCGGTGGCGACCAACGCCTTCGGCATGGGCATCGACCGCGCCGACGTCCGTTTCGTGATCCACTACGAGGTCCCGGGAAGCGTCGAGGCCTACTATCAGGAAGCCGGCCGCGCCGGCCGCGATGGCGAGTCGGCCGTGTGCGAGCTGCTCTTCAACTACGCCGACACTCGTACCCAGGAATTCTTCATTGATGGCGCCAACCCCGGCGCGCAGGCGATCCGCGACATCTACCGCTACCTGCGCGACGAGGCCGACGCCGAGCACGAGGTGCACCGCAGCATCGAGGACATCACCGACGGCGCCGGCCTGAAAAACGGCATGGCGGTCGGCAGTGCGCTGGCGACCCTGGCGCGGGCCGGCTACATCGAGCGCTTCGATATTCCCGGGAAACGGATGCGCGGCACCCGCCTGCGCAAGCCCGAGGTGTTTCCCGAAGCCCTTGAGATCGATGAAGCCGCGCTGGAGGAAAAGGACGCGCGCGACCGCGAGAAACTCAAGGCGATGGTCGAGATGTGCTATGCACGCGTCTGCCGCCAGCAGTGGATCCTCGAGTATTTCGGCGAGGAAAACGCCGACACCTGCGGCTGCTGCGATGTCTGCCAGGACGACGGCGGCGAAGATCGCGCGCCGACCGAGGAGGAGCACCTGACCGTCCGCAAGGCCTTGTCCGGGGTGGCCCGCATGTCGCGCCAGACCGCGCATGGCTGGGAGGGGAAATTCGGCCGCGGCAAGATCGTGCTGATGCTGCTCGGCAGCCGTTCGCAGGAGATCGCCGCGGCGGGGCTCGATCGGCTCAGCACCTACGGGCTGCTCGCCGACAAGGGCAGCGGCTACGTCAACGGCCTGTTCCGCGCGATGACCGATGCCGGACTGCTGCGCGTCGAGGTGGGAGAGTATCCGCTGGTCACCCTGACCGATCGCGGCGAGCGGGTGATGCGCGGCAGCAAGAGCTACCGGCTCGTTTGGCCGAAGGCCCATAGCCCGGCCGAGGCCGCCGCCGTCCAGCAGCTCGACGACCACGGCTTCGACCCCGGCCTCTACGAACAGCTGCGCGCGCTCCGCGGCAAGATCGCCGGCGCGCAGCAGGTGCCGCCGTACGTCGTTTTCAGCAACAAAACGCTGGAGGCGCTGTGCCGGTATCGGCCGAAGACCCTCGATGAAGGGATGGCCGTGCCCGGAGTGGGCGAAGTGAAAGCGCAACGATTCTTGCGAGGGTTTCTCGACGTGATCCAGCGGTGGGAGTGACCGCCAGGCGTGGATGACGGAGGTCCGCGAAGGAAGCGCTCTGCCGCTTGACCTCCACAACATGAACGCGTTGGAGAGAGTCGGTGGGAGATCCGGTGTCGGATGTCTTTGCTTGTCGTGACCGGCGGATCCAGCTAGCCGGTGCGAATGCTCGGGAGAAGAAGTTTAATTTCATGGAGCGCCCAAGTGTTCCGTTGGGCGATCGCATGGGGCGGCGTGACCGCCGCCAGTGGGCAACTCCCGGGCCTCGATGCACCCGTGCCGATCGGCGGCTTCGCCAATGGCGTGTTTCCGGTCTCACCGCCTGGCACGGCGTCGGGCTGGCAGGTGGTGAATGCCTTCCCGGCGCTGACGTTTGTCGATCCTCTTTGGCTCGCCGAGGTGCCCGGGGCCGACGAATTGCTGGTGGTCGGAAAAAGTGGCCAGCTCTGGCGTTTCCCGAAGGACCCGGAGGTGGCCGCGGCTGAAGTGGTGGAGGTGCTCGATTGGCGGGAGCACACCCAGTTTTCGGAGGATCAGGGCTTTTACAGCGCGGTCTTCCACCCGCGGTTCGGTCCGGCAACGGGCGAGGTGCCTTATGTTTTCGTCTGCTACAACCATCGCCCCGCGCTGGCCGGGGCCGATGCCAACCACTCCTATTGGCGGGTTTCGCGATTCACCTGGGACTTCGCCACCGGAACGCTCGATCCGGCGAGCGAGTTCGTGCTGATGAACCAGTATGACCGCTGCCGCTGGCACAATGGCGGGGCCATGTTTTTCGACAACGAGGGCTTTCTCAACATCACCTGCGGCGATGGCGGGGACAGCAGCCAGGGCGGCGGGCTGACGGGGCCGGACGGGGCACTGAGCCGCACGCAGCGGCTCGACGGCGGGCTGTTCAGCGGGTTGTTCCGCATCGATGTCGATAACGACCCCTCCCGCTCGCATCCGATCCGGAGGCAGCCTGCCAGCCCCACGAACAAGCCGGCGGGCTGGCCGCCGAGCGAAACGAAGGGCTACGGCATTCCGAACGACAATCCATGGCAGGATCCGGCGGGCGGGGTGCTGGAGGAGTATGCCTCGCTCGGCTGGCGCAGCCCTCATACCGCGCACTACGACGCCGTCGCCGGGGAGGTCTGGGTGGGCGATGTCGGCGAGGGCTCGCGCGAGGAAATGACGCGTGCGACGGCGGGCGACAACGCCCAGTGGGGATACCGCGAGGGTGACATCGGCGGCCCGGCCGAACGGCCCGCCGAGCTGATCGGAAACGACCGTCCGCCGTTTCTCGTGTATCCGCGCTCGGTCGGGAGCTGCATCATCGGGGGAATGCGTTATCGCGGGGCGAAATGGCAGGACTTGCTGGGAGGGAAAATCCTTTTCGGCGACCACGCCCGCGGCCGGGTCTGGACGGCTTCGGTCGAGGAAAACACCCCGCCGGTGATGGAGGAAATCGTCGCCGGCCTGCCAACCGGCGACAAAGCGGGGCTGGCGAATTTTTGCACCGACGCGTCCGGCGAGGTCTACCTGATGATGGTCAACGGCACCAACCAATCGGGCGGGACGATCCGCAAGCTGACCACCGCCGGGATCTCCTCCGAGCCTCCCGCGCTGCTTTCGCAGACGGGCGTTTTCACCAACCTGGCCACTTTGGAAACCGCTCCGGGAGTCATTCCTTACGAGGTCGCCAATCCGCTGTGGTCGGATGGCGCGGCCAAGCAGCGGTGGGTGATCCTGCCGAACGACGGCACCCACGACAGCGCTGCGGAGGACATCGTTTTCAGCGAAAAGGGAAACTGGGTTTTTCCTGCCGGGACGGTGTTTGTGAAGCACTTCGAGGTTTCGCTGAGCGAAATTGACCCCTCGCAGGTCAAGCGGCTGGAGACCCGTTTCCTCGTCTGCACCGAGAACGGCGGGAAGTACGGGATGACCTACAAATGGAACGAGGCAGGGACCGATGCGGAACTGCTCGCGGGCGGATTGAGCGAAGCCTACGAGGTCGTCTCGGCCGCCGGTGTCACGGAAACCAGGAACTGGGACTACCCATCGCGCGGCGACTGTCTGCTCTGCCACAATCCCGCCGCCGGGCAGGCGCTCGGTTTCCGGACCGCGCAGCTCAACCGACCGCACCTTTATCCATCGACCGGCAGGACGGCCAACCAGCTCGCGACCTTCAACTCGTTGGGCATGTTCGATCGAACGCTCACCGCGGAAGAGCTGGCCGACTATATCGAGGCGCGCCCGCTGGACGACACCACGGCACCGCTGGAGCACCGGGTTCGCTCGTATCTCGACTCGAACTGCTCCCATTGCCACCGGCCGGGCGGCCAGTTCGAGGGTTTCGACGCCCGTCTCGGCACGCCGCTCCAGCAGCAGGGCCTGATCGATGCCGTGCTGCGCGGGAATTTCGATCTCGGGCCCGACGGCCGCTACATCAAGCCGGGCGATCCGTCGCTTTCCGCGCTGCACGTGCGGTTGGCCGCGGTGGGCGATGGCAATGCCATGCCGCCTCTGGCGAAAAATGTCGTCGATGACAAGGCGGTGACCGCCCTGAATGCCTGGATCAACGGGCTCGATCCGGCCGAGTTCGAGACGATCGGAGCGCCGCAGGCGCGCTACGTCCGGCTGGTCGCCTGGTCGGAAGTGAATGGCAATCCTTGGACCACGGTGGGCGAATTCACGATTCTCGACGGAAACGGAGACGCGGTGCCGGCCGCTTCGGTCGACGTTTCCGACTTCGACTCCGAGGAGCTGGTTGGAGAATTCGCCCCCGCCAGCAACGCGGTCGATGACGACCCGGACACCTACTGGCACACCGAATGGTCGGCTTCGACGCCGTCCCATCCCCACCAGATCACGCTCGATCTCGGCTCCAGCCGCGAACTCGGCGGCTACGTCTACACCCCGCGCCAGGATTTCGCCAACGGCCGGATCGCCGACTATCAGGTTTCCTACAGCCTGGATGCTTCGACGTGGACGGTGATGGACGAGGGCACCTGGCCGGACAGCGCGGCGGTGCAGCGTTTCGATGGACTGGTCGCCCGCCGGCCGGCGCGTTGCCAGATCGCGGGACCGCAAAGCACCGTCGACGGCAGCTTCGAAGTCAGCATCGTGTTCGACACGGACGTCGCCGGCTTCGATGCCTCCGGTATCCAGGTGACGGGCGGTGGCGTCAGCGACCTGCGGGGTTCCGGCTACTACTATGTCGCGACGATTTCCCCGGTGGATCCGACCGTGCAGGTCTCGGTCGCCACGGATGCCGTCAATCCGTCCGGGGTGGGCAGTCTGGCCTCGGAAACGCTGAGTTTTCATTTTATCGATACCCTGCCCCCCGTGCCCGTGTTCACCGGCGTGCCGTCGCAGGTCGCCGGGCCATTCCAGATCGGACTTGGCTTCGGCGAACCGGTCAGCGGGCTGGAGGCCGCCGATTTCTCCATCGTCAATGGCCGGCTGGATGCCATCTCGCCCGACGGCGATGACTATCGGCTGACCGTCACGCCTGATTCCGAGGGGCTGGTGGCGATCTCGATCCTGCCGGGAGCGGTCGTCGATGCGGCTGCGAATGTGATGGTCGAGGGCACCACGGTCTCCGTGCTCTATCTTGAAGAGCTTCTCGCGAGAAACGCCGGCGAGGCTTCCTTCCTCGGCGGAGGCATGGCGGTGGTGCCGGACGCCGCCGCGCCGCATGGCGAGTACCTCTGGCTGCCCGAGGGAGGTTACCCCGGAAACTTCGACCCGCCGGTGAAGACCGATCACCGCGCCGAATACGGTTTCGTGATCCGGAGGGCGGGCGATTACCGCCTGCGCGGGTTGATCCGGTCGACCGATGCGTCGAGCGACTCGTTCTGGGTGGAAATCGACGGCAGCCAGGCGCTGGGCGACGTGTATCTCTGGGACACCCAGCCGGTCGGTGCGCCGGATTATCAGTGGGATTATTTGAGCGACCGCAACGGGGCGGATCCGGTCGTGCTGAACCTCGCGGAAGGGGCCCGCGTCGTGACGGTGTATGGTCGCGATGACGGCACGCGCTTGGACCGGCTCGAACTTGAAAGCGTGCGGCCGCTTGCCACGCTGAGTGGTCCGCCCGGATCGGTCGGCGGAGCCTTCACTGCGGGGCTGGTTTTCTCCGAGCCGGTGAGCGGCCTCGATCCGACGGACTTCACGATCCACGGCGGCGTGGTGACGGCGGTCACGGGCGGCGGAAGTAGCTATTTCGTCGACGTGAGTCCCTCGGCCACGCCGGTGTCGCTCGTACTGCCGGCCGACGTCGTGACCGACGGCGAGGGCGCCCTCAATTTCGCCTCGAACTCCATCAGCGTGACCTATCTCACGCCCTATCTCCAGTGGGCGCAGACCTATGGCGTCGATGGCTCGGCTGCCAGCTTGCTGGCCGATGAAGATGGCGATGGCGTGGCCAAGTTGCTCGAGTTCGCCTTCGGCCTGCGTCCCGATCGCGCCGATGGACATGTCGATGATCCCGCGGTATCGCCGCCGTCCGGTCTGCCGGTGGCCGAAATGGTGGACACGGGAGAAAATGCGCGGCTCGCCCTGCGTTTCCTGCGTCGGAAGGACATGGCGGGCCTCATCTACGAGGCGCAGTTCGGACCGACTCCCGGTTCCTTCTCGCCTGCGACCGGGGCGCCGGTGGTGGAAAGCATCGATGCCACCTGGGAGCGGGTGACGGTGAGCGACAGCGAGTCGATCGGGACGTCCGCCGCCCGCTTCGGGCGTGTCAAAGTCAGCTACCCCTCGCCGTAGTCCGTCTTGCGGTCGCTTGACCGTTGGCCGGTGGGACACCACGCTCACCGGCCATGGCTGCCAAGAAATCGGTTCTCTTCGTCTGCACGGGCAACACCTGCCGCAGCCCGCTCGCCGAAGCGCTTTTTCGCGACGCGGTGAAGGATCGCGACGACTTCGAGGTCGCCTCGGCCGGCGTCTCCGCCTACCCGGGTTCGCCGATGAGCGGAGAGTCGATGGCCATCCTGCAAAAGCGGGGCGTCGATCCCGGTGAGTTCCTCAGCCAACCGGTCAGCGACGAACTGCTCGCCGAGGCAACCCACGTTTTCGCCATGACCGGCGGCCATCTCGCCGCGCTCCACTCGAAATGGCCCGAGCACGAGGACAAGTTTTACCTGATGTGCGAATTCGTCGATCTCCCCGGCCGCGGCATCGGGGCCGACGTGCCGGATCCGATCGGCATGGGCCGGAAGGCCTACGAGGAGGTTGAGAAAACCTTCGATGCGGCGATTCCGACGCTCATTGCCTTCATCGACCAGACCTCGGCCTAAAGGATTGGAATGCGAGCTTCAGCTCGCACGGGACGTCGGCGAGCTGAAGCTCGCGTTCCAAGGTTCAGGGGTTGCATTTCCCGGGCTGGTGGGCCATTTCCCTGCGGCCAGCCCATGAGCGAGAAGACCATGAACATTGCCGTCGGCGCCGATCACGGCGGAGTCGAACTGAAGGAAGCCCTCGTCGCCTACCTCAAGGAAAAGGGCCATCAGGTGACCGACTTCGGCACCCATGGCAGCGAGTCGGTCGATTACTCGGATTTCGCCAACCTCGTCGGCCGGGCGGTTTCGGATTTCACCCATGACCGCGGCATCCTCTGCTGCACCTCGGGCGTCGGTGTCTGCATGGCCGCCAACCGCTTCGAGCACGTCCGCGGCGCGAACGTCCGCACGGTCGAGGAAACGGTCATCACCCGCCAACACAACGACGCCAACGTGCTTTGCCTCGGCGGCAAGGTGGTCGACATCGAGACTGGCAAGGCCATGGTCGACGCGTTTCTCGCGACCGAATTCGAAGGCGGTCGGCATGAGCGCCGCATCTGCAAGGCCTCCGGTTCCCGGATCGCGGAAAACGATCCCGAGATCTACGCCGCGATCGTTGATGAAGAGAAGCGCCAGCGTTTCAACATCGAGCTGATCGCCTCGGAAAACTTCGCCTCACCGGCGGTGATGGAAGCCCAGGGTTCGGTGCTGACCAACAAGTATGCGGAGGGATACCCCGGCAAGCGCTGGTACGGCGGCTGCGAGAATGTCGACGTGGTCGAATCGCTGGCGATCGAGCGGGCGAAAAAGCTCTTCGGTGCCGAGCACGCGAACGTCCAGCCGCACTCCGGCTCGCAGGCCAACACGGCCGTGTATTTCTCCGTGCTGAAGCCGGGCGACAAGATCCTGACCATGGACCTCGCCCACGGCGGCCACCTGACCCACGGCCACAAGGCGAACTTTTCCGGTCGCTTCTACGACGTCACCCACTACGGCGTCAGCGAAAAGGACGAGCGGATCGACTACGACCACCTCGCCGAGCTGGCGCGCGAGACCAAGCCGGCGCTGATCACCTGCGGCGCCTCGGCCTACTCGCGGATCATCGATTTCGAACGCATGTCAGCCATCGCCAAGGAAGTCGGTGCCTACCTGTTCGTCGACATGGCCCACATCGCCGGCCTCGTCGCCGCGGGCGTCCACCCGAACCCGGTGCCGCACGCCGACTTCGTCACCTCGACGACCCACAAGTCGCTCCGCGGCCCGCGCGGTGGGATCATCCTGTGCAAGGAGGAGTTTGCGAAAAAGATCGACTCGCAGGTGTTCCCCGGCATCCAGGGCGGACCGCTGATGCACGTGATCGCCGCCAAGGCGGTGTGCTTCGGCGAGGCGCTCAAGCCGGAGTTCAAGGCCTACCAGCAGCAGGTGGTGACGAACATCCAGACGCTCGCCGCGCGCCTGACCGAGCACGGCTACCGCATCGTCTCCGGCGGCTCGGACAACCACCTCATGATGGTCGACCTCCGGCCGAAAAATCTCAACGGTTCCGAAGCTTCGACCTCGCTCGACGAGGCGGGCATCACGGTGAACAAGAACTCGATTCCCTTCGACACCGGCACCCCGATGAAGCCGAGCGGCATCCGCATCGGCACCCCGGCGGTGACGACCCGCGGGATGAAGGAGGACGACATCGTCAAGGTGGCCGATTTCATCGACGAAGCGCTCAAGAACGTCGGCAACGAGCAAGCCCTCCACGCGATCCGCGACCGCGTGCACGACTTCATGCGCGCGTTCCCGATGCCGATGTAAGGCCGGCTCGCGGGCCCCGGCCGTTCGGCGTCCGCACGAAAGATCAGGCGGGCTCTTTCGCTGGCACGAAGGTCGTGTAAGCTGCGGGGATCCATGCAGATTTTCCATTGCGACGAGTGCTCGGCGGTCGTGTTTTTCGAAAACGACAGCTGCCTTTCGTGCGGGGCCAAGCTGGCCTTCCTGCCCGAGGTCCTCGCCGTGGGCGCGGTGAAGCAGGATGCCGACGGGCTGTGGCGGTCTCCTCGGAATGAAGCGGCGAAGGCGGGCTACCGGTTGTGCCGGAACGGCCTCGACCACCAGCTCTGCAATGAAGCCATTCCTGCCGATTCGGACTCACCCCTGTGCCGCTGGTGCCAGTTCACCGAGATCATTCCCGACCTGTCGTTTCCTGAAAACCTCGGCCGCTGGCGGAAGCTCAACGCCGCCCAGCGTCGACTGCTCTACTCGCTGACCAAACTTGACCTGCCGCTGAAGAACCGAATGCAGGACCCGGTCAACGGCTTGGGCTTCCGTTTCCTCGCCGACACCGCCGAGCAGGTGATGACCGGCCACGAGAACGGCGTGATCACGCTCAATATCGCCGAGGCCGACGACGCCGAACGCGAGGGCCGCCGCGAGCAGATGGGCGAGCGCTACCGCACGTTGCTCGGGCACTTCCGGCACGAGGTCGGCCATTATTTCTGGGACCGGCTGATCCGCGATGGCGGCCGGCTCGACGCCTTCCGCGAGCGCTTCGGCGACGAGCGGGAGGATTACAACGCCGCCCTCCAGCGCCACTACGCGCAAGGCGCGCCGGCGGGCTGGGAGCAGACGCACATCAGCCGTTACGCCTCGATGCATCCGTGGGAGGACTGGGCGGAAACGTGGGCCCACTACCTTCACCTGACCGCCGTGCTGGAGACCGCGGCGAGCTGCGGGCTGTCGCTGGAGCCCCAGCACCACAGCAAGCCGGCGGTGGACGCCGACGACCTGCCCGACGAGCTGGGCGAGGGCTCCTTCGACCAGTTGATCCGTGCCTGGCTGCCCGTCACCTATGCGCTCAATTCGCTCAATCGCAGCATCGGTCTCAACGACGCCTATCCGTTCGTGTTGTCGGCACCGGTCATCGACAAGCTGCGGTTCATCCATCGGGTGATTCGATCCGCGAGTTGAGGATCGACCCGCGGGGCGCGGAAACGGATCGTCCCCTCATGACGATTGAGCCGGTGGGATGGGTGCGGACCTGTTTCGGGGAAAAATTCGGCGTGCCGCGACAGCCCGGACTGTGTCCGTCGGCCTGGGGCGAGCTGCGTTTCGCGCCGGAATTCCGGAATGACGAGTCGGTCCGTGGCCTGGACGGCTTCAGCCACGTGTGGCTGGTGTTCGGTTTCCACCTGACCGCTGACCGCGGCTGGTCGCCGACCGTCCGGCCACCGCGGCTTGGGGGAAACCAGCGCATCGGCGTGTTCGCCAGCCGCTCGACCTTTCGGCCGAACGGGCTGGGGCTCTCGCTGGTAGCGCTGGAGCGGGTGGCGCTGACCGACGAAGGCCCGGTGCTGCACCTCGGCGGCGTGGACCTGGTCGATGGCACCCCGGTTTTCGACGTGAAGCCGTTTTTGCCGTACGCCGAGACCCTGCCGAATGCCCGCGGAGGCTATGCGGAGGCCGAGCCGGCGCGGATCGAGGTGACGGGGCAGGAAATGCTGGCCGTGCTCGACGATCGGAGCCAGCGGGTCGTGGTCGAGGCCTTGTCCTTGGACCCGCGACCGCCGGCCGGCCGCGACGAGCCGGAGCGTGAGTTCGGCGTCCTGATGTGCGGAAAAAACGTCCGCTTCCGGATCGAGGACGGCGTCTGCCGGATCACCGGGGTCGACGAGATTTAGACTGCGGCGATTCATCGCCGCTTTTTCGCTGGCGGGGTGGAACCATGGACCGGCTCGAAAAGCGGCGATGAATCGCCGCACTCTATGGGGTTGCGCGTGAGCGGGATGCAGGGCAAAGGGGGGTGTGGACCGCTGGGCACTCATCATCGCCACCCTGTTCGCCGCCATCGGCGGGGTGAACGGGATGCTGTCGCTGCGCCACGGGCACCGCTCGAAGGCGACGATCTTCTGGATGGCCGGCGCGCTGGCGGGGCAGCTGGTGTTTCTCTACCTCCGCGGCCAGGAGCGCGCGGCCTGCCCGCTGATGGGCACCGGCGAGATCCTCGTCTTCCTCGCCTGGTCGCTCACGCTGTTCTACCTGCTCGTCGGCACCACCTACCGCCTGTCGCTGCTCGGTGTGTTCTCGGCGCCGGTGGTGGTCGTTTTTCAAATCATCGCCCTCATCCCCGGCGTGCTCGACCCGACGCCCGAGCGGCTGCCTGAAACGGATGCCTGGCGGGAAACGCACGCCGCCATGTCGGTGCTGGCCTACGGCGCGCTGGCGCTGGCTTCGGTCGCCGCGGTGATGTTCCTGGTGCTGAACCGCCAGTTGAAAACGCACCATCTGGCATCCGGGCTTTTCAAGAACCTGCCGCCGGTCCGCGAGCTGCTCATCTCGCTCAAGCGCCTGCTGTGGCTCGGCTGGCTGACGCTCAGCGTCGGCGTCGTCGCCGGCGTGCGGATGCCGCGGAGCGAGGGCGCGGAGGCGCATCTGGTGGTCGCCGCGGGCGTGTGGCTGGCCTACACGATCCTGCTCGGGGTCTTGCAGTTGAGGGGGATCACCGGCAAGCGGCTGTCGCTGGTCACGGTGATCCTGTTCGTCGTCTCGCTTTCGGTTTTCGCGTCGGTCTGATGGAACTGGTTTGCTACGGCCTCAATCACCGCAGCGCTCCGGTGGAAATCCGCGAACGCTATGCCGTCGCGTCGACCCGCCTCGGCGAGCACGCGAAGGCGCTGCTGGAAATGGACGGCATCGAGGAAGCGGTCGTGCTTTCCACCTGCAACCGCACCGAGTTCTACCTCGCCGGCGAATCGGCCGCGCGCGCGCTGGCCTCGCTCCGCGCGCGGCTCGGCGAGGGTGCCGACGAGCATTGGTATGACCACCAGCGTGCGGCCGCCGCGCAGCACCTGTGCGAGGTGGCCAGCGGGCTCGACTCGATGGTGCTCGGGGAAACGGAGATCTTCGGGCAGCTGAAGACCGCCTACCGCCACGCCCACGAGGCCGGGGCGACCGGGGGCGTGCTCAACCGCCTGTTCCAGCGCGCGTTCGGGGTGGGAAAAAAGGTCCGCACCGAGACGGCGATCCAGGAGGGCGCGACTTCGGTGGCCGGCACCGCGGTCGAGCTGGCGGAGAAGATTTTCGGCCGCCTCGACGGCTGCCGCGTGATCGTGATTGGCGCCGGCGAGACCAGCCGGCAGACCGCTCAGGCGCTCGTTTCCCGCGGGGCATCCACGGTTTTCGTGACCAATCGCTCGCACGAGCGCGCGGTCGAGCTGGCTGACGAACTCGGCGGGCGCGCGGTGAAGTTCGACGAGTGGCAGGGCGTGCTGGCCGGAGTGGACGTGGTGATTTCCTCGACCGCCGCGCCGCACCACGTGGTGCAGCCGTTTCACGTGGAGGCGGTCCGGCGGGTGCGGAAATTCCGGCCGCTGTTCCTGATCGACATCGCGGTGCCGCGCGACATCGACCCCGAGGTTGGGGAAATCGAGGAAGTCTATCTTTACGACATCGACACACTGGACCAGCTTGCGCGGGATGCGCGCGGGCGGCGGGAGAAGCAGATCGCCGACTGCCGGGAGATGATCGCGCACGAGCTGGAGAAACTGAATTTGCCGGGAACATGACGATGGAGCAGGTGGTGATCGGAACCCGCGGCAGCGCGCTCGCGCTGGCCCAGGCGGAGCTGACCGAGACGGCGTTGGGGATGGCTTTCCCCGCGCTGCAGGTGGTGCGCGAGATCATCAAGACGACCGGCGACCGCCGCACCGACGTGGCCCTGAGCCAGGTGGCGAAGGTCGAGGGCGTGCTCGACAAGGGCGTGTTCACCAAGGAGCTCGAACTCGCGCTGGAGGCGGGCACGATCGACCTCGCCGTCCACTCGCTGAAGGACGTGCCGACGGTCCTGGCCGACCATTTCGCGATCGCCGGCGTGCTCGAGCGCGCGCCGATCCGTGATGTGCTGGTGACCAAGGTCCCGGGCGGCCTCGACACGCTGCCGGCCGGCGCGACGGTCGGAACGAGCAGCGTGCGGAGGGCGAAGCAGCTGCTGTGGCTGCGGCCGGATCTGGAGGTGATCGACCTCCGCGGCAACGTGCCGACGCGGCTGTCGAAGGTCGCGGGCGAGGACTACGACGCGATCATGCTGGCCGAGGCCGGGCTGGTGCGGCTGGGACATGATTTGTCGAAAACGGAGCTCGTCGATGACGTCGAGCTGCACTTCGCGCCGCTGGCCGAGGAGGTGTTTTACCCGGCCGCGGGGCAGGGGGCGGTGGGCTTCGAGATCCGCGCCGACGATGCCGATGCGGTGGCGATCGTGAAGGCGATCAACCACCCGGCGACCTTCGTGCGCGTCACGGCGGAGCGGGAGTTTCTGCGCTTGCTTGAAGGCGGCTGCCACACGCCGGTCGGGGTTTTCACCGCGCTCGATGGCGGACTGATCACGATGCAGGCTCGGGTTTTCCCCGAGCAAGGCGGCGAGCCGAGAACCGGCAAGGCCGAGGGCTGCGATCCCCTGGAGGTCGCGAAGGAACTTTTCGAATCACTGGCATGAGCAAAAGCGAAGGAATCTGCTACCTGATCGGCGCCGGGCCCGGCGACCTCAGCCTGGTCACGCTGCGCGCGAAGGAGTGCGTGGAGAACGCCGACGTGGTGATCTACGACGCCCTTAGTAGTCCCGAGATCCTGCGCTGGATGAAGCGGGGCGCGGAAAAGGTCTATGTGGGCAAGCGAGCGAAGAACCACGCGATGAGCCAGGACGAGATCAACGCCCTGATCGTCGAGCGCACGCAGGCCGGCCACAACGTGGTGCGGCTGAAGGGCGGCGACCCGATGATCTTCGGCCGCGGCGGCGAGGAGGCCGCCGAGCTGGCCGAGGCGGGCGTGGCCTTCGAGATCGTGCCGGGCATCAGCTCGGCCATCGGTGGGCCGGCCTACGCCGGGATTCCCGTGACCCACCGCGACCACTGCTCGCAGCTGACGATTTTCACCGGCCACGAGGACCCGACGAAGGGCGAAAGCTCGATCGACTACGCGCAGATCGCCCGGGCCCCCGGGACCAAGGTTTTCCTGATGGGCGTGGCGCGGCTGCGCTCGATCTGCGAGTCGCTGGTCAAGGGCGGCGCGAAGCCGGAAACGCCGATCGCGCTGGTGCGCTGGGCGACCACCGGATCGCAGAAAACCATCGAGGGCACGCTGGCGGACATCGCCGACATCGCGGAGAAGGCCGATTTCCAAAGCCCGGCCGTGGCGGTGATCGGAGACGTGGTGAAGGAGCGCGCGAAGATCAACTGGTTCGAAAAGCGGCCCTTGTTCGGCAAGCGGATCGTGGTCACGCGGACCCGCGAGCAGGCCGGCGGCCTGAGCCGCGAACTGAGCGGGCTGGGTGCCGACGTGGTCGAGCTGCCGACGATCCGGATCGAGAAGCCCGACGATCGTCACGGCTTCGCCGAAACGGTGACCCATGCGCACGAATATGACTGGCTCGTGTTTTCCAGTCCGAACGGGGTCGAGCGCTTCTTCGACGCCTTCTTCGCGGTCTACGAGGACGCCCGTAGTTTGGGCAACCCGAAGATCGCGGTGATCGGCCAGGGGACGGCGGCGAAGGTGAAGGAGTATCGTTTCGCGGTCGACCTGATCCCCGAGCGCTTCGTCGCCGAGGGGCTGGTCGAGGCGTTTGAAAAGGAGTCGATCGAGAACCTGACCGTGCTCTGGGTGCGGGCGCAGGAAGCGCGCGACGTGATCTACGACGGCCTGCTCAAGCAGGGCGCGATCATCGACGAATGCATCGCCTACCAGACCGTGCCGGAAACCGACGACCCGACCGGCGCCGCCGCGCGCTTGAAGGACGAGGGCGCGGATTTGATCACCTTCACTTCCAGCTCGACGGTCGACAACTTCTTCAAGCTCGATCTGCCCTGGCCCGAGGGTTGCGTGGCGGGAAGCATCGGCCCGGTGACCAGCGAGACCCTGCGCAAGCACGGCGTCGAGCCGGCCTTCGAGGCCAAGAAGCACGACATTCCGGGCCTCGTTTCCGCGATCCGAAAGTGGGCGGAGGCTTGCCCGACCGGGTGAGGAGTGATTCTTTCCGCGCGTGCATCTGCGCTTCACGGAACAGGAACTGGCGACGCTGATCGAAATGGTCAGCCTGGCGGCCGACGTGGCTTCGTGGAACCGCAAGCAAGGTTCCGACGACGGAGTCGCGGCCTACGAGGACCTCGAGAACAAGATCCTCGAAAAGGCCCACAACGCCGGCTTCGCGGACATCATCGAGTGGGACGAGGAAAAGCAGCGCTTCCAGGTGAAGGCCGAGGAGCAGGACAAGTCGTTCTTCCGCGAGTGCTACGAGGAGTTCCGCAACGAGAGCTTCTGGGAGGACATGGTGCTGCGCCTGGCCGACCGCGACCTGATCCGCCACATCGGCATGGCCGCATGGGAACAGCTCACCGAGGAGGAACGGCGGGCCCGCACCCAGGACATCGAGAAGCGCTACTGGGATGAGTTTTCCAAAAACGGCGTCGAGCGCGTGGCGGTGATCTATCCGAACGGGGAGGGTTGAACCCGCATGAGCGAGGAGCGGTCAGAGCATTTCTGGGGCTGCTTGCCGATTCGAGGGACCCTTTATCTGGCGGCGATCTGGATCGGCTCGTCCATCGCCTATATTTCGCTGGTCCCAGGTTTGCTCGTGGCGCACCAGCGCATAGGCACGGATTTCCTCTTGGTCGGGCTCTTCGCTCCCGTATTGTGGATGAATGAATCCATTTGTCTCAATGGATTCATCCTTCTTCCGGTCCTGTTCTTGTTCCACCATCTCGACGAGGTAGGTCCGAAGCTTTGGACGACCTTGGCCATCTTCGAAGCGGTCGTCACCTTTGTCGGCTGGTGCCACGAAATCCACACCTGGCCGGGAGTCTATGTCGCATCCGGATGCTTCGTGCTCTCCCTGGGCATGTTTGTCACTGCGGTCTGGTGGTTCCGCCGCTGGCGCTGGCAGAAGTACGGGC
This sequence comes from Haloferula sargassicola, assembly GCF_040362925.1. Lineage (NCBI taxonomy): Bacteria > Pseudomonadati > Verrucomicrobiota > Verrucomicrobiia > Verrucomicrobiales > Verrucomicrobiaceae > Haloferula > Haloferula sargassicola. The sequence goes on from NZ_BAABRI010000013.1 coordinate 75,646, forward strand.
AGGAACTTCTGATCCTCCATTCCGAGCACGCCCAACGGCGCGCCGACCTCCAGATCGACGTGCCGGGGCCCGAGGAGTAAGGGAACGGGAAGTCGTTCCCGGAACTTGGGCCATGGACTCAGTAGCCGGCGGGCCCCTGTGAACCGCCGCTGGCCTCCTCCGGCGTGATCTTGAGCGGCTTGTATCCACCGATTGCCTTGAAGTAGATCAAGAGAAGCAGATAGATGACGGCCATTCCGATGGGGAGAATGGCGTCGAAACGGAGGGTTTTCCGGCTTCCAGCAATCTCGCTTTCGACCATCGCCTGCTGGGTGGGGCTGCGTTCGGCCACGGGCAGACTTTTTGCCTCTTCAAGCAACTTGCCGTCCAGCGCCGTGACTTCGGAAAAGCCGAGCCATTTGCTGGGTTGTTCCGACCGGTTGGACTCGAGAACCTGAGCATTTCCGGTCTCGACCAAGTGCTCCGCGGTGAAGCGGTCCTTGGCATACCCCAAGCCGGGGCCGCCTAGCTGGCCCACCGAGAGCATGCCGATGCCGCCCATGATGCTCATGGCGACCGCGCCGGTGCGGGGGAAACGATCGCCCACCACCGCCAGCATGGTTGGCCAGAAGAAGGTCTTGCCGATGCTGTAAATAAACATCGCGCCGAAGGCCGCCGTGATGCCGTTCACACCGGAAGCGGAGAACAGCCCGATGATGGCCAGCAGCGAGCAGGTGAACAGCAGCGCTACCGGCGATAGCTTGAGCTTGTTCTCGATCCAGTGCGAACTGAACCGGAGCCCGAACATCATCGCCGAGGCAAAGATGAAGAGAATCTTCCCCTGGGCGGGCGAAAGGATCGTGCCGTTGATGTTTTCAATCCACGAGTCCGTCCCGAGCTCAAGGGATCCAAGGATCGCGTGGGCGATGAAAAGAACAAAAAGAAGCCAGTGACCGATGGCAAAGCGGGTAATGACCGCGACCCAGGCGACGAACCCGAGGCCGACGGCGAGTGAAATCATGTTCCAGGAGCTTCCGATGAAAAAGTCAGATTGGGTGAGGCCATGGAGGATGTTGGCCCCGACGGCGTCGCGGGTGAAAAGATAGATCAGGAATCCAGCGACACTTGCGCCAAGGATGCCCACCTCCTTCATCATTTCCCCGAGCGACAGACCCTTTTCCGAAGCGTCGGATTTCGGGAAACTCTGGCCTAGGAACATCAGGCCATAGACCACGGTCGGCAGCAGGTACAGGCCTAGCTGCGCCTTCCAGGTCCACTGGCCGCCCACGGCGAGCGTGATCAGGGCTCCGAGAATCATCCCCGCCGGCCAGGAGGCATGCAGGATGTTGAGGTAGTGGGTCCGATTGTGTGGGAACAAGGTGGCCACCAAAGGATTGGCCACGGCCTCGAGGGTGCCGTTGGCGAGGGAAAAGATAAAGGTGCCGGTAAAAAGCAGGAGGAACGCGGTTTGTTGTTCCATGCCCGTCGTGGGCATCAGCGTCACGATGGCGGAGAGGACGTGCAGCAGAAACGCGCTGATAATGAGTTTCCCGTAGCCGATTTTATCCACAATCACGCCGCCAATGATGATGCCGAAACAGAAGCCCGAAAAACCCGCGCCGCCGATCAGGCCGTTCTGGAGGTTGGTGAAGCCGAACTCGTGGCTCCAGGTGGCCAGGGTGCCGTTGCGGATGGCAAAGCCGACACCAGCTGCTAGGATGGCGGTGAATCCCGCCCACAGAAGGCGTTTGGCGTTCGGGGCGATGCCCGCGTCGTCGAGGGTGGCAGTGGTCATGGGTTGGTGATGTGGAAATGGGTTTGGGGTCTCTAACGAGCCAGGGGCGGCTTGGCAAGTTTCCGGGACGGGCGGGGACGGAACGGCGGGAGCGTGACCGTTCTGTCGACGGAAACTCGAAAAAGCCCGGTCCTCGCAGGGAGGACCGGGCTTGGAGATTCGGAGTTCGAAACGATTCACAGGCGGGACGCCCGTGCTCCCGTTATTTCGAGGAGGAAACGTAGCTGGCCTGGGCGGCGCCCTTCTTGAGCTTCTTCTGCTTGATCCAGCTCATGGTGGAGCGGAGCTTTTCACCGACCTTCTCGATCTGGTGCTTGGCTTCCTCCTTGCGGATCTCGTTGAAGCGCTTGCAGCCGTTCTCGTTTTCCTTGATCCACTCGCGGGCGAACTTGCCGGATTCGATCTCCTTGAGCTGCTTGCGCATGCGGTTCTTGACCGACTCGTTGATGATCTTCGGACCGACGCTGACGTCGCCCCACTCGGCGGTTTCGGAAATCGAGAAACGCATGCCGGCGATGCCGGACTCGTTCATGAGATCGACGATGAGCTTCAGCTCGTGGAGGCACTCGAAGTAGGCCATTTCCGGCTGGTAGCCGGCTTCGACGAGGGTTTCAAAACCGGCTTTCACGAGAGCCGAAGCGCCGCCGCAGAGGACGACCTGCTCACCGAAGAGGTCGGTGACGGTCTCTTCCTTGAAGTTGGTTTCGAACACGCCGGCACGGGTGCAGCCGACGCCGCGCGCCCAGGCGAGGGCGATTTTCTTGGCCTTGCCGTCGGCATCATTGTGGACGGCGATCAGGCCGGGCACGCCCTTGCCATCGACGAACTGCGAACGGACGGTGTGGCCCGGGCCCTTCGGGGCGACCATGATGACGTTGATGTCGGTCGGGACCTCGATGGTTTTGAAGTGGATCGCGAAGCCATGGGAGAAGAGCAGGGTCTTGCCCTTGGTGAGGTTCGGCGCGATGTCGTTTTCATAGACCGCGGCGATCTTGGTGTCGGGCACGGCGATGAAGATCACATCGGCGGCCTTGACGGCATCGGCGGTGTCCATGACTTCGAAGCCGAGCTTCTGGGCGACTTCGCGGGACTTGGACTTCTTGTAGAGGCCGATGACGACCTTGAGGCCGCTGTCCTTGAGGTTGAGGGCGTGGGCGTGGCCCTGGGAGCCGAAGCCGATGACGGCGAGCGTCTTCTTCTTGAGGGGCGTCAGGGTGGCGTCCTTGTTGGTGTAGATTTTGGCGGCCATGGGAGTCGTCGTAGTTCGGAAAAACGAGGCGCTTGCCTCGCGAGTGAGGGCGGAAGCTGGCGAAAATCGGGCAGGTTTCAAGTGTCAAGTTCTCAGTTTCAAGGCATCGTGCCGCGACAATGACGAAACGGGCGACGGTGAGGGCGCACGAGGTGGTGATGAAGGTGGTGCGTGAAGGCGATGTCGTGATCGATGCGACGGCCGGCAACGGGCACGACACGGTGTTTCTCGCGGCCCGGATCGGGGAGTCGGGAAAGGTCGTCGCCTTCGACGTGCAGGCGGCGGCCATCGAGTCGGCGCGGGCGCGGGTGGAAGCGGCGGGCTTCGGGAAGCGGGTGGAGTTTTTCTGCGAAAGCCATGCGGCGATGGCGGATCGGGTGTCGCAGGGAGTGGCGGCGGTGATGTTCAACCTCGGCTACTTGCCGGGCGCGGATCATGGGGTCATCACGGAAACGGGCGAGACGCTGCGTGCGCTGGCGGCCGCGGTTTCCCTGCTGAAACCGGGAGGCGTGTTGACCGTCGTATGCTACCCCGGGCATGCGGGCGGGGACGAGGAAGCGGCGGCGGTGACGGAGTGGGCCCGGAACGCGGGCGGCGAGGTGTTTCCCGCGGCGAGGGAAGGAGCGCCGTTTCTTGTGGTGGTTTCCCAAAGTTCGTAGTGGCGAACTTGGTAGATGAAGGAGGCGGGCGAGATCGCTAAGAAGCATCGGAGGAAAAAATCATGAAGCATCTCATCATCATTCATCTCGGGCTGGTCGCGTCGGTTTTCGGAAACGGGGGCGGTTACTTTCGTGGCGGGGTGGAGCAGGTGGGCGACGTGGCCGGTTTCGAGCCGGAGAACACGGATCACGTAAGGATCATGGACGAGCGGCTGGAGGTGAAGCTTGGGCCGAAGTCGGCCGAGGTTTCGGTGCGATACGTGATGAAAAACGAGGGCGACCAGGCGGCGAAGGTCCGCTTCGGCTTTCCGGTGGAGGAAAGCAAGGACCGCGATGACTACGGCTATGGCGGCGAGAAGCCGGAGCCGACCAAGGGGCTGAAATACTGCCAGAACTACCGCGTGGAGGTGGGCGGGAAAGCGCTCAAGGCGAAGTGGGAGGAGGAAAAGAAACCGGCTTCCGACGAGGCTGGAAAGGAGCAGAAGATCCAGGACCACCGCTTCGAAGGCATCCAGGGCTGGCTGGTTTCGACCGCGACCTTTCCGCCCCATCAGGAAACGGAAGTGAAGATCAGCTTCGAGAGTGGCTACTCGGAGGAGAACTGGTTTGTGAGCGATGATTCCCATCTGGGGGAGGGGATTTTCCGCTACCGGTTGTCGACGGGCGCCGCGTGGGCGGGATCGATCGCGCAGGGCAGGATCGAGCTGATTCCGGACGGCATTGACCCGGCGGAGCTGCGGGTGATCAAGCCGGTCAACCGGTTCAAGCGGGAGGGCGACCGCTGGGTGTGGCAGTTCGACGATCTGGAGCCGACGCTGGCGGACGATCTGGAAATCGAGGCCCGGCCGGAAGAGCGGGGCTTTCACCGGCCCTACGACGCCAAAAGCGAAGATGACCGGGTCGACTTCATCGATCGCGGCGGGAAGTGGTCGATGTCCCACAAGAACTACGAGGTTCATGCGAGTTCGACGCTGCCGGCGGATGGCTCGAACCACTACGATGCGGAGAACGTGAAGAGCTGGACCACCGCGTGGAGCGAAGGCGCGGAGGGGCCGGGAATCGGTGAGTGGATCGAGATGAAGCCGGAGGTGCCGAAGCCGCTGAAGGCGATCCGGATCCGGGCGGGCTATGACGGCGATGACCCTTCCCTCTTTACCAAGAATGCGCGGCCGAAGCGGGTGGAAGTCGTGTTGAATGGGGAGCACCGGTTTGAAGCAGAACTCGAGGACACGCGGGAGGAGCAACGAATCGCCGTGGCGGGTTATGACCGGCCGGTGAAGTCGGCGAGGCTGGTTTTCAAGGAGGTCTATCCCGGTTCGGAGTATGAGGATCTCTGCGTGAGCGGCCTTCAGTTGGAGGTGGCACTCGACGAAAAACCGGAGATTCAGCCGGCGCGGTGAAGGCGGCACTGCTCGCCGTGTTGCTGGCGGATGCTGCGTGCGGGAACCCGACGCTGCCGGTCTTCCTGGCGGACAATCACGCGGAGTCATTCGGTTGGATTGCCGGAAATCTCGATCTCGATGCGGAGGCCGTGCTGGTGCTGACCGATGCCCATTCCGACGCCAGCGCCGCCGAGCGCTCGGAGGAGATCCGCGAGGGCCTGCGGCGGGTGGTTTCCGAAAAGCAGCGGGCGGAGAGGATCGAGGCGTGGCGGACGGAAGGTCGCATCCAGGCCTTCAACTGGATCGAGCCGCTGATGCCGCGGCCGTTCGGGCAGGTTTTCTGGGTGGCTCCCGACGGGGACTTTGAGGCGATGAGGGAAAAGGCGGGCCGTCAATGCGACGGGCGGCTGGAGGTGGAGCCGAGGTCGAGCGGCGAGCTGGCGGGCCGCTGGCAAGTGGGTGGGATCAGGGAAATGGAGGGCTGGAACCCCGGTTCGCGGCCCGTGGTGTGGAGCCTCGACCTCGATTATTTCGCCGGCATGCCGGCGGCGCGGGCCGCGGAGGAATTCGAGCGGATGTGGATTGCAGCGATGGACTGGCCGGGCTTGCGGGCGGTGACGGTGGCGGTTTCGCGGCCATGGCTGACGAGCGATGCGGAGGCGGAACGGCTGGTATCGATGGCCTTGTCGGCGGTGATGCGGACGCGCGGGGCGGTGTTGGAGATCGACGCCACGGTGGATGATCGGCCGGATGCGTCGCTCAAGTCGCGGGAGGGCGAGGTCCACAGATGGGATCTGGCAAAAGCTTCACCCGAGGTCGGGGCGTGGATCTCCGGGCTCGGCGACCGCTGCCGGGTGACGGACCGCCGGCGGAGCCATCGTTTCCCGCAAAGCCCGGTGCAGCTGGTGGTGGATGGTGCCGGGCAGGACCTGGACGGCGTGTGGCGGGTGCCGGCCGGGGAGAAAGTCGTGATCCGACTGGTGGGAAGCGACGGGACGGGAAGAGTGCGGTGGTTCCCGTTGGCGGCGGCTAGGGTGGCCTACGATCGGGTGCCGGAGACCGGCTTGGGAAAGGGCTTCTCGCGCGGTGCCGGTCGCTGGATCTACGAGAAACGTAGTGCCGCGGGTGAGACGACGGACTTCGCGTGGCAGGGCGCGGTTTCGTCGCGGATGCGGTTGGAGGCGCTTCATGAAAAGGACGGCCGATGGCTGCCCGCGGGGATCATCGAGCTGGCGACCGAGGGAGGCGGCGACTTCCGCCGGGAGCTGCAGGCATCGATGGGGATGCCCTACGTGTTCGGCATCGCGGAGGTGAAAGAGGGCGGGCGCTCAGGGGTCGAAAGTGGCTGGGGGGCGGATTGCTCGAATGTCTTGATCGCCGCCTGGCGTCGCTGCGGGGAAACGCTCACGTGGGGAGATCCCGAAGCGCTCCGGCGGCAAATGGTGCCGGTGTCGGGCGCGGTCGATGAGGAGGATCTCGCGCGCGGGGTGATGATCGACTTCGGCTCCCACGTGGCGGCGTTGATGGAGGATCGGGAGCCGGTGGGCACGGTCGGGCCGGGCGATCGGGTGTTCCACCAGCTCGGAGGTACGGCGGAGATCGTAGATCTGGCGGAGCTCCAGCAAGGGCGGCCGGACTTCCGGCTGTGGACGCTGCCGGAGCGGAAAACCGTGGCAGTGAGAGTGGCCGGGGATGTGGTGCCGGTGGGAGAGTTCGCGGCGATCGATGGCTTCGAAAAGGGGCCGGCCCGACTTTTCCTGGCGAACCTGGAAGGCGTGCCAACGGACCTGCCGGCGGTGGGGGACGGACGCTATGACTTTCGTTTCCCTCTGGTTCGGCTGGCATGGCTGCGCGAGTGGGGAATCGATGCGGTCTCACTGGCGAACAATCACGCGGGCGATGCCGGGCGGGAGGGGCTGATCGATGCCCTCGCAAATCTGGAGCGGGCCGGGATCGGAGTGTTCGGCGCGGGCCGGGATGAAGGGGAGGCCTGCCGGCCGTGGCGTCGCGAGGGCATCGCGTGTTTCGGGGTTTCCATCGTGACGGCGATGGAGGCCGGCAAGGCGTCGCCCGGGGTGGCGTCACTTCCGCGGCATGCCGGACGGCTTGAGCGGGAAATGGCGGAGGCGCGAGAGCGTGGGGAAACGATCGTGGTGCTGCTCCACGGGGGCGACGAATATGTGGCCGAAGTGAACGAGGAGCAGCGGCATTGGTCTCGGTGGCTGGTGGCGCGAGGGGCCCGGTTGGTGGCGGGGGCGGGTCCGCATGTGGTGCAGCGGGAGGAAAGGTTCGCCGGCGCGGTGGTGGCGCATTCGCTGGGGAATGCGGTGTTTCCGAAAGGCCTGAAAGGGATGGATTCGGGGAGGGTGGGGGAGTGGAAGGTGGTTTCCCGGGGGAGGTAGTGCGGGCGGCGGGGGTGGAGAGGCAGGGAGCACTCAGATTGCCGTAATCTGAGTCAGATCGCCGTGGTCTGAGGGCAGATCGGCGTGATCTGAGGACGGATGGCGCTGATCCGAGTCAAGCAGACCGCGATCTGGACGCGGGTGGCGGTGGAATGATGGCGGACGGTCGCGCGGTGGGGATACGAAAACGGCCGCTGCCCGGTGGGGAAGCGGCCGTTTGGGGAAAAGGGAAGATGCCGGTCTGGAGACCGGCGCTCCGTTTAGAAGATCTCGCCTTCGGCGAAGAAGCGCTTGATCTCCGCTTGGGCGGCTTCGGGGCCGTCGGAGGCGTGGCAGACGTTGCGCATCTTGGAGTCGCTTTCCTTGTCGCCGAAGTCGCCGCGGATGGTGCCGGCGTCGGCGGTCTTGGAATCGGTCGGGCCGAGGAGGTCGCGGACTTTGGAAATGACGTCGTCCCCTTCGAGGGCGAGGGCGATGACCGGGGTTTCCTGCATGAAGCCGCGGACGTCGGGGAAGAAGGGCTTGTCGGCGATGTGGGAGTAGTGCTCGGCGAGGATTTCATCGCTGAGCTTCATCATCTTGAGGCCGCGGATCTTGAAGCCTTCCTTTTCGAAACGGGAAAGCACGGTTCCGACGAGGTTCTTGGCGACGGCGTCGGGCTTGAAGAGAATGAGGGTGGTCTCGATGGCCATGGGCCGGGAGTTAGGCGGCGGGGAGCGGACAGGCAAGCCCTTTCCCATGCCATGACGGCCATGCCGGCGGCCGCAAGCGGCTCACATCGACTCCGCGATCTGCGTGGCGAGCCGGGCGAGCAGCTTCGATTCCGCCGCGGCGAGCGAGTTGTAGCCATCCACCTCCAGGGGCTCGGTGCCGGACCAGTTGCGGTTGGCGACCATGCGGCGGTCGGGCAGGGAATAGACGCGCCAGGCGGCGTCGAGGAAGGCATCGCCATCGGCGGTGCCATGGAGCTGGCGGACATCGACGGTGATCTGGTAGCGCAGCTCGTGGTCGTTGTACCACGGATAGGTGGTGACGTTTCCGGTATGCAGGCGGCGGCCGAGGTTGGTGGCGAGGACTTGGGCGATGTTGTTGTCGAGATCGCCCGCCCAGCGGTGGGAGGCCGATACGGCGAGGTGATTGCTGGATTCCTGGAAGACGATGTTGTCGCGCTCCAGGTAGGAGGCGATCGAGACCGGCCCGACGCCGATGCCCATGCCGCCGGAGGAGGGCGCGGGGCCTTCCGGGGTGAGGAGGTAGTATTGGTTCGCGGGCGAGCAGGAGGCGACCGCCAGCACCCACCCGAGCATGCAGGCCAGGGAGCCGAGGAAGCGGGCCGGGCGGGCGGGGACGTGGCTGAGGGCTGGGCGGAAGGTTTTCACAGGCGGCATCGGAAAAGACGGGAGGCGGTGTCAGCGGCGGCGGGCGCGGGGGATCGGGTTTCCGGAGTCCTCGCGTCCGAAAAGGAGGGAGTTCGGGTTTTCATCGACCGTCTGGGAGAGGTTGTCAAAGGACCGGGCGGCGGCGCGGAATTCGTCGAGCGCGCGTCGGAGGTCGCCTTGGACGGAGCCCTCGGGCCCGAGCGAGTTCACGGATTTCTGCAGTTCGGCCAGCGTCTTGTTCAGCTCGGCGGTGAGGTTCCTGGTGGAATCGGAGGCCAGGATGGACTTGGCCTCGGCCACGGTTTCCTCGATCGAGGCGAGGGTGTCGCGGGCCTCGGCGACCGTGATGGCGGTTTCGTCGGCCGCGTTGCCGAATTTGTCGAGGGTCTCGTCGAGCGGCAGGGCCTCGATCTTGGCGAGGATGCCGTTGAGCCGCGCTTCGATCTGGTTCAGGCCGCCGGCGCTGGAGGGGATGACGGCCACTTGGTTGACGACTTCGACATCCTCCGGCGCCTGCTGCGGATCGATATCGAGGGAAACGTAGAGCGAGCCCGTGAGGAGTGAGGCGGAGGTCAGCTCGGCATGGAGTCCTTTCCTGACGGCGGCGGCGACATCGAAGTCCGAGCCGGGGTCGAGGTTGAGCGCGTTGCGGAGGATCTGCGATTCCAGCTCGATGGAGACCGGAATGCGGGCATCGCCGGAAGAGGCGAGCTTGAAGGAGATGTCCGTCACCCGTCCGATCGGCACGCCGCGGAACTCGACGGTGGCCGCGCGCTGGAGACCGCGGATCGACTCGTTGAACATCAGCAGCGCCTTGGTGTCAGCGATGAAGTGGGCGTCTTCCGCCGAGGATTCGTCGTCGTAGAGGACGAACACGTCGCCATCCTCGGCCGGCGGGGTGTCCATCAGCTCATCCGTGGTGCCGAAGGTGGCGCCCCCGGAAACGAGCGTTTGTACGGACGGCGTACGGAACTTGAAACCATCCGCTCCGGCGGTGACATCGAAGCCGCTGGTATTCCAGAAGCGGGTGCCCTTGTGGACCAGCGAGGCGTATCTTTCGCGGATCAGGATGCGGAACTCGACCCGTTCCTCCTTGATGGAAAGGATGCGTCGCTCGACCTTTCCGACCTCGAAGCCGAGGTAGGAGATCGGTGACCCGGCCGCCAGCGAGCCGGCTTCATCGGCCACCAGGGTGAGCCGCAGACCGGGCACCGACTGGCTGGTCACGGGCGGTTCTTCCAAGCCCACGAAGTCGGTGCCGTGCTCCTCGTCGGTGCCGGGATCGAGCTCGATGTAGGCGCCGGTGATCAGCGTGCCCAGGCCGGACACGTTGCTGGTGGAAACGCGGGGGCGCACGACCCAGAAGCGGCTGTCATCGCGCAGCAGGTCGCCGTAGCTCGGCTTCACGCGGACTTGGACCACGGTCTTCAGCTCCTTGGTCAGCTGGACCTGCTCGACCATGCCGATCGGCACCGAACGGCAGCGCAGCTCGGTTTTCCCGGCGGCGATGCCCTCGGCGGTCTCGAACTGCACGGACACCAGCGGGCCGCGATCGACGTTGTTTTTCCACATCAGCCAGCCGGCGAGGGCGAGGGCGATCAATGGCACCACCCACACGCTGCTGATGCGGCGGCGGGTGCGGACGGCCGGGCGGTGCTCGCGGATTTCCTTGTCTTCTTCTTCGGTCATGCGGGGTGGCGCTTGTAGTCCCACAGCAGGCGTGGGTCGAAGCTCATGGCGGATAGCATGGTCAGGATCACCACGGTCGCAAAGGAAATGGCCGCAGGTCCCGGAGTAATGGTCATCAGGTTGCCGAGCCGGACGAGGCAGACGAGGATGGCGACCACGAAAACATCGACCATCGACCAGCGCCCGACCAGCTCCGTGATGTGGTAGGCCAAGGCGTGGGAATGGGTGGAGCCGTTGGCGCGGCCGACCGCGGCCAGGCACAACCAGATCAGCGCCAGGATTTTCAGGATGGGGATCAGCACCGAGGCGGTGAAAATGATGATCGCCACCGGGTAGGACCCGGATTTCCAGAAAGTGATCACGCCGGCAATGATGGTGGAGCCCCCGGTCGAGCCGCCGGCCGCGGCGGTGCCGACGCCCTCCACATCCATCACCGGCAGCGACATCGCCGGAATGTAGAAGGCGATCGCGGCGGCCAGCAGGGCTACGGTCCTGGCCAGGCTGTGGGGTTTGCGCAAATGGAGGCGCTTGCCGCAGCGCGGGCAGTGGCCGAGTTCCACCGGGCTGAGCTTCCCGCAGCAGGAGCAGGAGGCGAGTCCGTGGTCGGCGGCGAAATCGCCGGGTGGTGCGTCTTCAATCATCGGTGTTTGATGGCGATTTCGAGCCGGTCCCAGAGTTCGCGGCGGTCGATACCCGCCATGGCCGCAGCCAGGCAGATGACGACGGCGACCAGCGCCCACAGGCCGATCTCGAACTCGATGTGCGCCAGGTGGCCGAGCTTCAGCAGCGAGACGATGAAGCCGAGGAGGAAGACCTCGAGCATCGACCACGGCTCGGAAAACTGGATCCAGCGGGCGATGGCCACCGATCCGGGCAAGGCCCGGCCACGCATCAGCGGCGCGCAGATGTAGATCAGTCCGAGGGAGAGGACCGCCGGGGCCACGATGGTGAACATGACCGTCAGCACGGCCAGCACCAGCGAGTCATCGTGGTAGAGCGCCTTGGCCGCACGCCACAGGCCGAGCTTGGTGCGGGCCCCGGCGGCTTCCATGGTGAGGAAGGGGAAGCTGTGCGCCACGATCATGAAAAACACGGCGCCGAGCGACCAGCCGACGCAGCGGGACAGCGATCGGGGCCGGTTTTGAAACAGCTCCTCGCCGCAATGCCCGCAGAGGGCGATCTCGCCCTCGCGCAGCCTCGGGGCGGGCTGGAGCGCATCGCAGAAATGGCAGGCGATGCGCTCGTGGCGTTCGAGGCGCGGCCAGGGAAGTCCGTGGTGATGGCGGGTGAAGGGCACGGTTCAGGCGGGGGTTTCTTCGGCGGGGGCCTGATGAAGGGTGATCTGGGTGAAGGGGATGATCCAGCCCTGCTCGTTGCAGACCTCGACGCAGGTCTTCTGGATCAGCCGTTCGAGCACGTTGCGGCTGCGGGCCACCTCGCCGGTGAAGTCGGCGAGGATGACGTAGTCGAGCGACGAGGCGCCGGCGGCCATGAACTCCACCTTGACGCTCTTCACGTTTTCCCGCTCCACGGCGCCCACCAGCGCCCGGTGGACGCCCTTGAGGAACACGTCAGGGACCTCGGTGGTGCAGATCGGCTGGTGGGCGTAGTCGATGCCGAAGGTGACCGAGATGCGGTAGCCTTTCGACAGGTCCTCGGGCGCGAGCGAGAGGTAATCGCCCACCAGATACTGCCGCCGGCTGCCGCCGAGCTGGAGGACCACGACCGCCTCGGGCGTCTGGGTGAGGACCTTGCCGAACACGCCGTCGGAGAGGATCACCCAGTCGTCCTCGGCGCTGGGAAACCACGGTTCCTTCTTGCCGAGGGGGCGGGAGCGCAGGCCGATGACCTCCTTGATCGGCAGGCGCAGGCGGGCATCGCCGAGCTGCGGATTACTGAAGGTGCAGTAGAAACCGAGGCTGTCGACCCGCCACGGGACGCCGTCGATGACGATGCGCTCGCCCTCGCGGACGGGGCCGAGGTTGAGGATGGTGCGGATCTGGTCGGCGTAGGGGAGGATGGAGTTCCGCGAGCCGATGATGACCGCCACGATGATGATGGTGGCGATGGAAAGCAGCAGCCAGTCGCCGCGGAAATACAGCACCAGCAGGGCCCCGGCGGTGGCGAGCAGGCCGATCAGCAGGCCGGCGAGGAGGTCGAGCAGGCGGGTGTAGACGGGCGTCTCCTCGCGCTTGTGGAGCGGGCTGTGGCGGCGCAGCAGGTCGAGCGCGCGGCGGCCGGCGAGGAAGACGACGATGAACACGCCGATGGCGAGGAGCAGGTTGATGCCCTTGCTGCGCCAGAAGCCGGAGACGGTGTCGGAGAAGGTCTCGACGAAGCCGCGGTTCTTGCTTTCCCGCTCGGCGAGCTGCGCGCGGAGGGCTTCGAGTTCGCCGGTGGCCTCGACCCGGCGGTTGTTCCACTCCTCGCGGACCTTCGTCAGCTGGGCGACGATGGCGGGGTCGAGCTGCTCGTCGGGCGGCAGCGATCCCAGGCGCTCGACGGCCTGGTTGGCCAGATTGAGGCGGTTCTCCCAGTTTTCGATGTCGTCGCGCAGTTCCGACATCTCGCGGGGGCCGGAGGTGGCATTGCGGATGAGGTCGAGCACCGGGCTGAGGGCATCCTGCGCCTCCTCGGTGAGCGTGCGCGGGGCGGCGGGTTTCTCGACCCAGGCATCCTCGGGCACCCCGGAGGCCAGCGAGCGGATGCTGGCCTCGATTTCGCGGATGCGGGCGCGTTTCTCGGTGATCTGCTGGCGGATCTCCTGCTGCTCCTCTTCCGAGCCGGCCTTTTCAAGCTCGGCCCGGAGGTGGGTGAGGTCTTCTTTTTCCCGGGCGATCAGCGGCAGCTGGGCCTCAATGGCGGCCAGGCCGCGCTGGGCGGCGGTGGGCTTCTCCGCCCCCGCAGCCGGCGGGTCCTGGGCGGCCAGCGGCATCGCCAGCAGCAGGATGGCGAGGCAAAGGCGGCCGGGAAGAAAGCGGAACATCAGGAACCGGAGCTCAGAGGGGGCGGGCGTAGGTGTCGCAACGATTGAACCAGCCGGCGCGCCATCGGGCCTCGCCGCGGTCTGCGGGGGCATTTTCGATGCGCCGGCCGAGCACCCGTTTCGCGGAGGCGGCGAACTCGGCGGCGGCGGGCTGGCCGGCGGGCACGTCGCGCATGCCGGCGAGCACCTGCAGCAGGCCCCAGCCGCGGCCTTGGTAGCGCTCGGCGGGGTTGGTGCCCTCGCCCTTGAAATTGACGTAGTCGATCAGCGCATACTGGCCGTGCCCGGTGGCGGCGACCTTCTGGTAGTTGGCCTGGATGCGGGCCCGGTCGGAAGCCGGGGCGGCCGCCATCATTTTGGGCAGGGCGGCGCGCGAGCGGGCGATGATGAAGTCGGTCTGCAGCGCCACGTTGGCGGCGAGCCACTGGCGGAGTTCGTTCATTTCCGCACTGCGGAAAGCGGCCTGGAAGGCGGCCTTGCCGGGCCACGGGGCGTCGGCGCTGCGGCCGATCGCCGGCACGGTGGCTCCGCGCGAGGCGGCATAGGCGGTGAAGCGCGGCCAGCTTTCCTCGAACTTCCCGGAAACGCCGGCGGGGTACCAGATGAAGTGGCCGATCCCGAGCGACGGGAAGTTTTCGCCGGCGTTCCAGGTGGTCAGGCCATCGACGGTTCCGCCGCATTCGTTCTGCCAGATCTTGCGGCCGATGGCGGATTTCTGGGCGGGGGAGAGGCTCGATGGATTCCCGGCGGCAGCCGTCGGGACGGCGGGTCCGCAGGCGGCGAGGAGCAGAATGGAGAGTGCGGCGGCGCGCGGGAGTTGCATGCCACAGGCTAAAACCCGAATGTCGGGCCCCGCAAGGAGAGTGATGATGAACCGGATACCCTGGCAGGACGTGTTAAGTTTCGGTCCCAAGGACCTCGTGAAGATCCTGGTGACCGCACTGGTGATCGTGGTGGTGACCAAAGTGCAGGTTTTCAGCGACCGGATGTCGGCGCTGCTGATCGCGCTGCCCTTCACCTCGCTGATCGCCATGGTGTGGATGCACCAGGAAAAGCAGTCCGCCTCCCGCATCGCGGGCCACGCCGAGGGCACCTTCTGGTTCGTGCTGCCGACCTTGCCGATGTTTCTCATCCTGCCATGGATGCTGCGCCACGGCTGGACCTTCTGGCCGGCGCTGGGGGCGAACTGCCTGATCACCATCGGGTGCTTCTGGCTCACCGTGGTGGGGCTGCGGCAGTTCGGGCTGGATTTGATGCCGAAGTGACGGGATTCCCGCTGGTCATCGCCCGCTCGGCCGGAAAAACTCCCCAAGCATTGAGTTTCGCCTTGTCAAGGGGGTGGAAAGCCGATTGTGTCCGCCCTCCGGCCGCGTAGGGCCGGATGGCTTGGCATGTCTGAAGAAAACATCATCCCCTTCGATCAGCCGAAGCCCCATTCCCGGTTTGCAGGCACACCCATGAAAAGCGATCTTGTCGAGAAGGCGTCCGAAGTCGTGAGCGATCCCTTGGTTCTCATCAATATGGTTTCCAAGCGCGTCCGCCAACTGAACAGCGGACGTTCGCCGCTGATCCCGACGGTGCCGAGCATGGGAGCCGCCGACATCGCCCTGCAGGAGATCATCGAGGGCAAGATCAAGCTCTCGGGCGAGGCCATCAACGGCTGAGGTCGCCCTTGCGGCCGCCCGGTTCCGGGACACTTTTTCGCCCATGAGTGCGGAAATCGCCAGCAATCGAAAAGCGCGTCGCGATTTCCACATCTCCGAGACCTACGAGGCCGGGGTCGAGCTGAAAGGCACGGAGGTGAAGTCGATCCGCGAGGGCAAGGTGAACATCGCCGACGCCTTCGCCCGGGTCGAGCGGGGGCAGATGTTCCTTTTCGGCTGCCACATCCAGCCGTGGGAGACCGCCGGCAAGTGGTTCCAGCACGATACCCGCCGGCCGCGCCGCCTGCTGCTTCACAAGGAGGAGATCCGCAAGCTGGAGCACGCGCTCGAGGTCAAGGGCTCCACGCTGCCCTGCCTGAGGATGTATTGGAAGAACAGCCGGGTGAAGGTCGAGCTGGGCGTCGGCAAGGGCAAGACGCACTCCGACCAGCGCCATGATTTGAAGAAGAAGGTCGAGCTGCGGGAAGCGCAGCGGGAGGTGGCGCGCTTCAACCGGCAGTAGAACCGCTGCGCGGCAGGACCACGAAAAGGGAAAGGAAAAGGCGGAGCCGCGGATTTGATTGGCGCTTGGCCCGCGGACCTTGGCACGTTCAGCCATGCGCCGGCTGAGGACCGATCTGCCCTACACCTTTCGACCGCCGCAGGGGCGCGGGTGGTTCCGACCGCTCGGGCTGTGGGCGAACGAGCGGGTCTTTCTGCGGCGGAAATACCGGCTGGAGGGGATCTCCGAGGCGGGGATGGAGCAGGTCGAAGCCCTCGTGAAGAAAGGCGACGCCGTGCTGCTGGCACCGAACCATGCCGATCACTCGGACCCGCACCTCATGATCGAAATGGGCCGCCGTCACGCGCTGCCGCTGCATTTCATGGCCGCGCGGGAGGTGTTCGAAGGCTCGCCCGCCGCGGCCTGGGCCCTGCAATCGATGGGCGTCTTCTCCGTGGATCGCGACGGGCCGGACCTGTCGGCGATCAAGACCGCGATCGGGCTGCTCGAGGCGGGGACGCCGCTGGTCATTTACCCGGAGGGCGAAATCTACCATCACCACGAGCGGCTCGACCCGCTGATGGAGGGCGTGGCCTCGATCCTGCTCAAGGCCGCCGGGCGGCTGAAGGACGGGCGCCGCGCGTGGCTGGTGCCGGTGGGGATCTGCTTCCAGCATCGGCCCGAGGTCGAGGCGACCTTCGGCGAGCGCTTGTCGAAGCTGGAGGACCGCATCGGCTGGACCCCGCGGCCGGCCATGGCGGTGGACGACCGGATCATCCGCCTCGGCACCGGCGTGCTGGCGCTGAAGGAAACCGAATTCCTCGGCGAAGCGGGGCAGGGGGGCATCCAGTCGCGGCTCGAGGTGCTCTGCGAGCGGCTGCTTTCGGCGACCGAGGAAAAACACGGCCGCGATCCGCGTGCGACCACCGCCCCCGAGCGCGTGCGGGCGCTGCGGTATCGGATCCGCCGCCGGCTGCTGGATGCGGAAAACCCGGCTTCGACCACCGAGCGGGTGACGCTCCTCGACGACCTCGATGCCGTCTTCACCGCCCTCCAGTCGCACAGCTACATCGGCGATTATTTGCTCTCGCACCCCAGCCTCGACCGCCGCGCCGAGACCCTCATGAAGCTGGAGGAGGATCTCTTCGGGTTCCCGACCTACCCGACCCCGCGCGACGCCACCGTGACCGCCGCCGATCCGATCCCGGTCAGTGATTTCCTCGAAAACGGAACCCTTCCGTCCAAGGGCGGCGCCGCTCCGCTCACCGCGATGCTCGAGGAGAAACTCACCGCCCTCCTGCCGGTGCCAGAGTGAAATCCCGTCAGCAAATCCCAGTCATCCTTCCTATCCGATCCATCCTGCGAAAATCCCCCGCGAGCCTTTTTTCCCAAAAGATTCTGTCCTTGCAATCCGGGCGTTTTCCGCTTTCCTCCGCCGTCCCGACCAAGGGCGGACCGGCCAAGGTGGCTGGACCGAACCAAACAAGCACATGAGCGAAAGCACCATCAATCCCGCGGACTACAAGGTCCATGACACCGACACCGGCAGCGCCGACTTCCAGGTCGCCAACCTGACCGTCCGCATCAAGCACCTCACCGAGCACCTCGGCACCCACAAGAAGGACACCTCGTCCCGCCGCGGTCTGCTCAAGCTCGTCGCCCAGCGCCGCAAGCTCCTGGATTACATCAAGGCCTGCGACGAAGAACGCTACCAGAAGCTCATCAAGGGACTCGGCCTGCGCCGCTAACCCGACACTCTCCGAGACGGCCACGGATTCACCCGTGGCCGTTTCGTTTTAAGCGCCGGGTGGCACGGTTGGCCGTCCGGCGCGGGGTTTTTCCCGCCAACCAAATCCAGGGAGGCCCCGAACCCATGCCCCCGTCCAGGTGGACGGGACACTGAAGTCAGTAAGAACACACAGAATGAACATCCATACCATCACGAGCCAGGTCGGCTCGAACCCGATCACCTTCGAGACGGGTAAGATCGCCAAACTCGCCGACGGCGCCGTCGTCGTCACCTCCGGTGAAACCGTGGTCCTGGTGACCGCCGTTTCCCAAACCAAGGTCAAGTCGGGCCAGACCTGGTTCCCGCTGTCCGTCGAGTACAAGGAAAAAGCCTCCGCCGCCGGCCAGTTCCCGGGTGGCTACTTCAAGCGCGAAGGCCGCCCGACCGAAAAGGAAATCCTGACCTCGCGGATGACCGACCGCCCGCTGCGCCCGCTTTTCCCGAAGGGCTACCTCTATGACACCCAGATCGTCGCGCTGCTGCTCGCCGCCGACCAGATCAACGACTCCGACATTCTCTCGATGAACGGCGCGTCCGCCGCGCTCGCGATTTCCGACATCCCATGGGCCGGCCCGATCGGTGCCGTCCGCGTCGGCCGCGTCGATGGCGAATTCGTCATCAACCCAACCTTCGACGAGCGTGAGGAAAGCGACCTCGACCTCGTTTACGTCGGCAACAAGAACGACGTCATCATGATCGAAGGCGCCGCCAACGAGCTCCCGGAAGAAGAGTTCGTGAAGGCCCTCCATTTCGCCCAGGCCGCCGTGCAGAAGCTCGTCGAAGCCCAGGAGGAACTGGTGAAGCTCGCCGGCAAGGAGAAGCGCGAATACACCGTGACCGTCGCCAAGGACGAGCTTCTTGAAGTCGGCTACGCCGTCGCCGGCGACCGCATCGAGGACGCCATCTACGCCGCCTCCAAGGTCGAGCGTGGCAAGAAGGTCGGCGCGCTGCGCGACGAGGTGGAAGCCGCCATCATGGAGAAATTCCCGGAGACCACCGAGTTCGAGATCGAGCAGGTGTTCGAGTACATCCAGAAGAAGGCCTTCCGCCTCTCCATCATGGAGAAGGGCGTGCGTGCCGACGGTCGCCAGATCGGCGACCTTCGGCCCCTTTTCGCCGAAGCCAACTCGCTGCCACGCGTTCACGGCTCCGCCATTTTCGCCCGCGGCGAAACGCAGGCCATGGGCATCTGCACGCTGGCTCCGGCCGACGAGAAGCAGTTCTTCGACAACTACGCCGGTGGCGAGGACAGCAAGCGCTTTATCCTCCACTACAACTTCCCTCCGTTCTCGGTGGGTGAAACCGGCCGCATGGGTGGCCTGAACCGCCGTGAGATCGGCCACGGCGCCCTCGCCGAGCGCTCGATCGCCCCGGTCATCCCGGACGAAGACGTATTCCCCTACGCGATGCGCGTTTCCTCCGAGGTCATGGAGTCAAACGGCTCCACCTCGATGGCGACCGTCTGCGCCGGCACCATGTCGCTGCTCTGCGCCGGGGTGCCGCTCAAGGCCCCGGTCGGCGGCATTTCCTGCGGCTTGGTGACCGAGTGGAACGAGGACGGCACGCTCAAGGAGCACAAGGTGCTGCTCGACATCATCGGTTCCGAGGACTTCTACGGCGACATGGACTTCAAGCTCTGCGGCACCGATGCCGGTGTCACGGGCTACCAGCTCGACCTCAAGCTGCCCGGCCTGCCGCTGAGCATCCTCGAGGAAGCCGTGAAGCTCGCCAAGGAAGGCCGCACCAAGGTCATCGCCAAGATGAACGAGGCCGTGGCCGGTCCGCAGGACCTCAGCCCGCACGCGCCGCGCATCGTGTCGGTGAAAATCCCGGCCGACCGCATCGGCGAACTCATCGGGCCCGGCGGCAAGAACATCAAGGGCATCCAGGCCGAGTCCGGGGCCGACATCAACATCGAGGATGACGGCACCGTGCACATCTACGCCTCCAAGGAGGAAGGCCTGCAGCGCGCCAAGGAACTCATCGACCGCATCTTCGCGGAAATCGAGGTGGGCAAGGTGTACACCGGCCCGGTCGTTTCGGTGACGAACTTCGGCGCGTTCATGGAAGTGCTTCCCGGCAAGGACGGCCTCGTCCACGTCTCCGAGCTGGCCGAAGGCCGCACCGAGAAGGTGGAAGACGTCGTCAAGAAGGGCGAGATGATCACCGCCAAGTGCATCGGCGTCGATGAGAAGGGCCGCGTGAAGATGAGCCGCCGCGCCTATCTCCGCGATCAGAAGGCCGAACAAGCCGAACAGCCGGCCGAAGCCTGACCGTTCGAGATCGATTGATTCAAAAAGCCGTCGCTCCGCAAGGGGTGGCGGCTTTTCCTTGGAAACGGACCGGGAAGCTCCAGCCTCGCCCGCCGAGTATGCGTGAAGCTGCCGAGGGTGTCCTTCCGGGCCCGTGCGGCTGGTCCTACTTTTCCACCCGCTCGAACTCGGTCGTGGCGCTGAGGTAGTAGATTCCACCGAGAGTGCCGAGGACGACGACGAGCATGAGCAGGGTGATCAGCATGCCGAGGCAGGACTTCATGCGCGGAGCGTCGGGGCTGCGGACGGAAGTTTCAATCCCGGAACCCACGGCACCGGCGGAAGCGCTCGGGTTCCATCCGCAGGCCGGATTCAGAACCAAAGATCAACTGCGTGGCTGGCCGCGGGATCGGCACGGAGTCGGTCGGCCTGGTCGTGGATGGCGGACTTTTCTTCGTCGGAGATGCGCTGGAGGTTGCGCAGCTGCATGCTCATGCGCGGGTTGCCCTCGAGCTGGGGCTGGTTGCGGAGGAGAAAGTCCCAGTAGAGTGTGGTGAAAGGGCAGGCCTGGTCGCCGGTGCGCTTGGCGGGATCGAAGGGGCAGCCCTTGCAGTAGTTGCTCATGCGCTGGATGTATTTGCCGGAGGCGCAGTAGGGCTTGGAAGCCATCACACCCCCATCGGCGAACTGCGACATGCCGAGGGTGTTCGGCAGCTCGACCCATTCGATGGCATCGACGTAAACGGCCAAATACCACTCGTGGACGGCCTTTGGTTTCACGCCTAACAGCAAGGCGTAGAGGCCGGTGACCATGAGGCGCTGGATGTGGTGGGCGTGGCCGAACTCGAGCGTCTGGCCGACGACCTGCGACAGGCA
The DNA here is from genome assembly GCF_040362925.1 of Haloferula sargassicola. Taxonomy (NCBI): domain Bacteria; kingdom Pseudomonadati; phylum Verrucomicrobiota; class Verrucomicrobiia; order Verrucomicrobiales; family Verrucomicrobiaceae; genus Haloferula; species Haloferula sargassicola. Next base: position 96,228 of record NZ_BAABRI010000013.1, read on the forward strand.
GCGCATCGGAGTACGGCCGGTCCAGTAGAAGTCGGGCAGCGGCTGGTCGGCGCCGAGCGCGTTGCGCTCGAGGTAGTCGGGCATGTGGAGCCAGTAGATGCCGCGGACGTACTCGCGCCAGCCGAGGATCTGGCGGATGAAGCCCTCGGTGGCGGCCAGCGGCGCCTTGCCCTCGCGCCAGGCGCTTTCCGCGGCCTTGATGACCTCGCGCGGGTGGAGGAGCTTGAGATTGAGGCTGGAGGAAATGAGTGAGTGGTAGAGGTGCGGTCGGTCGGCCCACATGGCGTCCTGGAAGTCGCCGAAGTTCGGCAGGAAGTCGTCGATGAACGAGCGCAGCCGGGCCAGCGCGGAGCGGCGGGTGACGGGCCAGTGGAAGGTGTCGAGCGAGCCGGGATGGCCGGGGAAACGGCGTTCGACGAGCTCGAGCACCTCGCGGGTGATCTCGTCGGGCTCGTGGCGGGTGGGTTCGGGAATCTCGCCGGGGCCGTCCTTGCCGAAGGACTTGCGGTTTTCCCGGTCGTAATTCCAGTCGCCGCCGGCCGGCTTGCCGTCGTCTAACAAGATGCCGTGGCGCTTGCGCATCTCGCGGTAGAAAAACTCCATGCGAAGCGATTTGCGGCCCTCGGCGTGGCGGCGGAAGTCGTCGATGGAGCAGAGGAAATGGGTGTCATCGAGGAACTCGACGGGCGTCTTGAGGCGGTTGCAGGTGCCTTCGATGGAATGCTGGACGCGGTATTCCCCGGCTTCGACGAGGACGACCTTTTCGGGTCGGTGTTTTTCGATGGCCCGCGAAAGCTCGGAGGAGAGCGAGCCGCCGTGGTCGGGGGCGTCGAGCTCGGTGTAATCCACCGTGAAACCCTGGTCGCGGAGGTGATCGCGGAAGTGCCGCATGGCGGCGAGGAAGAGGGCGATGCGCTGCTTGTGGGACCAGACGTGGGTGGACTCCTCGGCGGCTTCGGCCATCCAGATGAGATCGTGTTCGGGATCGGCCGCAGCGAGGGCGGGGCTGTCGGCATCGAGCTGATCGCCGAGGATGAGGACGAGGTTTCTCATGAGGGAAGGCGGAGTCGGATGGGGCCGCGGAGGGAGGCGGGATCGACCGGCTCGCCGCCCTGGCAGATCTCGATTTCGCCGGAGGCGGAAAGGTCGCCGGCGGCGGTGCGGACGGCGACCATGTGCGGGCGCCAGTTTTCGGGGTCGATGAGGCGGGCGGCTTCGGAGGGGCAGATGGAGGAGCCCTTTTGGCGCTGGGAGAGGAGGGTGAGGATGGCTTCGCCGGGGGTGGGCACGTTGTTTCTGATAGGCGGGGATCGGGGGGGGGCCAGCGGGGGCTTGGGGGAGATAGGGTTTGTTGAGGCGAGGGGCTCGGGCTCTGGGGATGTCTGGAGGCGGGGTGTGTGGGGTGGGGAGGCTCGTGCTCTGCGGCCGCCTGAAGGCGGGACAACGTACGGATGGTGGCGGGGTGTGTTGTGTGGGGAGGCTCGGGCTTCGTGGCTTTCTGGAGGCGGGAGGAGATACAGATGTTGGCGGCGCGGGTGGGGGCGTTTAGGCTGCGGGGGTGATCTATTTGGATGCGAATGCGACGACGCCGGTGCTGCCGGAGGTGGTGGAGGCGATGATGCCATGGCTGACGGAGCGGTTCGCGAACCCGAATGCGTCGTATCGCGCGGCCAAGGAGGCGCGGAAGGCGATCGAGACGGCGCGCGAGCAGGTGGCGGCCCTGATTTCGGCGAAGCTGGCCGAAATCGTGTTCACGAGCGGCGGGACGGAAAGCACGAACGCGGCGCTGAAGTGGCTGGCGAGGCTGGTGGGTCGGAAAACCGGCACGGTGGTGACGACGGCGATCGAGCACAGCGCGGTGTTGAGGGTGATCGAGAATTTCGCCCAGGTCGGCTACGCGACGGAGATGTGCGGCGTGGACGCGGGCGGGAGGTTGGAAATGGGGGGCTTCGAGACGGCTTGTACGAAGGCGAAGGAGGGCGGCGGCTTTTCCTCGGTGATGTGGGTGAACAACGAGACCGGCGTGATCCAGCCGCTGGCGGAGGCTTGCGAGGTGGCGAAATCACAGGGGCTGGCGTTTCACACGGATGCGATCCAGGCGGCGGGAAAGGTGAAGATCGACGTGCGCGAGGTGGCGGTGGATTTCCTGAGCCTCAGCGCGCACAAGTTCCACGGGCCGAAGGGTGTGGGCGCGCTTTTCGTGCGGGAGGGCTGTCGGTTCGAGCCGCTGTTGCGCGGCGGGGGCCAGGAAAAGGAGCGCCGCAGCGGGACGGAAAACGTCGCCGGGATCGTGGCGATGGGCAAGGCGGCGGAGCTGGCGAAGGCATGGGTCGATGAAGGCCGCGACCTGCGGGCGCTGCGCGATGATTTCGAGGCGAAGGTGGTGGAGGGCTGCGAGGGCGTGACGGTGAACGGCGACCTGATCCACCGGGTGTCGAACACCAGTCACCTGTCCTTCGACCGCTGCGAGGCGGCGGGCCTGCTGATCCTGCTGGATGAAATGGGCGTGGCTTGTTCGGCCGGGAGCGCGTGCATGACCGGCAAGCAGCAGCCGAGTCACGTGCAGAAGGCGATGGGTTTCTCCGACGCGAAGGCGCGGAGCAGCCTGCGGTTCGGATTCTCACGGCTGAACACGCGGGAGGAAGCGGCGGAAGCGGCGGCCTGCGTGGTGCGGGCGGTGGCCAAGCTGCGCCGCGTGCAGGGCGGCGGCGGGACCGGGCCGGTGGTCGTTTATTCGCCATGACCCGCGCGACGAAAGATGGAGGAAAACCCCGCGTAACGGCTCACGATGATTCAAAAAATTGCAGTAAGTTGCATGGTGGCTTCGGCCTTCGCTGCGGACGAATGGAAGCTGACGTGGAGCGATGAATTCGACGGCGACCGGCTGGATCCGGCGAAGTGGGATTATCAGGTTGGGAACGGTTTCTACAACTACGCGGCCAACCAGTGGATCCATGGCTGGGGCAACAACGAGCTTCAGTACTACACTGAGAACGAACGCAACGTGTCGGTGACGGACGGTCACCTGGTGATCCGCGCGATGAAGGAGTCGCTCCACGGCTGCGGCTACACTTCCGGCCGCCTGCGGACGGTGAAACGGGACGGGGCGCCGCTGTTCACCGCGAAATACGGCAAGTTCGAGATCCGGGCGAAGCTGCCGATCGGCCAGGGCGTGTGGCCGGCGATCTGGATGCTGCCGGAAACGGAAGGCTACGGCGGTTGGGCGGCCTCCGGCGAGATCGACATCATGGAGGCCCGCGGCCAGGAGCCGGGCAAGGTGCTGGGCACGATCCACTACGGGTCCCGCTGGCCGGCGAACCAGCACAGCGGCGGCGAGTACGTGTTCCCGGAAGGCAAGGGGATCGACGGGTGGCACATCTACGGCCTCGAGTGGGAACCGGGGGAGCTGCGCTGGTATGTGGATGGCAATCTTTTCTCGACCAGGAACTTCTGGTGGAGCTCCTCGAAGGTGGTGGATGGCAAGGGGGCGATGCCGGCGTCGGAGGACGAACTGAACGCCTGGCCGGCGCCATTTGACAGGCCTTTCCATCTGCTGCTCAACGTGGCGGTGGGAGGCCAGTTCCTGGGAAACCCGGATGCTTCCACGCCCTTCCCGGCGGAAATGCAGGTGGACTGGGTGCGGGTCTACCAGCGGGGCGATACGCCGCTGAAGCCACGCGGCGGGGGCGAGCTGCCCTACTAACGGCTGCCTGAAGGGATGCATCCGCGGGGATCGCGGTTAGGGTGGCGGCATGCCGAACGCCCTCGCCGATGAAACCTCGCCCTACCTGCTCCAGCACCAGGACAACCCGGTGAACTGGGTGCCGTGGGGCGAGGCCGCGTTTCTCCAAGCACGCGAGACGGACAAGCCGGTGTTTCTCTCGATCGGCTATTCGACCTGCCACTGGTGCCACGTGATGGAGCGCGAGAGCTTCGAGAACGAGGCGATCGCGGCCGTGATGAACGAGGGCTTCGTGTGCGTGAAGGTGGACCGCGAAGAGCGGCCGGACGTGGACGCGGCCTTCATGGCCTTCGTTCAGGCGACCACCGGCCAGGGCGGCTGGCCGATGAGCGTGTGGCTCACGCCCGACGGCGAGCCGATCGTGGGCGGGACCTATTTCCCGCCTGATGACCGGCACGGGCGGCCGGGCTTCCCGCGGCTATGCCGGGAAATCGCGCGCCTGTGGAAGGAGGACCGGGTGAAGATGAAGGAAGCGGCGGAGCGGGTGGCGGAGCACATGCAGCAGCCCACTACGGCGGATGCCGTGGTTCGCGGGCTGCCGGATGCCAAGGTGTTCGGGGACTTCATCGACCGCTGCGAGTCGATGTTCGACCCGGATTGGGGTGGCTGGGGCGGGGCCCCGAAATTCCCGCGTCCGTCGGTGCCGCGGGTGTTGCTGCAGCTTTCGGACCGCTTCGGGGCGGACAGCGACGAAGGCGGGAGCTGCCTGCAGATGGTCGAGCGGACGCTGGATCTGATGGCCGCCGGCGGGATGCACGACCAGGTCGGAGGCGGGTTTCATCGCTACTCGGTCGACCGCTACTGGCATGTGCCGCATTACGAAAAGATGCTCTACGACCAGGCGCAGCTGCTGCACTTGTATCTCGATGCCTGTCAGGCGACCGGTGAAGCCCGGTATGCGAGGGTGGCTTCGGGGATCGTCGATTACGTGCTGCGCGACCTGCGCGATCCGGCGGGCGGATTCCATGCGGCGGAAGATGCGGACAGCATCGATCCGGAGGGGGAAAAGAAGGAGGGGGCCTACTGGACGTGGACGGCCGACGACTTGCAGTCCTTGCTTTCCCCGGAGGATGCGGCGCTGGCCTGCGCGGCGTGGGGGGTGGAGCTGGAGGGAAATGCCCGCCCGGAGAGTGATCCGCACGGCGAGCTGGAAGGGCGGAACACTTTGTTTCGGGCGATGGGGGACTCGCGATTGAGGGAGACTTTCGGCGAGGATGCGGTGGCGCGGCTTGAGGAGATCCGCCAACGACTGCTGGAGGTGCGGGAAAAGCGAACCCTGCCGCATCGCGACGACAAGATCATTACGGCTTGGAACGGGTTGATGATCGGGGCGCTGGCGCGGGCCGGGCAGGTGTTGGATCGCGGAGAGGCTGGGAAGGCGGCGATGGAGGCTGCCGGGTTTTTGAAGGCGGAGCTTTTCGAGGACGGGAAGCTTTTCCGCTCGTGGCGGCAGCGGAGTTCGGGTGTGGACGCATTCCCGGCGGATTATGCGTTTCTCATCGAGGGGCTCCTGCACCTGCACGGGATCGATGATGGCGGCTGGCTGGAGTGGGCGGTGGAGCTGCAGGGGATTTTTGATCGCGAGTGCTGGAGTGAGGAACGGATCGGCTACGTGATGCGGCCCACCCTTTCCGGCAAGGAACTGATGAGTATCCGCGAGGACCACGATGGCGCGGAGCCTTCGCCGAACCACGTGGCGGCGGTGAACCTGCTGAAGCTGGAGGCGCTGACGGGGGAGGCGGGTTTCGGAAAAAAGGCGGAGGCCCTGCTGCGCGCGGGCTCGCTGGTGATCGAGAAGCACGGGTTTTACGGCCCCGTGCTGCTCGGGGCGCTGGATCTGAGGCTGAGGGGGGTGAGGAAGCTGTCGCTCGGGAGGACGGCCGATGTTTCCGCGCTGCGGATGGCCTACGAGCCGCGGGGGGTGCAGGAAAAAGTGGATGGCACCGAGGTGACGGTCTGCGAGGGCGAGAGTTGCCGCTTGTGGGATGCCGGCTGAGGCCAGCGCTCCAAAAACAAAAACGCAGACGGCGATGAGGTCGCCGTCTGCGAGGGAGAACGATGTCCGATTGGGACGCGCCGGCTGAAGCCAGCGCTCCGAAAGAGAGCGCTGCGTCAGACCAGGCCCTTGCGGATGGCCTTGGAGACGGCCTCGGTCTGGGTCCGGACGTGGAGCTTCCGGTAGACGCTGCGCAGGTGCATGTCGACGGTGTGGAGGGAGATGTCGAGCTCGTCGGCGATCTCCTTCTTGATCAGCCCGCGGACCATGGCGCGGAGGACTTCCTCCTCGCGGTTGGTGAGCGGCTCGGTTTCCTCGACCGGGCCGAGTTTGGCGAAGCCGTCGAGGATCATGCTCGCGATCGCTCCACTGAGCGGGGCCGCGCCGTGCATCACGTCGCGGATGCCGTTGACGATGTCATCCGGCTCGGCGGTCTTCAGCAGGTAGCCGGAGGCGCCGTTGCAGAGGGCGCGGTAGACGCGCTCGCGGTCGTCGAAGGCGGTGAGGATGACGATCTTCTGCTGCGGATACTTTTCCTTCACCTCGCGGAGGACCTGGAGACCGTCCTTCCCCGGCAGGCCGAGGTCGAAGATCATCAGGTCAGGCAACGGGGTGCCGAAGTTGATTTCCGAGTAGAGTTCGTTGGGATGCGTGAAGACTTTCTCACAGTCGAGATCGTCCTCCGCGGAGATGAGTCGCGTCATCTGCTTCGCAAACTGCGGGTGGTCTTCGAGAAGCCAGATGCGGATCGTGGAGTTGGAAGATTCTTCGTTCATGCGGCTGCCTTGGTCGCGATGAGGTTTGCTCTTTTCACCTCAAGACGCAAGCGCGTCCCTTGCCCGGGTGCCGATTCCACGTCGAAACGGCCTTCGAGCACCGCGGCGCGGGCCGTCAGCTTCTTCACCGCGGCCGCCTTGCCGGCCTCATCGACGGGCAGGCCGATGCCGTCATCGGTAACTTCCATGATAAGACTATCGCGATCGTCGAAGATGTTGACCCGGACGTTGTGGGCCTTGGAGTGCTTGAGGATGTTGTGGAGCGCTTCCTTGTAGAAGAGGAACAGGTGACGCTTGGCCTCGAGGGTCAGCTTGAGGGCGGTCCGGTTCGACTTGCAGGTCATTTCGAACTCCATCTCGCGAAGCAGGCGGTCGGCGGTGCTCCGCATGCGCTCGACGAAATCGCCGATGCTGTCCTGGTTGCGTTCGAGCAGCCAGACGATGTCGCGCATGGCCAGCGAGCTTTCGCGGGCGATGGTTTCCATTTCCGCGAGGTCCTCGGCGAGCGTATCCGGGTCGTGGATGCGTTCGAGGTCCTTCTTCGCCGAGCGGGCGATCAGCGAGATACTGCCGAGGTTGCTGCCGATGTCGTCGTGAAGGTCGGAGGCGATCCGGCGGCGGAGCTGGTCGATCTGCTTGCGCGAAACCAGGCGGCGGCGCTCGAAGATGGCGACCGGGATCAGGAAGGTCAGGCCGATGGCGACCGAGGCGCCCCAGGTGGCGTTGATTTCGGCTTCGGAGACGAGGTTGTTGCGCTTGGGGATGAGGGAGGCGAGCTCCTCCTCGATTCCCTGGCGTTCGTGAATCTGGCGCAGCCAGTCACCGACCGGGATGATCTCGTGGCCGTTGGCACGGCCGTCCGTCAACTCCGGGGAGGGGCTGGCGGGGTTGCCGTTGACCAGAACTTTGGGCGTGGATCCGGAGACCAGGTTGCGGCCGAGCGACCAGATCTCGATTTCCGACACCGCCATGATGTTGTCCCGGCCGAGGGTGAGCGGGAAGAGGCTGCCGGAGATGGTCACGTAGCGACCGGTTTTTCCCCGTAGCGGCAGGGTGGAGGGGCTGAAGGTCTCTCCTCCGGTGCAGGAAACGAAGCTGTCCTCCGCGGGCTCGGGGGTGTCGCTCACGGCCACCTTGATGATGCTGGGCAGGGCGGAAGTGCCGCCGATTTCCGGAAGCTCGTAGGGGAAGAGGGTGGCGCGATCGAGCGGTTCGGACTGGCCGAGATCGAACTGCCAGGTCACTACATCCGACGAATTGGCCAGCTTGATGAGTTGTCCGCGGGAGGTGTTCCAAGGGCCGGATTGCCAGATGCCGAGGGGCGATTGGCCGTCGATGGCGTATTTGGGGCTCCAGTCGAAACCGGAATTCATCGAGCCGGTGGCCGTGGCCGTGGCGGTCAGGGAAACGGGCTGGCCGCCCGAGAGCACCATCAGCTCCGAGATCATGGAAATCGAGTAGTCGCCCCGGGAGTAGCCGGTATCCACGGTGAGGCGGACGTAGCGGGCGTCGAGGTCGCGGGTGTTGACCCGCAGCGGATAGCCGTCCTGCGATTCGTTGGTGTTGGCCGGAGTCGAGTAGACTTTGCGGGCGTCCGCAAAATCGGCCGAGCGGGCGGTATCGAGGGTGAGCTTCAGCGGAAACAGGCGGCGGGTTTCACCGAAGGGAGGGAGCGCCGGGATGACGTAAATGTCGCTCAAGGGGTAGACCTCGCCCAAGTCGAGCGTGAGGGTCGGCTTGTCGCCGCCTTGCGCTTGCATGGCGCGCCATCCGAGTTCCTCCCTCACCGGCTTCGGCGAAAAAGGAGCCATGGAGCGGACTCGGTCGTTCAGGGCATCAATCCGCTGCTCGAGTTCGGTGAGCTGGGGATTGATGATGCGGGCCATCCTGCTGATCGGATTGGTGGACTGGGCCTCGCTGGCGGAGAGCGGAGGGCTCCCTAACAGCGGGGTCACACCTACCATCAGTGTGCCGGCCGTGATCAGGCTGGTTTTGTGGGACAACATGGGACTAAGGGGTCAGCGCCCATGTGCTTAACCAATTTTAAAAATTTAGGCAACTTTTTTTGAACGTTTCCTAAATTTGGGGGTCGTCCTGACTATGTAGACGATCTGAAAGCCGCTGCCCATGACGTGTTTCCGGATTACGGGATCACGTCGGTCGACCTGCGGTTTTTCCGTGGGGGGTCTTCAAAGGGAATGCCCCATGCGGTCGCGCTTGGTGTTCAGGTAGTGCTCGTTGTGCGGGTTGGCCGACTGACGGATGGGCAGTTGCTCGACGATTTCCAGTCCGTAGCCGTCGAGTCCGACGACTTTTTTAGGATTATTGGTCAGAAGGCGGATTTTTCCGACTCCGAGGTCCTGGAGCATCTGGGCACCCATGCCGTAGTCCCGGAGGTCGGCGGAAAAGCCGAGCTTCTCGTTTGCCTCGATGGTGTCGAGGCCCTGTTCCTGGAGCTTGTAGGCGTGGATCTTCGCCGGCAGGCCGATGCCGCGGCCCTCCTGCCGAAGGTAAAGCAGGACGCCCCCTTCGCGGGCGATGTGCTCCAGCGCGGCGTCGAGCTGGCCGCCGCAGTCGCAGCGTTTCGAATGAAAAACATCACCGGTGAGACACTCGGAGTGGACGCGGACGAGGGTGGGGCGGTCACGATCGATTTCCCCGCGGCTGAGGGCGAGGTGGTGGGTGCCGTCGGTCTCGATGCGGTAGAGATGGCAATCGAAGTCGCCGTGGTCGGTGGGGAGCTTGATGGTTTCCTCGCGGACCACGAGTTTCTCCGACCGGCGGCGCCACTCGATGAGCTGGGCGATGGTGCAGGCCTTGAGGGAGTGCTTTTCCTGAAAGTCGCCGAGCTCGCCGACGCGGGCCATGGAGCCGTCGTCGTTCATGATCTCGCAGATCACGCCGGCAGGGGGCTGGCCGGCGAGGCGGGCGAGATCGACCGCGGCCTCGGTGTGGCCGGTGCGGCGGAGGGTGCCGCCGGGCATGGCCTGGATGGGAAAGACGTGCCCGGGCTGGACGAAGTCCTCCGCGGTGGCGGCGGGAGCGGCGAGGAGACGGACGCAGCGGGCGCGGTCGGCGGCCGAGATGCCCGTGCTGATGCCGGTGGCGGCATCGACCGAGATGGTGAAGGCGGTCTTTTGGCCTTCCCGATTGCGGCGCGACATCTGGGGGAGTTCGAGTTGCTCGGCCCGCTCGGCGGTGATCGGCGCGCAGATGAGCCCGCGGCCGTGGACGGCCATGAAGGAAATGACCTCCGTCGTACAAAGGGCGGCGGCTCCGATCAGGTCGGCCTCGTTCTCACGCTCGGGGTCGTCTGCGACGATCACCAGCTTGCCGGCGGCGACATCGGCGATGATTTCGTCGATGGGACTGAATTGAAGGGCGGAGGCCATGGCGCGGTGCGAGCCTCGGATGCGGGAGCGGCGAGGTCAAGGGAGGGGCGCGGCTGCGAGTTGGCTTGCGACCTGCCCTCGATCTTCGCTAGCTTGTGGATTCTCGATGAACAGCATTCCGAAAGCGCGGAGGATGCGGGAGTCCGGCGGATTCGCGCTCGTGGCGGCGCTGATGCTGATGGTGCTCCTCGGGCTGCTCAGTGTGGCGGTGTCAGGGCTGGCGGCAGTGGGCCTCCAAGGGAGCCAGCGCGTCGCCTCACAGGCCCAGGCCCGGGCGCAGGCGCGGCTGGCGCTGATGCTGGCGGTGGGGCAGCTGCAAAAAGAACTCGGGCCCGACCAGCGCGTCTGCGCCAGCGATGCGGTGGTGAATGAAGCGAGTCGGACGCCGCACCGGATCGGCGTTTGGTCGACCGTGGCCAGCGACGGCTTGCCATGGGTCCGAAGGGATCCGGAGACGGGTGCATGGACGGATCTCCGCGCTTCCGACCAACCGGACCCCGCCGCCGAAGTCTCGACATGGCTCGATAGCGGCCTTGATACCGATCCGGTGACTTTGGTCGGCCTGGGTTCGGTCGATCTCGAAGGCGACACGGTGAAGGCCGGGCGGGTGGGGGTGGATGGCGTTTCCAAAGGGCGCATCGCCTGGTGGACCGGCGACCTCGGGAGCCGGGCGGATCTTTCCGTCGCGGATGAGCGGGAGCCCGACGAAGAACCTGCGAGCTTGATGCTGAGCCAGCAGGCGGACGCGAGGATGCTGGCCGAGGACGGCGAATGGGACGAGCGCATGCGCGGACGTCTCGTAACGCAGAAATCCGGCCAGCTGGTGGCGGGACGCGATCGGGCCAAGGACCGGTATTTCGACTATGCGACGGGAGTGTTCGGGGTGCTGGCGGATGCCAAGCATGGTGGCTTGCGACGGGATCTGACGGCCTACCTCGCCGGTCGTGGCGAGGGGTCGGTCGCGGGCCGCAGCCCTTTGCTCGATTCCACTCCGATGGTGGACGATCGGGAGGGTTCGCGCTGGCGCGAGGGGGCGCCGACTTTCGGCCTGCTCCGATCGTGGGCGGAAAACGAAGTGGCGCTGGCAGGAGCGCAGACGCCGGTGGTGCCACCGCCGACCGATGGGAGCCGTCGCGACGGGCAGGGCCGGACGCTGTGCAACGACCTGCCGGTCCGCCTGCGGGAAAGAATGGCCTCCGGGCTGCAGCCGGTGCTGGTGGAGGCCTCGAATTTCATGCAGCTCAGCGTTTACGAAGATCCCCCGGATCCGAGGACGGGCGCGAAGAGTTTCCGCATGCGCACCCACCAGTACCCGAGGGTGGTGCTGTGGAATCCCTACGCCGTGGCGATCGAGATGCATCCGGCCATCGTGATGATCCAAGGCAACGGGCGCCAGGAGGTGTGGACGGAAAACATCATGTATTCCTCAAGCGGTCGCGAGCTTCCGCTCCGGACGACGTCGCAATGGTTGTTCTTTGAGGGAGGGCGGAGCACGGCTTTCGGGGATCCCGCGAATTCGGGAAACCTGATCATGGAAACCGAGGGGTACAACGATCCCTACATGGGATCCTACTACTACTCGGTCCCGAAAACGGAGTTCGGCCCCGGCGAGTGCCTCGTTTTTTCCCCTGCTCGATCCGCGGAGTACAACGGGCTGAGCACTTATCGGCCGGGGCCCTATGACCTGAGTGCGAATGAACTGAGCTGCGAGGTCCCGCCGGATGTCTCGCGGAGCTTTTACATTTCGGCCTCCGACATCAACGGCGGGCTCTCGTATCGTCCGGCGAAGTTCTGGTTTCAGACCACCCCCTACTGGTCGCAGGGCGGTCGTCAGGGGGTGGAGAACCAAGGGGAGGACACGCGGGCCATCATGAAGGCGCTCGACGGAAGCGGGGCGGTGACTTTCGAGAAGTTCGACCAGCTTCCGTTGATTTCCTATCTGTCGGCCTCGCTCCAGTTCGGCGAAGGGCGCGAACCGCGGATCGCCTGGGACGAACGGAATCCGATGCCCATGGAGAAGCTGGAGGCGACCGATCCCCGTCCCACGCTGGTGCCGGACGTCAGGACGCGTGATGGCATGCGGATGCGCTGGTTCGATGAGCATCCCTCGAACTTGCTGAACTCCGGCGCCTTGAACGCATTTCCCGAGCACTTCCAGGAGGCGATCCTCGCCAACTGGAATCCGCGGGCCGCCTATGCGGTGCGGTCGCCGTGGGAAAACTTGGCGGGGACGCTGCCGACATCCGGAAACGCCAGCGGGCCATGGTTTTTCGGGGCCTATACCCGCGACCTGTATGACGAGGCCGTGAGCTGGGAGGCGGAGACGCCGGTCTTTCGCGATGGCCGCTATCACGGAAACCCCTTCGGCCAGCCGCAGGAGGGCGAGCCCCGCTATGTGCTCTTCGATCTGCCCCGGCAAGGGGTGGGAGTGGTCTCCCTGGCGCAGTTCCAGAACGCGCGCTTGTCGGAATTCGTCTGGCATCCCTCCTGTGCGGTGGGGAATTCGCTGGCGGATCCGCGGCTCGGGCTGGACGGGCTGAAATCCACCGTGCCCTCCGACCTGTCCGAGGCGGCGGCGAAATGGGGGGGCTTCCATGCCGATGCCATCGGCTGGTCGAGCGATTCGGAGCGGTCGGAAAGCCGCGATTCCTGGGCCGCCACCGGCCGGGCCCTGCTTCAGGAACTGCCCGAGGACGAGCCGGTCGTTTACGACTTGTCGTTCGAGGCCAATGAGGCGCTCTGGGACCGCTACTTCCTCTCGACCGGCGATTCGTCGCAGAAGGCGTCGTTTTTCGCGAACCCCTCGGCCAGTCCGCTTCCCAACGGCCGCATGCGCCTCTTCGACCGGCCGGCGGATGGCGCCAGCGACCTCGAGGATCTCGACCTCGCCGCGCGGCATTTGATGGTGGCCGGGGCCTTCAACGTGAACTCGACCCGCGTCGAGGCGTGGCGGGCCTTGTTCGCCTCCGCCCGCTCGGAGGAGCAAACGGGCACGCCCTTCGTGCGCTTCCTCGATCCTCCCGGCGACGAGGTGACCAGCGCCACCGACCGCGATGCGTGGTCCGGCCGCCGCGTGCTGACCGACGACGAGATCGACCGTCTCGCCGAGGCCGTGGTGGAGGAGGTCCGGGCCCGCGGCCCGTTCCTTTCGCTGGCGGATTTCGTGAACCGCCGCCTCGTCAATGACGAGCACGGCAGGAAAGGAGCGCTCCAGGCGGCGATCGATCAGGCGGGCATCAACGCTTCCTTCAACGACCGCTATCCCCTTGAAAACGATCGCAGTCTCGGAGACTACCGTCATCCGGACGGCATCGACGACGCCACCCGGCTCGAACAGACCCTGAAACCCGCGAGCAAGGCCTGGGGAGCACCGGGTTTCCTCACCCAGGCGGATCTGCTGCAGGCGATCGGGCCGGTGCTTTCCGTCCGCTCGGATACCTTCGTGGTGCGGGCCTATGGCGAAGCGCTCGATGCCGCAGGCAAGGTGACGGCCCGCGCTTGGTGCGAGGCACAGGTCCAGCGCACGCCGGTGCCGATCGCGCCGGACGCGGATGGGCTCGACTCCGACGATCAGGGCGAACCGCAGGATTTCGGTCGCAGGTTTGACGTCGTGTCATTCCGCTGGCTGAATCCGGACGAAGTATGACGAAGTGGCGGCTGAAAGCCGGGCTGGTGACGGCCTGGATCGTGGCGGGCCTCCTCCCGGGCGTGGAGGCCGAGGAAAGGGCGAAACCCGATCCGGAATCCAAGCGCAGGATGTGGCTGCTGGCGGTGGGGGAGTCTCCTCCCTTTCGTCAGGTCATCGAGAACGGCGTCAGGCGGGAACTCCCCCCGCCACCGGGGAGCATCCCTCCCCGCACGATCACGGTCTCCGGTGCCGGGACCGGCGAGGTGGCGGGCGGGGTCTCGCTGGCACTGGGGAGGATTTCTCCCGCCTACGAACTGGCCGGAGGACAAGGGAAACTCGTTCTGCGCGAGGGGGACGAGAAGAGCTGGCTGGAGGTGTCCACGCCCGAGAAGGGGGATTTCGTGATCGTGATCTGGAGGGGGGGAAAGGACTGGACCCAGCCCGCCGCGAAGGTCCTGCCGATCGAGGAGAAACCCGGGCTCGTGGTGTTTCTCAACCTCAGTCCGGGCACGCTCGGCCTTGAATGGGATGACCGGAAGCTGGGCCTGAAGCCCGGGCAGCAGGCCTTTTCCCGCACGGCGGGTGCCCCGCAGGCCCTCCGGGTCAACCTGCTTTCCGATGCAGGAGCGCCCACCCGGCTGGCGCAGCGCACCATCGAGCAATCCGCCACGGAGTGGTCGCTGGTGGTCTTCTGTCGCGCCGATGGCGTCAAACCCCGCCAGCCTGTGAAAACGACCGTCGTTCGGCTGGGTCTTTGATGCTGCGGGCCGGAATTCCATCGATCCGTTGGAAAATCCCCGGGCCTCGGTTAGGGTCGATCACCATGAGCGAACACATCTACAAGAAGATCGAATTGGTGGGATCATCTCCCGCGGGCATTGAGCAAGCGGTGAGCAACGCCGTGGCAAAGGCTGCCAAGAGCGTCCGGAACATGCGCTGGGCCGAGGTCACCGAGATCCGCTGCCATTTGGAAAATGAAGCCGTCGCCCATTGGCAGGTCGGCGTGAAGATCGGCTTCACCCTCGACGATTGATGCGTCCCGGTCGATGCGTTGAAGGCCAACGCATCCCTGCGCGGATCAGAGGGAACCTCAGATCGGCTCCAGCCCGGCATGGCCGATCTCTTCCGCGAGCTGGTTGAATTCGGCGATTTCCGCGGCGGTGAAATGCAGGCCGCCCGCCTCGTCGGAGCGCCTCCGGGCCTCGGCCTCGAACTGGCCGGGGAGGATGCAGCCCTCGTTGCCGTGGCCGAAGATGTCGGCGATGACTTCCTTGAGGTTCTCCATCTGGCTGCGGCCCTTGGCGAAAGCGCCGCCGGAGATCGCTTCCGGATGGATCACGTGGAAATAGAAGGCGGTCGTGGTTTTCTCGCCGTCGGGAGCCTGCGCGGCACGGCCACGAAGGGTCGGCAGCGAGCCGCCGATCAGGCCGCCATAAAGTTCGTTGAGCAGGCACATCGCGTAGCCCTTGTGCGCGCCGAAGGGGAGCAGCGCGGCAACCTCGTTCGGGTCGGTGGTGGGGTTCCCGTCCTTGTCGACCGCGGCGTTCGGCGGCAGCGTCTTGCCTTCCCGCTTGAGCGCCTGGACGCGGCCCATGGCGACGACCGAGGTGGCCCAGTCGCTGACCAGCGGGAAACCGACGGCGTCCTGCGTCGGCAGGCCCCATGAGTGCGGGTTGGTGCCGAGAGTGGGGAACTTGCCGCCGAAGGGGACGACCTCGGCCAGCGCGGAGGTGCAGTTGGTGTAGGCGATGTAGCCGCGCTCGGCGGCCTCCATCACGTAGCCGCCGCCCCACAGGTAGTGGAAGGCGTTGTCCACGGCGACCTGCCCGATGCCATACTTGTCGGCCAGCTCGATGCAGCGATCGATCGCACGGTAGGCGACGCTTTGGCCGAGCTTCTTGTTGGCATTCCAGATCTCCGAGCCCTCGAATCGCGACGGCACGACCTCGATTTCCGCCCCCGGCGTGCACCCCCCGACGGCCGACCCGAACAAGTGGTCGAGGTGCAGCGCCTTGAGCGCGTGGTGCGTGCGGATCCCGTGGCGGGCAGCCTCGGCGGCCAGCTTGGCACCCTCGGCTGCCTCGTCGGCGGTGAAGCCGCGCGACTGGTAGGTGGCGGAAACGAGACGGTCGTGGGCTTCGCGGGAGATGGTGAGGAAATCGGACATGGCTTTGGTGGCAGCGAGCCAAGCAAAGCTGTCCGACAACTCAAGCGGGGAGTGTGTGCGTGGCGCAAACCTCCGGTCTGCGAGAGGAGCGCCGGTCTCGGACCGGCAGACTGGAAGCCCGCCCCGACTCTCACAACCCAGAGGTTTGCGCCACGAACCGTCTCGTGTAGTTTGATTCAGAAGTCTTAGGTATCATCAAGCACAATATGAGGTATATGGGAGTGTGATTGGATACCAAATGCAGTGTTTTCGGCAGCGTGAGCTTTCCCGGAGCCCTGCGTTCCCTACGCTGCCCGCTGCCCGGAGTCCCTCCCGAGCGTGAACCTCCAACCCACTCCTGTCTGCATGTATCTCAAGTCCCTCGACATCCACGGCTTCAAGTCCTTCGCGGACAAGACGCGGTTCGAGTTCCACGAAGGCGTGACCGGCATCGTCGGTCCCAAC
The DNA here is from genome assembly GCF_040362925.1 of Haloferula sargassicola. Taxonomy (NCBI): domain Bacteria; kingdom Pseudomonadati; phylum Verrucomicrobiota; class Verrucomicrobiia; order Verrucomicrobiales; family Verrucomicrobiaceae; genus Haloferula; species Haloferula sargassicola. Next base: position 112,373 of record NZ_BAABRI010000013.1, read on the forward strand.
GGCTGTGGAAAGTCGAACGTGGTCGATGCCATCCGCTGGGTCCTCGGCGAGACCTCCGCCAAGGCGCTCCGCGGCGGTGAAATGGCCGACGTCATTTTCAACGGCACCGAACGCCGCAAGCCGCTCGGCATGGCCGAAGTCACGCTGACGATGGCCGACTGCGAGCAGTCGCTCGGCGTCGATTACAACGAAGTGGCGATCACCCGCCGGGTCTTCCGCGACGGGAAATCCGAGTATCGGATCAATGGCACGCTCTGCCGGCTGAAGGACATCCACGACCTGTTCATGGATACCGGGATCGGCCGCACCGCCTACTCGATCATGGCGCAGGGCCAGATCGACCAGATCCTGTCGTCGAAGCCGGAAGAGCGCCGGGCGGTGTTCGAGGAGGCAGCTGGGATCACGAAATACAAGCGCGAGAAGAAGGACGCGCTGCGCAAGCTCGACTACACCGAGGCCAACCTGCTGCGCGTCAGCGACGTGCTCGCCGAGCAGGAGCGCCGGATGAACTCGCTCAAGCGCCAGGTCTCGAAGGCCCGCCGCTACCAGACGTTGGCCACCGACGTGCGCGTGCTTGATACCCACCTCGGCCACAAGAAGTTCGTGGAAATGACGGCCCAGCAGGCCGAGCTGACCACTTCCATCCGCTCGCTCGAGGCCAACGAAGGCCACCTCGAACGCCAGATGGCGCCGAAGGAGGAGGCCGTGGCGGAGGCCCGCGAGGCCGCGCGCAGCTTCGAGGGGCTGCTCGCCGAGCGCCGCCAGGAACTCAACGAGCACCGCAACCAGCTCGCCAGCGCCGAGGGCCGGATCGCCTTCAACCAGGAACGCCGCGCCGAGCTGGAGGGCCGGATCGAGCAGAACAAGTCGGAGATCGACGCGACCCGCGAAAAGCTCGCCCAGCAGGAGTTCGACGTGGTCGCCGCCAACGAGGCGCTTGAGGCCCTCGCCCGCCGCATCGCGGAAATGGAGATCTCCGTTTCCAATCAGGAAGAGCGGACCGCCGGGGCCCGCGCCCGCCGCGAGATGCTGGAAAGCCAGCAACGCGAGTCGCGCGCCGAGGCCAACCGCACGCAGACCGTCATCGCCGCGATGCAGGCGAAGATCGAAAGCTCGCTGGCCCAGCTCGAGACCAGCCGCGAGCGCGCCCGCCAGCTGGCCGATGAGGAACAGCGCCTCCACAACGAAATGGAGGAGGCGGTGATGCAGCGCGACCAGATCCTCGCCGAGCTGGAGGAGCACACCCGCCGCACCGGCGAGATCGAGGAAGCCCGCGAGAAGGCCGAGCGCCAGTATCAGCACGCCCGCGGCGATCTCGATGCCGCCCGCGCCGCCGCTTCGGAGGCGCACAAGACGCTCGCCCAGCGGTCGTCGCGCCTCGAGGTGCTGCGCCAGCTCGTGGCCAGCGGCGAGGGTTTTGAAAAGGGGACCCGCAAGGTGTTGGAGGGACTCGGTGAGCCGGATCGCTTCTCGCCCGGGATCCACGGCGTGCTCGCCGGCTTCATTGATGCCGACAAGGAATGCGCCCGCGCCATCGAGGCCGCCCTCGGCGGGCACCTGCAGGCCGTGCTGGTGGAGGATGCCGCGCTTGCCGAGGCCGTCATTTCCACTCTGACCGAGAAGAAGCTCGGCCAGGCGAAGGTGCTGCCGCGCGAGTTCATCTCCGCCTCCAGCGGCACCCAGATGGAGACCGTGCCGCAGAGCGCGATCGCCTGGGCGCTGGACCGGGTGAAGGTCGATGACAAGGTCCGCAGCGTGGTCGAGCGCCTGCTCGATCGCGTGCTGGTCGTGCCCGATCTCGCCACCGGGTTGCGGCTGCGGAAGGATTTCCCGGATGTTTCCATGGCCACGCTGGCCGGCGAGTGGGTCGGTGCCGAGGGCATCGTCTCCGGCGGCAAGGCGGGCGATGGTTCCGTGTCGGTGCTGGAGCGCCAGAACGAGGTCCGCGAGCTGGAGACCGAGGTCGCCGCGCTGACCGAGGCGGAAACGCAGGCCAAGGCCCGGGTCGAGCACCTCGAGAGCGAGCTGAGCCGCCTCCAGGAGGAGCACGAAACGGCACGCGATCGCGTCCAGCGTCACAAGGTCGAGCTTTCCACCCTCGAAGGCCAGCGCTCGCTCGCCGTGCGCGAGGTCGAGGCGGTCGAGACGAAGCTGGAAAACGTCCGCTGGGAGCGTGGCGACCTCGACCAACGCGAGGCCGCCACGCAGGAGAGCCGCGGCTCGATGGAGGCCGAGCTCGTCTCCGCCCGCGACCGGCTGCATGCCTGTGAGGGCGATCAATCCCGCCTCAACGGCGAGCTGGAGGATGCCCGCCGCGAGGAAGCCGAGCTGGCCGAGGCGCTCAACGAGATTCGTACGGCGATCGCCGTAGAACGTCGCGCCAAGGAAGCGCAGGAAGCGCAGCAGCAGCCGATGGAGGCCCGCCTCTCCGAGCTGCGCGAAATCGCTGTCCGCCGCGAGACGGAAATCGGCGCCTTCATGCAGCGGATCGAGGCCGCCACCGGCGAGAACGCCGCGCTGGCCGAGGAGGTCGAGCAGCACCGCGCCGAGGCCGAGGACTTGGAGGCCGACATTGAGGAGCGGATGGGTCAGCGCAACGAGCTGCTGGAAACGATCGACCTCGCCGAGCGCGAGTTGGCCGAGGTCCGCAAGGGCCACTCACGCGCCGCCGAGCAGCGCGGTCGCGAGGAGGTCGCGCTGACCAAGATCGAACTGCGCATCGAGGCGCTGGTGAACGCCATCCTCGAGCGCCACAATGTCGAGCTGGCCAGCTTCGAGCCGGACGCCCACGCGCTGCTGGCCTGCATTTCCTCGCAGAAAAACAACGGCCGCGGCCGCATGACGGTGGTCGAGGCCGGGGATGACGGCGAGGAATCCGACGAGCCCGCGGTGACGGTGGTCGATGCCACCGGCGACGAAGAGGTCGAACTGCCGCCGATGATGGAGGGCGAGCCCGACTGGGACTTCGTTGAAGCCTGCGTCGGCGACCTCAAGCGCCGCCTCGACTCGATGGGCCCGGTCAACCTCGACGCCATCGAGGAATACGACGAACTCGAGCAGCGCCACAACGACGTTCGTAGTAATTACGAGGACCTCGTGAACTCGAAGGAGGAGCTGCTGCAGGTCATCGAGAAGATCAACGAGGAAACCCAGCGCCGCTTCAGCGAAACCTTCACCCAGGTGAAGGCGAACTTCCGCGACATGTTCAAGGAACTCTTCGGCGAGCAGGGCAAGGCCGATCTCCACCTGGTCGACGAGAGCGACCCGCTCGAGTCGGGCATCGAGGTCATCGCCAAGCCACCGGGCAAGAAGCTGCAATCGATCACGCTGCTCTCCGGTGGCGAGCGCTCGATGACCGCCGTCGCGCTGCTGTTCTCGATCTACATGATCAAGCCGAGCCCGTTCTGCGTGCTCGACGAGCTCGACGCCCCACTCGACGAGTCGAACATCGGCCGCTTCGTCAAGGTGCTCGACCGCTTCGTCGACAACTCGCAGTTCATCATCGTGACCCACTCCAAGCGCACCATGAGCCGGGCCGACGTGATGTATGGCGTGACCATGGAGGAGTTCGGCGTTTCCAAGCCCGTCGGCATGCGCCTCACGGTCGGCGACGACAACGCCCCGAAAGCCGAGGCCAAAAGCGCCGCGCAGAAGGCCGCGCTACGACTGGATGCGTAGTACGGAGGAGCTGGTAGCAAAAAGCATGTAGCAGGCGAAAAGACCGAACCCATCCGACTTCACCGATTTCCTAGACAGGAGAGGGACGGGGGCGGTGGCGAGGCATCCGAGTGGATCCCGCCGCCGCCCCCACATTTTGTACGCGGAGCGGATTTAGACTGCGGTGATTCATCACCGCTTTCCCGTGAGGCGATTCATCGCCGGGCTGCCGGGGGGGAGTGCTCTTTCGGCGAGTCGAGAGCGGCGATGAATCGCCGCTCTCTAAAGGGCTCCGTTTTCTCCGTCCCTCGACCGAAAAAATGCCCGCCCTCCAGGCCGTCGTCCGACTCCGGCCGATCAGAGGATACGCACAACATTCTGAGGCTCAGAGAGTCGACTCCACTTGTTCACAAGATATTCACAACTTATTTGCTGCCAACATTTTATGCAGGAATCTCATTGACTCTGTCAAGGGCTCTTGCTTACATAACGGACGCCTCGCAAGGGGCGTTGATCTTTGACAGAAAGGAGCGCGGGAAGGAGCTGCAAGGTTTCGAGCGCGCTTGGGATAGAGACCGGACGCAAGTCCGGCAAACGGTCGGGACGAACTGGCGTTCCCGGCCCCTCGGAAACTGCGTGGTGCATTCATTTTGACTCACCGCGGCAAGTCCGAGGCCAATGTCACCGGCTTCCGGCGGAGAGGGTCGTGCCTTTCCGCGAAACACGAAAAGGAAGTCAGGCGGCGAGCGATGTGGAGAGCGGATCCGAAAATCGAAAGGGATCGCGCGCCACGCAACCAATCGCGAAGCCGAGTCACGCGCGGAAAGTCCGAACGGTTGAACGAAGGACAACGGCGCGAACACAGTCGGTCGGAAAGAGACCGGACCGTTGCTACTGTGAGCCAGTGTGGTGGAAAAAGCCGAGATCCTGCGGTCGCTGGACGAAGCGAAAGGCCGCGGAAATTGCCCGGGAATCGCAACCGGGTGGAGAAAAAGGGATCCAACCATCGCGGAATGAGTCCGTCCGAAAATGGAAGGCGCCGGTGCAAACGGCGATGACCACGGAGCGGGCGATAAAGTCCGAAACATCGGGAGGCCAACCGGAAACGGGGTCGTCCGACTGAGAAAGAGGAAAAAGCAACGTGAGGGGTAAGAGACAAGACCCGTCACCCTGGGCCAACGATCGTGAGCAAGAAAGCCGCGATGCCGACCCAGGGGGAAAAGGAAGGAAGGCACCGTTCTCAGCGGGGTCGGCCCTCCGAGGTTCGGAGAGCGGGCATCGGCAGATGCCGGGGATCCGGGCGAAGAAGTCTCACCCGAAATGCCGCGGATGGCGACATCCCGGCCGGCTCCGTCGCGGAGCCGGAAAAGCAGGCGAATCGTCCTCGCAGGCCGACGCGACGTCGGGGAACTGGCAGCCAACGAAGCTCGACGGGCGGACTTGGGCGCCCAATGCCAGTCGACCGGGGAAAGAGAACGTGGCGAGTTCCCACTCCCCTCCTTTTTTTCATCACCCGCGAGGGTGGGGGGAGAGAGGTGGATCGGATGATCCGGAACAAGGCCCTTCGGCGGGAAACCACCGGAGGGCCTTTTTTCGTGCCGTGGAGGCAAGGAGCGCCGTTCGGCAAGGAGCGCCGATGATGAAATCGGCCGAGTGGTCCCTTGGCGCGGGGCTCTCCAGCTGAAGCGGAGTGGGCCAGTACCGCGGTTTCGGCGACTTTCGACGCTCTTTGATAGGCGACCTCAAGGGACCATTCGTGCCGATTTCATCATCGGCGCTCCAAATCCCCGACGCTCCGTCACAGGAAACTGCACACGTAGTGGCACGGCTCGCCAGCCACCGTGATCGTGAACCCGCTCTTGCCGGGCACGTTGAACGAGCTGCCGGCTTCGGTCGCGATCACCTCCTCGGTGCCGTCGACGAGGTGGGTGCACTTGCCGCCCACGATCTCCATCAGCTCCGGCGCGTCGGTGCCGAAGTGGTAGCTGCCCGGCAGGATGACCCCCAGGGTCTTCTTTTCGCCGGAGGCGGTGACGATGGCATGCGAGACGACCTTGCCATCGAAATACACGTTGGCCTTGGCGTGGGCGGTCACGTTTCGGAATTCCATGCGGGTTCCGTAGTGGGGCGACAGTGAACGGTCAATGGCCACAAAAGGCACAAGGCGCACAAAGTCAGAAATTTGGGATTCCTGTGCATTCTGTGGCGCACCTATCGCTGGCCACATCCCGGGTCCGCCTCCATGGTCACCCGCCCATGGCCGCCCTCGACCCCGCCGCGCTCGGAAACCCGTCGGACAACGACGCGGTGCTCGAGGCGTTTCTCAACTACCTGATCGAGGCCGGGATCGAACCGTACGGCCACCAGGAGGAGGCGATCCTCGAGGTATTCGCGGGAAAAAACGTGATCCTCAACACGCCGACCGGCTCGGGGAAATCGCTGGTCGCGATGGCGATGCAGTTCCGCGCGATCTGCCTCGGCCGGCGCTCCTACTACACGGTCCCGATCAAGGCGCTGGCGAACGAGAAGTTCCTCTCGCTGTGCAAGACCTTCGGCCCGGACAAGGTCGGGATGATCACCGGCGACGCGACGGTGAACCCGTCCGCGCCCGTCATCTGCTGCACCGCGGAAATCCTCTCCAACCTCGCGCTGCGCGAGGGCGCCCGGGCGGCGGTGGACGATGTCATCATGGACGAGTTCCACTACTACTCGGACAAGGAGCGGGGCGTCGCCTGGCAGGTGCCGCTGCTGACCTTGCCGCAGGCGAAGTTCCTGCTGATGTCCGCGACGCTGGGCGACACGGAGTTTTTCGAAAAGGAACTCATCCGGCTGACCGGCGCGCCGACGGCCTTGGTGAAATCCGAGGACCGGCCGGTGCCGCTGGAGTTTGAATACAGTCTCACCCAGCTTGAGGAACGCGTCGAGGAGCTGGTGAACGCGAACCGCGCGCCGATCTATCTGGTCCACTTCACCCAGCGCAGCGTCGCGGAAACGGCTCAGAAGCTCACCAGCCGGAATTTCTGCACGAAGGAGGAAAAGGCGGCGATCGCGGAGATGCTCGAGGACGCCGACTTCAAGAGCCCCTACGGCAAGGAGGTGAAGAAGCTGCTGCGGCACGGGCTCGGGATCCACCACGCCGGTCTGCTGCCGAAATACCGGGTGCTGGTCGAAAGGCTGGCCCAGGCCGGGTTGCTGAAGGTGATCTGCGGGACGGACACGCTCGGGGTGGGGGTCAACGTGCCGATCCGCACCGTGCTCTTCACCCAGCTGTTCAAATACGGGGGAGATAGTACCAACACCCTCGCGGTGCGGGATTTCAAACAGATCTGCGGCCGGGCGGGGCGGCGCGGGTTCGATGACATCGGCTACGTCGTCGCCCAGGCGCCGGAGTATGTCATCGAGAACAAGAAGGCCGAGGAAAAGGCGGCGGCGAAGGGCGGCAAGAGCAAGGCGATGAAGAAGCGCCCGCCGGAGAAGGGCTTCGTCAACTGGGACGACAAGACTTTCCAGCGGCTCCAGGACTCGCCGCCGGAGCGGCTGCAATCGCAGTTCCGCATCAGCCACGGCATGCTGCTCAACGTGCTCGGCCGTGAGGACGAGGACGGCTGCGAGGCGCTGCGGCGGATCATCCGCGACTGCCACGAGACGGACGCCGGGAAAACGGCGCTGCGCCGGCGGGGCTTCGAGCTGTTCAAGGCGCTGGTTCGCGGCGGGGTGCTGCGGATTTTACCGAAGGACGAGCGCACCGGTCCGGCGAAGGTCGTGTTGCAGGAGCAACTGCCGGAGGATTTTTCCATGCACCAGACGCTGGGGTTGTGGCTGCTCGACACCTTGCCGCAGCTCAACCCGGAGGACGGCGACTACGCGCTGAACGTGCTGTCGCTGGTCGAGGCGATCCTCGAAGACCCGGGGGCGGTGTTGAAGAGGCAGGTCGACAAGGCCAAGGGCGAGCTGCTTGCCGAGCTGAAGGCCGAGGGCGTCGAGTATGAGGAGCGGATGGAGCGGCTGATGGAGGTCGAGCATCCGAAGCCGGGGAAGGAATTCATCTACGCGACCTACAACGAGTTCGTGTTGAAGCATCCCTGGGCGAAGGAAGCCGGCGTGCGGCCGAAATCGGTGGCCCGCGAGATGGTCGAGCGCTGGGAGAGCTTCGAGGACTACGTGAAACGCTACGGCCTCGAACGCAGCGAGGGTGTGCTGCTACGGTATCTGTCGGAGGTGTATAAAGTCCTCGTCCAAACCATCCCGCCCGCGCTCAAGACCGACGAGTTGGACAAGGCCGAGGAGTTGTTGGAGAAGACCGTGAGAGGCGTCGATTCCAGCCTGCTGGATGAGTGGGAACGGATGCGGGAGATGCAGGCGACGGAGGGCGGGCCCGTGGAAGGCGGTCCTATGGAGGATGCGGACTAAAGTCCGTGCTCCGTTCTTCCAAACCCCAACGGGGTGTAGGGCCGTAGCCCTGGGGTTCACCCCGGGGATTACGACGTCCCCCAACACCGTCAAGCCCCGCACGGGGCGCAGGGGAGGCCTCGACGTCACGCTCGATCCCGCCCTAACATCCACCATGGCCGGAACCCACACCGCCCTCCATTTTCATCTGGTCTTCTCCACCAAAGACCGCGTTCCGATGATTCACGCGGATCTCCAACCGCGCCTTTACGAATTCATCGGCGGAGTGATTCGGAGGGAAAACGGCACGCTCCTTTCCATCGGTGGCATGCCGGATCACCTGCACCTCCTCGCCCGGCTGTCGCCCTCCGTGTGCCTCTCCGATTTCATGCGTGCCCTGAAATCGAAGTCGTCCGGTTGGGTGCACGAGACCTTTCCCGGATCGTCGAAGTTCGCATGGCAGCCGGGTTACGGGGCTTTGCGGTGAGCAAATCGGACCTCGGCCGGGTTCAAAGCTACATTGAAAGCCAGGCCGAACATCACCGGAAGACCTCCTTCCAGGAGGAGTTCCGAAAATTTCTCGAAGTCCATGACATCGAGTTCGACGAACGTCACCTTTGGTAGGGTGAGGCGGGCCTCGCCTGCGCCCCTCGCGGGGCTCCGGGTATCAGGGGGGAACGGCGTCCGCGGGGTGAACCCCGCGGCTACGGCCCTGCGCCCCGTTGGGGCTGGAGGAAGTCCCCGGCATCGAGTTTAACGAACGCCACCTTTGGTAGGGTGAGGCGGGCCTCGCCTGCGCCCCTCGCGGGGCTCCGGGTATCATGTGGGAACGGTGGTCCGCGGGGTGAACCCCGCGGCTACGGCCCTGCGCCCCGTTTGGGCTGGAAAGAGCCTGCACCAAGACCATAGCCCCGTTAGTCCGTTAGTCCGCTGGTCCGCTGGTCCGCTGGTCCGCTGGTCCGTTGGTCCGTTGGTCCGTTTGGAGCTTGAATCCAGGCGCTACTACAGGACCCGCCCCCAGATCAGCTTCAAATACCGCGACTCCGGGTAGTTCGAGAGCGTCGGATGGTCCGGTCCGGCGCCGGTGCGGTCGAAGATCTGGAGGCGCTTCTGTTCCTTGTGGACGGCGGTGGTGACGAGTTTTTCGAACTCGAACTCGTTGACCATGCCGGAGCAGGAGCAGGTGACGAGGAGCCCGCCGGGTTTCACCAACTGGGCAGCGAGGCGGTTGAGGTCGTTGTATTTGCCGCGGCCCTTGTCGTCCTCGCGGCCGGTGACGAACTTCGGCGGGTCGGCGAGGACGAGGTCCCACTGGCGGCCATTTTCCACCATGGTGCGGGCCCAGGTGAAGGCGTCGGCGTGGGTGAACTTGATCTTCGCGCCATTGATGTTGGCGTTGCGCTTGGCCATGGCGACCGCCTTTTCGTCGAGGTCGACGGCGGTGACTTCCTCCGCGCCGGCGAGGGCGGCGTGGACGCTGAAGGCGCCGGTGTAGCAGCAGAGGTCGAGGAGGGTGCGGCCTTTCGCGAGCGCGGCGAGCTTGCGGCGGTTGTCGCGCTGGTCGCAGAAGAAGCCGGTCTTGTGGCCCTCGGCGAAGTCGATCTCGAAGGTGACGCCGTGCTCGCGGATCTTCACGCGGCGCAGGTCGGTGGCGGAGAGAGGGTGATCGTGGGTGGGAATGCGCTCGACGCGGGCGAGGGCGGGGTCGATGCGGATGTGCGCGCGCTCGGTGCCGAAGGCCTCGTGCAGCGCGGGGATCCAGCGGTCGAGGCGACGCCAAGCAGCGAGGGTGGTGATTTCCACCGAGAGGATGTCGCCGAAGCGGTCGGCGACGAGCCCGGGAAGCTGGTCGGCATCGCCGTGGATGCAGCGGTAGGCGTCGGTTTCGTCGTCGAGGTGGAAAAGCCCGCGGCGGAGGTCGGCGGCGCGACGGATGGCATCGAGGAAGAAGTCCTCGTCGATCGGCTCGGCACCGTGCTTCACGATGCGCAGCGGCATGTTCGAGCGTGGATTGAAAAAGCCCCAGCCGAAGGTGGCGCCGTCCTTGTCGAGGACCTCGACGAGGTCGCCGGCTTTGGCGTCGGAGGAAGCCTCGCCGATCATCTTGGGCCAGATCGACGGGTGGTAGGAGAAGGTCTTGATGGAGACAGTGGGCACGGGCGAAGCGTGGAAAATGGTGGTCCCCGGGGCCAGCTAAAGCTCGCGGAGAGGGGCAACGGCTCCCATGTTCGAGACATGAAGTCGAACAAGCCGGTGGGATGCTGGGTGGTGGCCGTGGCGTCGGTGGGGATCGTCATTTTCATGGTCGCGGGGATCATCTACGGACTGGTGCGGCTGACCGAAGGCTCAGGAAGCCGGGCAAAAGAAACCCATGAAAAGGCGGAGCAGGGACCGATGGTGATCACCGCGGACGAGTCCGGAGATCTTCCTCGTGGGGAAAGGCCGCACATTTCGATCCGGGAATATCTGGGGTTTACCCATGACCGGACCCTCACGACGCTGGCGAGGGAGGAGTTTGAGGAATTGGCGGACGGGGCCCTGATCGATTGGACGATGAAGCTGGCCGACGTCAATGAAACCGGCGGTCAACTTCAGGCGGGCATGTATTGCGATTACCTGCTGGAGCCCAAGGGTCTGGAAAACGGAGCCGGACGGGAGCGAATGACCCTGGCGGCCAGGGTGTTGCTGAGCCCTGAGGATCGGGACGTGATGTTGAAGACCTCGCGCGGGGATGCCGTACGTTTTCAGGGGACCCTTCGGCTCGGTCAGGAGGAAGGGGTGCTGGTGGAGGATGCCCGGCTGGTGGTGGAGTGATCCCCTTGGCGGTGGGCTGAAATGAGGGCCGGCATTCATGCGACGGCGCCCGATCAACAGCAGGGCGTGGAAGGCCCCGCCCGGCGGTCGCTGCCCGCCGCCCCGATGGCGGCTCGCCGACCGGTGGCAAAGCAGGCCTGAATCAGGTAGCCTCCTGTGGGCGCTTCCCAGTCGATCATCTCTCCGGCGAGATGAATCCCGGGGAGCTTGTGGAGCCGGAGGTTCTCGTCGAGTTCGGTCCAGGCAACGCCGCCCGCGGAGGAAATCGCCTCGGCGATGGGGCGGGGACCGAGCAGGGGTATGGGGTAGCTTTTCACCGTCCGGGCCAAATCGAGGGCGCTTCCGGAGGGGCCGAGGAGCCTGAGCAAGGCGCAGGTCTGGGGCGGCAACTTCCATCGCACCGAAGCGGCTTCGAGGAAGTCGCGCGGCACGCTCTCCATTTTCCTCACCAGAACATCGAGCGAGGTCTCCGGTTTGAAATCGACCGACAACACGGGTGCCGCCAAGGCTCGCAACTCGGGTCCCAGCTGATAGATCGCACCGCCTTCAAGGCCGTAACGGGTGAGCATGAGTTCGCCGCGAACCGTGCGACCGCCGGCGGTGGCGGCGAGGTTTTTGAGCGGGCGACCTTCGATTTCGGAAACGAGGTCCTCGGGCCAATCGACCTCCCATCCGCAGTTGGCGGGCTGAAACGGAGTGATGCGGATGCCGTGCTTCTGCAGCAGGGATATCCACGAGGCGTCGGAGCCGGTGCGCGGCCAGGAGGCACCGCCGAGGGCCAGAATGGCGGCATCGAACCGGAGGGCGGGACCGTCATGGAAGGTGAGCGTCGGGCCCGGGGCGATGTCGGTGAGGCGGTGGCGGACCTCGATCGTGACGCCCAGTTCATGCAGTCTCCGCAGCCAGGCCCGGACCAGCGGCGCGGCTTTCATGACCCTTGGATAAACCCGTCCCGTGCGTTGTTCGAAGGTTTCGATGCCGAGGTCCGCGGCCCACTGGCGCAGAGCGTCTGGAGCAAACTCGCCGATCATTTCCCCGAACCAGCTCGGCAGATCCGGGCCGCGGTAGCGGGAAATGAATTTCCCGATCGGTTCACCGTGGGTCAGGTTCAGCCCGCCATAACCGGCGACGAGGAGTTTCCGGGCGACCGAGCGGCTGGCGTCGAAAACCGTGACCGAAGCTCCGGCACGGGCCGCCGTTTCCGCAGCGAAAAGTCCGGCCGGTCCGCCGCCGACGACCGCGATGCTCGCGGCCGGCATCAGGAGTCCTGGCGCAGGGTGTCGAGCCAGTCGGCGATGTCCTCGATCACCTCGTCCTTGCCGACGTCATACATCAGCAGGTGATGCGCCTTGGGATAATAATGCTCCGTGAGGCGGGTCGAGTCCGGGATATGGGTGGCGAAGGACTTCACGTCCTCAGCGGTGGTGAAGAAGTCCTTGCCGCCGTGGAGGATGAGCGTCGGCTCGTCGAAGGTGCTGGCATTCTCCGGCATGTCTTCGATCAGGTCGCCGAGGGCGGAAAGCAGGCGCAGGGTGTTGGTCTCGAGGTTCCACGAGTTCGTCTCGCTCTGCTCGGAGTGGAAGGAGGTCTCCGTCATCTGCACGTCCTGACCGCCGGAGAGGACATCGAGTGAAATGCGGGCCCCGGGGGCGACCTTCGACAAGGTGCGGACGAGGTCGCGCTTCCATAGCGGGAAGTCGTCGCGCAGCTTCACCACCGGCGAGGACAAGGCCAGCGCGTCGCAGGGAGCCTTTTCGCCCTCGGCCACCAGGTCGTGGTAGGTTTTGGAAAGGATCAGGCTGCCCATGCTCTCGCCGAACCAGACGATCTTGGCATCAGGGTGCTGGAGCTCAATCAGGTGGGTGAAGGTGAGGAGGTCGTTCGACCAATTGGCGGGATCGTCGATATCGCCCCGGCGCTCCTTTTTCGGATCCCGGCCCTGACCCCTGACCTCGTAGGCATAGACCGCGCTCTTCGGCTGGTGGCGCATGAGGTAGTGCGCGAGGTTTTCGTAGTCGATCGAGGCCCCGGAAAAGCCGTGCAGCGCGATCACGATCACATCCGGCTCCACGCCATGGTGCTGCCATTTCCGATAGGAAAAGGTCTCATCGCGGGTGGCCTGGTCCGGGCCGGTGGTCACCAGCCGGTAGTCCGGGGCGCAGGAAACGGCCAGCACGGCGAGGAGGCCGGCTGCAAGGCAGGTGATCCACCGAGGGAGGCGTTTCGTTTCATTCCCGATCACGGGCGCAGCATCTCCCGGAATCCACGAAAGGGCAATGCCTGGATGACCGAATCCGCAGTTACTTTTTGACACAAAGCAAGGCTCGGGTTAGACGCTCTGCCTGTATGAAATGGTTACTTTGTATCGCAATGTCAGGACTGGTTTCGGGCGCGGAGCTGGTGCCGGGGGACGTGATCACCCTCAAGATGCGCGGCGTGAAGGCGGCGGCCCAGGAAATCGACGGCGAGTATACGGTCGACGAACAGGGCATGATCCGGCTGCCGCTGCTGGAGACCCCGCGGCGCGCGGCGGGCCTGAGCCCGGTGAGCTTTGCTCGCTCGGCGGAGGCGGCCTATCGGGAGGCGGGCATTTATTCGAATCCCGCCATCGAAGTCGTCGCGAACAAGGCGGTCGAGGCGGAGGGAGCGGTGCTGTCGGTCGGCGGCCAGGTGCGGCGCAACTCGCAGGTGCCGTTCCGCCAGGGCATGACCGTGTTGCAGGCGATCGATGCGGCAGGGGGCCGGACGGAGTTCGGCGGGCGCAACGTGATGCTCATCCGCGGGGGCAAGCAGTACTGCCTCGATTTCCAGCGGCTTTCCCACAAGAACATCCAGGTGAAGGCAGGTGATTCGCTGCAGGTGGAGCAGAAACCGGCGCTCTTTGATCGCTGGAAAGGCAGCGACGCGGAAGTGAAGGCGCTGATGGAATGAAGGGCGGGGAGGTGGCCGCTCGCCCTAGAGCTCGAGGGTTTCGCCGATGGCGGGGAGCAGCAGCTCGACCCCGCGTTCGGCGAAGGCGCCCTTGGCCTGGTCGTGGTCGATCTTGATCGGAGGGAAGGTGTCGTAGTGGGTGCCGACGACCTTTTTCGCGCCGACCCATTCCGCGGCGATCGCGGCATCGGCCGGACCCATGGTGAAGTTGTCGCCGATGCACAGCAGCGCGAAATCGAGCCGGTGGCGCTCGCCGATGAGCTTCATGTCGAAGTGCAGGGCGGTATCGCCGGAGACGTAGAAGGTGCCCTCCGGGGTCTCGATCACGAAACCGCCGGGGTTTCCGCCATACGATCCATCCGGCATGCTGGAGGAGTGGATGGCGTTGACGTATTTGACGCGGCCGAAGGGGAAATCATAGCCGCCGCCATGATTCATGCCGTGGGTCTTCTCGATGCCCTTGTCGCCGAACCAGCCCGCCACCTCGAAGTTCGAGATCAGGGTGGCACCGGTGCGCTTCAGGATGCTTTCGGCATCCGCCACATGGTCGGCGTGGCCGTGGGTCAGCAGAACGAAGTCCGCCTCGATCGCATCGACCTCAATGTCGGACGCCGCTTCGTTGGGCGAGATGAAGGGGTCGAAGAGGAGCCTGGTGCCATCGGCCAGCTCGATGGCGAAACTCGAGTGTCCGTAGTAGGTGAGTTTCATGGTGGGTTCGTGTGGGAGTTACTCCTGTTCCGGCATGGGAAAAGGCATGCCACTCTCATGCATCGGCGCATCTTCGATCTTTTCAAGCTCGACTTCGAAGATTAGCACCGAGTTCGGGCCGATCTCGGCGCTGCGGCGCTCTTCGCCGTAGGCGAGTTCGCTGGGGATGTAGAGCTTCCATGTGGCGCCGACGGGCATCATCTGCAGGGCTTCCTTGAAGCCATCGATGACCTGCAGCGTCATGGGGACGGTCTCGCCCTCCGGCGAAGCGTCGAACTGGGTGCCGTTGATGAGGGTGCCGCGGTAGTGGACGAGGAACTGCTTGTCGGCCTCGCCTTCCTTCGGAGCCTTGTAGGTCTCCTCACCGCCGGGCTCGAGGATCTCATACTGGAGGCCGCTGTCGGTCGTCTTGATGCCCTCCTTTTTCGCGTTCTCGGCGAGGAATGCCTTGCCGGCTTCGAGGTTCTTGCCGGCGAGTTCCTTCTCCCGCCCCTGAAGCAGATCGCCGAGGGCCTGCATGGCGGCGCCGAGGTGTTCCTCGGAAACGGTAGGGTCGTCGCCCTTGAAACCGGCAAGGAAGCCTTCGAGGAACTTGTCCGTGTCGAGGTCGCCCGGCGTGATGCCGAAGTTGCCGTAGCGTTGGCCGAACTCGCCGCCGGTGCGATAGCCGAGGGCGTAGGAGGAGTCCGGCTTGACGCTGGCGGGATCGACCGAGCTTGTTTCCGCGGCTTGCTCCGACGGAGCTTCGGCGGCGTCTTCCTGAGCGGAAATGGGAAGGATGGCACCGAGGGCGATGGCGAGGGCGCCGGGGAAGATCGTGGAGGTCATGTTGAGAACGAGGCTAGGGCGGATGGCCGGTTTGTCGAACGGGGAGTCGGGAATGACGGATTTGGGAGGATGGTGGAAAACAGAACTCCCGTGAGGTTTCAGGGCTTTATCCTGCGGAGTTTCGTCACCCGACCGGAGACATTCCAGTCCTCGACATACAGGTTGTCCTCTTGATCGAAGCTGATCCCGTGCGGAGCGGTGAAGATGCCCAGGCGCAGGTCTTCCTTCGGGACGGGAAAATTCGCCCACTGCCCGCGGTCCGGATTGTCGCCGAGGAAGGCGACCGGGGTGCCGTCCTTGTCGAGGATGGTCACCCTGGCTTCGAGCTCGGCGACCGCGCAGAAGTCGCCGGAAATGGATACGGAACAGGGCCGACGAAGGTGGGAAGCGTATTCGCCGATCCACCGTCCTTCGAGGTCCGTATGGATCAGCCGGCGATTCTCCCGATCGCAGATGAGCAGCCGGGGTTCGCCGTAGCGCAGGTCGATCTTCAGTCCGTGGCTGGTTTCCGTCAGCACCTGATCTCCGCTGCCGCGGCCACCAAAGGAACTCAGCCATTTCCCCTCGGCGTCGAACTTGTGGATGAACTGGGCGCCATAGCCCATGGAGCAGAAAATCGACCCGTCGGGCGCCACGGCGACTCCGGTGAGACCGTCCCATCCACCTTTCACCTGGCCGGCGGTCGCCTCGGAGACTTCGAGAAGCAACCGGCCGGAGGTGTCGAGCTTGCAAACCCTCAAGGGCTTCGGACCCGCGAGCTGGGCCCCGTAGATGACGGTTTTTCCCTGCTCCACCCGGATGTCCATGGCATGGAAACCCTGGCACTCCGGCGCGATGGATCTCACGAAGGTGCCGTCGGGCTTCCAGACCAGAATGGCGTGGGCGGCATCGGTGGAGGCGAAAATCTCGCCGGTTTGGGGATCCACGACCACCCCTCCATGGGTGGGCCCGATGTCTCGATCGTCAGGGAACTCACCCCAGTGCGGGACCGCCTCGAAAAGCCACTCTCCGTTTCCCGTCCGCACCGCCCGGTCGATTTCCTGCCCGGGCGCCGTGTCGTGGTCCGGGTGGGCAAGCGCGAGGGGGTGGAGGAAACAACAAGCGGCAGCGCCGAGGAAAAGACGAGTCATCGAGATCAGAGGGGAGACAGCTTTTTGGGGCCGCAGTTGTTACTTCCGCCGGCGCTTGTGGGCGATTTTCTTGGGGCGCTTCGAACTACGGGACTTGCCGGAGTTCTTCGCCTTGCCCGGCTTTCCCGCTTTCCCCGCGATGGCGGGCTCGCGGACGGAGTTGGACCTCGAGCGGGCGGGCTTCTTCGAGGAGGAGCGGCGCGGCTTCTTCCCGTCCTGCTGGGAAAGCGGAGGGCTGCCGGCGTTTCCGTCATCGACGAGGCGGAAATCGACGAACTTCCGTTCGTGGTCGATGCGCGCGACCTGGAGCTTGATCCGCTGGCCCATCAGCAGGCGGCGGCCGTCGCGGTGCTCGGCGCGATCGTAGCGGGCATCGACCCGCCAGCCCTGGCCGAGGTCCTCGCGCTTGACCACGCCCCGGGTCGAGATGTCGGTGGCCTCGACCATCAGTCCCATCGGACGGACCTCGGTGATGAGGCCGTCGAAAATGACCGGCTCGTCGAGCTGCGTGGTGTGGTCGAGGTATTCGAGCAGCTTGATGTTCTTCGACTCATTTTCGGCATCGGCCGAAGCGCGCTCGGTGTCGGAGATGTGGCGGGCGATCTCGTGCAGCTCGGTTTGCCGCGGCGTCTTGTCCGGCTGCTTCGGCGGGTTGTCGAGGAAGGGCTGGAGCGAGCGGTGGACGACCAAGTCGGCGTAGCGGCGGATCGGCGAGGTGAAGTGGCAGTAGTCCGCCTTCGACAGCCCGTAGTGGCCGAGCGGGTCGGGCGAGTAGGCGGCGCGCTTGAGCGACTTGAGCAGGCCGATCTTGATCGCGTGCTCGTCGGGGTTGCCCTTGGCGGCATCGAGGAGCTTCTGGATGTGGTCCTTGTTGGTGAGGTCGCCGAAGTTGTAGCCAAAGGCCTTCGCCGTTTCCCCGTATTCCAAGAGGCGTCCGGTGTCCGGGTCCTCGTGGATGCGGTAGATGGTCGGCTTGTTGCGGATCTTGAGGATGCGCGCGACCGACTCGTTCGCTGCGAGCATGCACTCTTCGATGAGCTGGTGGCTCTCGGTGTGGACGACGTTCTCGATCTTGGTCGCGTTGCCTTCATCATCGAGCCGCACGCGGATCTCGGGCATTTCGAGATCGAGCGCGCCGACCGCGAAGCGCCGCTGGCGCATCTTCGAGGCCATCGCCCAGGCTTCCTTGACCATCTCCGCGAGGCCCTTGATCGAACCCTTCGGAGCCTTGCCGCCGTCGAGGATTTCCTGCGCCTGTTCGTAGGAAAGCTTGGCCTGCGAGTGGATGACGGCGTTGCAGAAGCGCGACTTGATCACCTTGCCCTGGCGGTTGACGTCCATCACCGCGCACTTGGTGAAGCGGTCGACGTCAGGCTTGAGCGAGCAGAGGCCGTTGGAGAGCTCGACGGGGAGCATTGGGATCACGCGGTCGACGAGATAGGTCGAGTTGCCGCGCTCGATGGCCTCCTTGTCGAGCGGAGTACGAGGTTTGACGTAGTGGGAGACGTCCGCGATGTGGACGGCGAGCTGCCAGCCGTTGTCGGTCTTGGAAACCCAGATGGCGTCGTCGTGGTCTTTGGCGTCGGCGGGGTCGATCGTGATTACCAGGCGGTCGCGCCAATCCTCGCGGTTCTTGATTTCCGCGGCGTCCACGCTGTCGCCGAAATTCCGGGCTTCTTCGAGGACCTCATCCGGAAACGAGGTGCGGATGCCGTTCTTGTGGATGATGGCCAGGATATCCACGCCAGCCTCGTCGGGCCAGCCGAGGACCTCGATGATGCGGGCGTGGGGCGTCTGGTGCTGCCATTGTTCGACGCGGGCCACGACCATCTGGCCGGGCCGCGCGGTGGTGTCGCCGATCAGCTCGATATTGCCGGAAATGGCGGCATCGTCCGACTCGATCCAGGCCATCCGGTTTTTCTGCCGGTAGATGCCGACCAGCTTGCCGGAGCGGCGGTTGAGGACCTTCTCGACCTTGGCGTGGGCCTCGGGCTCGGCGTCGGAGTCGTTGCGGCGACCGCGGCGGAAATCGCGGGCGTTCTGCTTCGGGCGGGAGACGGAGACCAGCACGCGGTCGCCATCGAGGGCGGTGCCGGTGGCGTGGCGCGGGACGTGGATGCGGGACAGCTCCTCGAGGTCGTGGTCGGTGGCGAGGTTGTCGGGATCCCCGGCGTCGGGAAAGAACCAGGCATTGCCCTTGGGCATGAACTTGATCGAGCCGCGGAGCTGGTCGGGCTTGCTACTGGAGATTTCGTAGCGGCCCTTCTTGGTGGCGGTGATTTTCCCCTGCTGCTCGAGCGCGGCCAGCTCCTTGCGGAGCATCGGGCGGGCGCTGGCGGGGAGGTCAAGGGCGCGGACGAATTCCGATTTGTTCATCGGGCGTGCGCCGGGCGACCGCAGGATTTCAAGGAGGCGGTCGCGGAGTGGGATGCGAGACATGTTTTCGATAAGGATAGGAAGGCGTGGACCCCCGCGGCGGCAAGCATGGAATCAGGATGCTCGCGACGGCCGGAAGGGCCGATGGTTCCGCTGCCGGCAACAAAAAGGCATCGGCAGCGGGGTTTTCCGGGAAAAACCGGCCGGATCCGGAGTGGCCCGGGAAGCGGGCGACGGCGGGAAGATGGCCGGGTTTTCCGGAAAAGCAAGCCCGCTCTCCGCGGACGACCGGGGGCCGTCGTCCCTATCCGGCCCGGCCTTCGAGGGCGCGGATGAGAAGGGGGCGGCGGGCCTTGGGGATGGGGGAGAGGGTGAGGTGGATGCCCGCGGTGCGGTCGCGGTTGAAGTGAAGCGTGATGCGGCGGTCGTCGATGTCGATGGCGGCGATCTCGCTCCAGCCGATGACCTGCATGCCGGCGGCGGGACGGATCAGCGGGAAAATCTCCACGCCGATGGGCGACAGGATGAGGTAGGCGTGGCGGGTGCAGTGCAGCGCGAGAAAAACCAGCCCGCCGGCCAGTCCCAGAGGTAGCAGCGCCCACGCGGGATGCGGGGCTTCGCGCTGGATGGTGATCGAGAACAGAATCACGGCGGCCGCGGCGGCCATGGCGGCGAGGATCCACAGCCCGGTGGCCTGGCCGGCGCGGGTGAAACGGAGTTCCTTGTGAGGTTCGGCGATGGGCATCAGGAGTCGGTCAGGGCGGGAAGCAGCGGAAGCAAGCGGAACAGGAAGGTGTCGCCGCGGGCGAGTTCATCGACGACGGATAGCACTTCGGGCTGTCCTGCGACCGCCTCGATGACCGGCCGGCGTTTCGCGGGATCCAGCAGGTCCTGCACGAAGCACGCGAAGTAGAGGCCGGCATCGACCCGCAGCTCGGCGTGGTCCGGATCCCGGATGATCCGGGCAAGCACGGGCAGGGCGGCTTCGAGATGACCGTTGCGGCCCTGCACCGCGGCTTCGAGCAGGTCGAGATCGGTGCGGTAGGGCGTTTCCGGATACTTCCGGAGATAGGCGGCGAGCGCTGCCACCAAGGCCCGCGGGTCCTTGGCGTCGTCCGCGGGTTTCATCACGGCATGCTTGTAGCCGCCGGCGATCGGAGCCTCCGGGAAATGGAAGGCGCGGATCATCGGGACCGGCGCATAGGCCCGGACGTCGGCCCGCAGCAGGCGCAGCTCGACGGCGGCGGTCTTCGGACTGTCCGGAAACGACTCCAGATAATCACGCCAGGCCTGCGTCCGGGTCTCGGGATCGCGGGCGAGGCGGTTGAACTCGACGAACGACGCCAGCACCGGGATGGGTTCGGCGGGGTCGGTTTCAGAGCTACGGGACATGGCGTACTTCTGGAACGAGGCGGAATCGAGTCCCGCCACCCCGGCGGCGGCGGTCAGGTCGCGGATGAGGTCGCCGATCCCGTTGATATCCTCCGGGAAAAGCGTCGGCCGCGCCGTGGTGAAATCCTTCGCCAGTTGGTCGAGCTTCAAGCGCACCTCCTCGAGCGGATGCTCGCGGGAGACCAGTTGGTCGAGGTCGCGGGTCAGCCGGGCTCCGTCGTCGATCCCGTGGTCGGCATCGGCCTCGGGGGACAGGGTGGAAAGCAAGGCGGCGGAGGCGTTGGCGGGGTTGTAATCGCCCGGCATCCAGTCGGGAATCGCCTGCGGGGGAGTAAAGATGAAGGCGATCGCCCGGCGGGCCTCGGAACGCTTCGGGAAACGGCTGCGGAGCTGGCCGACGAGTTCCGCCGACAGCTCGCCGGCCTGGGTTTCCACCGCCCGCGAGCAGCGGTAGCGGGAGAACTCGGCCAGCGAGCGAACGGCCTCGTTGGCACCTTCCAGCGCCGGCGCGGCGATGTCGGGATCGTCCGATTGGGCCGCGAGACGGTAGTGCCGCAGGGCATGGAACAGCTCGTCGCGGGAATCGAGTTGGGCGGTGGCGACGCTGTCGGGAATGCCGAGCACGCGGGCGTTGCGCCGGCGCAGTTGGTCGAGTTTCGGCTCCTCGCTGCCGCTGTAGTCGAACATGCCGTAAAGCGGCAGGGTCAGCCGTCCGCGCAGCGATGTCCAAAGGCGGGCCAGCGCGAGGTGGTCGGCGGGCGATGACGCCGCGGCATCAAGCTCCGCCAGCGGAGCGACCTCCTTTTCCCAACGGGCTTCGTCCAGGGGAATGAAGTCGTCGGCAATCCAGCGTTCCGACCACCGGTCGACCGGCTCGCTGGCGGCCAGCGGCGGATCGAGGAAATCATGGGCGCGGCCGAAATCACCGGCGGCGAGGGCCCGCAGCCGGACGATCCGGCGAAGCATGACGGCCTCCTCCGAGTCAGGCGGCAGCCCGGGCAGGGGCGCGGCCAGTTCGTCGATCGGTGCGAACTGGGCGATGGTGTCGATCCACTGCAGGCATTCGGTGGAGGGCCGCAGCGTGGGTCGCTCCTCCGAGGTGTCCATTTCATCCAGCAGAAGCAGGGCCTCGCCGCCGCGGTGGGCGCGTTGGAGGGCGATGGCGTGGTCGAAGCGCGACGGCGCGGTCAGCGGGCTGTCGGGAAACTTTTCCGCCAGCACGGCAAAAGCCTCGGCGGCGTCGGACGGGCGGTCGAGATCGTCCAGCGCGATCGCGCGGGCGTGAAGCAGCTCGTCGGTGGTTTCAGCGGCCAGCCCGCGGTCGATCAGGACCAGCGCCTGCTGCGGTTGGTCATCGCGCAGCGCCGACCAGCCGAGGATCAGCAGCGAGGTCGGGTCCTGGGTGGCGGTGGGCGTGGAGGCCACCGCGGTGGCGAGGTGGCTGAGCGCGGCCTGGGTAAAGCCGGACGGGCGCACGATGCGTTGTTTCAGGAACTGGAGCGTGCCGCGGTCGCCGCTGGTGTTGTCGAAGTACCGCGGAAGCCGTACTTGATAGGCGGGGTCGAGGCAGTGGTAGAGGAAAAGGCGGGTGACCAGGGGATGCTTGGCGACCAGCCGGTAGTCGGGCTCGTCGAGGTAGGACTCCGAGTCGCTCAGGTAGTTGCTTTCCGACGCCTCGTCGATGAGCGAGGCAAAGATCTGGTCGCACTCGCGGAGCACGGCGCGCAGGGCCTCGCGGCCGGATTGTTCGTCGAGCCGGCGGAGTTGCTGGTTGATGGCCTCGCCGGGCTGCTGTTCGGCCAGGGCGACCGCGCCCAGCCACCCCAGGGCATCGCCGCGGAAACGGCCGGCCGGGTAGTCGGCGAGGTAGCCGGTGAGCTGCTCGCGGGCGGCATCGAGTGCTTCGAGCCGGCGCGGATCTTCCGTGGTGAGCGGCTTGGACTCATCGAGCCCGAGTCTCCCGAGCATGAAGCGCGCGACCTCGGCCCGCGGATGATCGGGCGACTCGTCGAGGATGCTCTGGTAGAGCGCCCGCGCCGGCTCGAAGCGGTCGAGCCGGCTCAGCAGCACGGCGTGACGGATCCGCAGGTAGGGAGCCAGCTTGGGCGGAGCGGCACCCATCGCCTTGCCGGACTCGCGGATGCGCTCGGTGATCTGTTTTTCCCAGTTCCTGATCTGGACGGCATATTCCTCCTCGGTGTCGCCCCAGTTCCGAACCGGACGGGCCGGCGGACGATCGGAGTCCGGGTTTTCCAATCGCGAAACGAGGTAGGCGACGGTCGCCGCGTCAGGGTGGTCGGCGAGTTCCCGCGCTTCGAGCAGGACGTTGGCCAGGTGGATGTCGAGGCGCGGGGCGTTGCGGTTGCGCGCGGCGAGTGCGTCGATGGCCTCGAGCGGGTTCTTTCCCTCCATGCCGCGAAACAGCTCCAACGCCTCGGCGCGGAGGATCTCCGACTGGTCGTCATTCGGTGGCAGGGCCTCGTCGGCGAGCTCGTCCCAGCGCTTTCCCGGGGTCCGGTCCGGGTAGGTATCGAGCGGCGGCGGTGCCTGGTAAAAGAACGGCCCGCACGCGAGAAGGAGCGGCGTGAGGAGGAGCCAGCGGCGATTCGGACGGTTCATGGGCGGGGATCGATCTGCCAGTCCGGCTCGGCGCTGGCTTCTGAAAAATGGGTTCCCGTGACGAGTGAGTGACCGGCGGGGAGTTGATGAAATCGAAGCGAAATCGTCGTGGAAAAGCGAGGTCGATGAAGCGATCCGTCTGACCCCGCGATGTCGGCGAAGTGGCCGGGCGTGGGTTTCACGAAATCACCCGGCTCGCCTTGGAGGGTCAGCGTCCACGGCTTCGCACCGGGCCGGCAGGGCAGATCGCCGGGTCCGGCATTGAAAAGTTCGATCGCTCCCTGATCCGTCACCTTCAACTGGAGGCGGGGCCGTGGATTTTCCGTGAGATGAATCAGGTGGGAAACCGAGTGCCACGGCGCCGGAGCGGAGGCCGGATGGGCGAACCAGAGCACGCCGGCCGCGCCGGCCTCGGTGGCGGCCTGGATGGCCTGGCGCATCGTCGCTTCGTCGGGACGACGCCAGACCAGCAGCTGGTTCCGGTGAACCGGGCGGTGGGCGGGCATCGAATCCGCGGTCACTTGATAGATGGCCGTGCCGCCGGCGGGAGGGGCGGAAAGCCGGAGCCCGGCGTGGCCGTCGAGCGAGGCGGGATCAAAGGGCGGCAGATGCCCGACGAGGCTCCCGTCGGCCTCGAACAGCGTGAGCCGCTGGAAGTTCGGCAGTCCCGCCCGCCACCGGGTGGGGCAGGTTTTCCAGCGGCGGATCCACACCAAGGTGTCGCGGCCGGACATCGGAACGAGGTGGCCGGCCCGCACGTCCTCGGCGCGGTCGGGCAGGAGGTCGTAGAACATCGGCACGATCTCATCGACCGTGCCCGCCAGCTCCTCGAATCCGGGTGAGCCGATCCAGCTGGCGAGGGCGGTGATCGAGAGCCGGGTGGACCCGAGAGCTGGCTTGAGGCGACGCAACGCGGCGGCGTAGTCGGGCAGCCGGGAAACGGGACAGTCGTAGTCGATCTGAATCCAGCCCGGCCGGGGATCGGCGATTTTCGACGGCAGGCCGGCGATTCCCTCGGGCCGGAACAGCATCGCCGGGTCCGCCTCGAAGCGGAACACCGGAACCACCGCCGGGGCAGGCATTTCCGCCGGCAGGCGATCCTGCCAACCGTGCGCAAGGGTGACCTCGGCGGCCTGCCAATACAGCAGCGGCGATCCGTTTTCGCGCAGCTCCGCCAGCGCCGGTTCGGGCAGCGGATCGGGCCGGTTCCAGACCCAGAAGGCGGGCGGGGCGGCGGAGGCGAGCTGGAAAACGAGGACCAGCGCGGCCAGACGGGCGGCATTCACCCGACCAGATGGGTGATGATTTCGCGGAAGCGGTCGCGGAACGAGTCGAGGCTGAGCCGGCTGCGGATGCCCTGGCAAAGGGCGGGATCGGGAGCGGGGGTCCCTTCGTCGAGGAATTTCCGCAGCTCCCGCGAGAGGGCGAGGCTGGAGCTGGTGTCGATGCGGTAGTTTTCCGGCAGGACATCGCGCATGCCATCGCGGTCGGTGCCCAGGACCGGGGTGCCGCAGGCGAGCGCCTCCAGCATGACCAGCGGCACGCCCTCGTAGCGGGAGGGAATGACGACCGCATCGGCCGCGCGGTAGAGCGCGACGGTATCGATCCACGGCAGGCGCCGGACCCGGCCGCGGAGCTGGTGGGCCTCGATCTGCTCGTCGAGCTCCGACGAGTCCGGCCCGTCTCCCCCGAACACGAGGTGGCAGTCTTCGAGGTTCGGCCGGGCCACCGCGCGCAGCAGGCGGTCCTGCTGTTTCTGGGAAAAATCGATCCGCCCGACGCAGGCGAACACCGGGGCCTCTTCGGGCAAGGAGAGATGGCGGCGGGCTCCGGCGCGGTCGCCGGGCGAGTAGAGCGCGGTGTCGATGCCCGGGTAGAGCACCTCGACCGGCCCCTTGGCACCGCGCTGGCGGAGCAGCTCTGCCATTTCGTCGGACAGCGTGATGAAGGCGTCCGGGACGGTGAGCAGGGTGGGCGTGAGGCTGTCGAGCAGCCCGGCGAGGCGCGCACCCATCGTCTGATAGGTGTGCGGCATGGCCAGGTAGCTGATCGCCTTCACCCGGGCCTGGCGGGCGGCCTGGATGCCCAGCGAGGAAAGCTCCAGCCCGCCCTGCACGGAAATCACTGCGTCCGGGCCGAAGCGCTGGATGGTGGCGGCGAGGTCGGCGATGCGGCCGCGGCAGAAGATGTGGCGCAGCGCCTCGAAGCGCGACGGTTGCTCATCGGTCTCCTCAAAGGTGAGCTGCGGGTGGTCCGCGGCGAGGGCGGCGAGGCGCTTGAGGAGGATGGAGTTTTCCTCCGAGGCGATGAAATGAAGGCGGCAGGCCGGGTTTTCCAACAATGCCTCCAGGCCATGAAGCGTCATCGCCTCATGACCGCCGAAAACAGGTCGGTCGTTGTAGAAGAGGAGCTTCAAGCGGACGGGTTGGCCTACACCTGCTTACGGCAGGAGTGAAGGGCTTTTGTCAGGCCTCCTGCGGGGCATAGGTGGCGGAAAATTCGCTCAGATCGCGCTCGTGGCCGTAGAGCACCAGCACGTCGCCGCGCTTGAATTCGTGGTCGGGCGTGGGGATCGATTCCAGCGCCCGGCGGCCTTCCTTGTCGGGGTTCGATCCGCGGGAGAGCACGGTGATCAGGTTGAGCTTGTGCTTCGCCCGCAGGGCCACCTCGCGCAGGGTGCGGCCCACGAATTCCTCCGGCACCCGGATTTCGGCCACGGCGTGGACGTCATCGATGAGGATGTGGCGGATGAATTCGAGGTGGTCCAGGCGGTGGGCGAAATTGCTGGCGGCGAGGGATTCGACACGGATCACCTCGTCCACACCGGTCATTTCCAGCAGGTCGTAGTGGAGGTCGGAAATCGAGCGCACGAAGAGCTTCGGTCCCTTCACCTGCTTCATGCGGGCGGTGACCATCATGCTGTTTTCGAAGCCCTTGCCGATGGCGACCACGATCAGGTCCATCGACTGCAGCGAGAGTTCGTCGACGACTTCCTTCATCGAGGCATCGGCGACCACGGCGAAGGTGGCGTCGTCCTTGACCTTCTCGACCATTTCCTCGCGCAGGTCCATGGCGAGGATCTCGTGGTCCATGCGGGTGAGTTCCCGCACGAGGCTGCGGCCGAAGGTTCCGAGTCCGATGATGGCGATTCTCATGGCGTGGTCAGTTGAGGGGCAGGCGCGCTTCCGGGTAGCGATAGTGGTGCGGCCGCGGCGAGCCGGCGAGGGTGAAGGCGAAGGTCAAGATGCCGATCCGGCCGATCAGCATGGAGAGCATGATGACGATCTGGGAAAAGGTCCCGAGCTCGGCCGTGATGCCGCGGCTGAGGCCCACGGTGGCGAACGCGCTGACGCATTCGAAGAGGACGTCATCGAAATGCATGCGCGGCTGGGCGGCGGCCACGAAGAGGGTGGAAACGAGGATCCACAGCAGCGACAGGAAGATCGTGACGTGGCAGCGCTCCATCACCGCGCGGGGCATCCGGCGACCGCCGAAGTGGACGTCGGACCGGCCCCGGACGAGACGCTGCAGCTCCAGCAGCGAGAGCGCAAAGGTGGTCGTGCGGACGCCGCCGGCGGTGCCGCCCGGGCTGCCGCCGATGACCATCAGGAAGCACATCAGCACCACGGCCGAGGCGGGCAGCGCGCCCATGTCGGAGACGTTGAAGCCGGCGGTGCGGGCGGTCACACTGTTGAAAACCGCGGTCCAGACCCGGCCGGCGGGCTCTTTCAGGGTCACGTCGAGCACCCAGAATCCCACCGCACCGCCGACCAGCAGGGCGGTGGTGGTGATCAGCACCAGCCGCACGTGCACCGGCACCCGATGGCGCTGGTGGCGGGTCCGCCGCCAGGGAATGAGCTGGTTTTTCCGCAACGGGGCGATCACCACGTGGTGGATCTGCCCGGCCACCACGAAGCCGAGCCCGCCGATGATGATCAGCGCCATGATCACCGACTGGGCGGCGTGGTCATCGATCGCCACGGGATTCATCATGCCGGCGGAAAGGGTGGAGAAGCCGGCGTTGCAGAAGGCGGAAATGGCGTGGAACAGCGCCTGCCAGAACGGGCTGTCGAGCGAGCTTTCATTTCTCCAACAAAGATAGAGCAGCAGGGTCCCGATGCCCTCGGAAATCACGGTGATGCCGACGATGCGCGAGACCACCCGGCCGACCTGGTGGATGTTCGATTCCGATAGAATCTCCCCGAGCAGGGCGCGGTCGCGCAGGCCAATGCCCTGGCCGCTCATGACGGTCAGGAAATAGGCGAGGGTCATCACGCCGAGGCCGCCGATCTGGATCAGGGCGAGAATGATCGCCTGGCCCGTGAAGGTGAAATCCGCCGAGGTGTCGAGCGTGGCCAGGCCGGTCACGCACACCGCCGAGGTGCTGGTGAAAAGGGCATCGATCCAGCCGATGCCGCGGGTCGTGGCGTTCGGCGTCATCAGCAGCCCGGCGCCGATCAGGATGGCCAGCAGGAAGGTGCCGACCACCAGCAGCGCGGGCGGGATCTTGCGGAACCGCCCCTCGCTGGTGAGCCGCACGAAGCGCAGCAGCGTGTCGCCGACCAGCGTGAGCTGGCTGATGGCCAGCAGGAACAGCCCGAGACTGCGGACCGCCGAGCCGCTGGCGCCGACATCGCGCAGCCACTCGCTGAAAAAAATCTCCAGCAGCGCGATGAAGGGAATGGCGAGGAAGGTGACGCGGCTGCGCCATTTGCGGCGCTCGGTGCGGACCCCGATGAGTCGCAGCGTTTCCGTGGCGAGGATGCCGAAGGCGAGGATGGCCGTCAGGAGCGAGTCGCGCTCGCGGCTGTGGCGGCTGATGTCCCATCCGATTTCGTGGACGAGCAGCCCGCAGGTCGCGATCCCGAAAACGAGGGCGGTCAGGTTGAGGATGCGGACCGAGCGAGGCGAGAGCGTCACGGGAAAAACAGCCCCGGCGTCTGCGGGGTGGGGGCGAAGCTAGCGGGACCACCGCGGGGCGTCAATGGGGGCGCGGAACGAACGGAGCCGCTGCCTGCGGCTGCCGTTTCTTTGACGAACGGGCCTGCTGCGGTATCTCCGCGGAGCGAAAGGTGCGGCTGCCGACGGCTGCCGTCTCTCAGGACCTGGAGTGATCCGCGCCAGCCGGACCGACCTCGGAGTCTGCGTTTCCCAGCCCGAACGGCGGCCCTGGGAAATGATCGAAGCGCCTTTCGTTCGGCAGTCCCTCCGATCCATTCAAGCCCGCCCCATTACGCATTTTTTGCTTTCCGCCTTCCAAACGGTTTTTCTAGTTAGGGAGTTGAGTCTTCCGTGCGGTTCCCGTGGATTCCTATCTCCCCATCCCTTGCGGGTCTGCCCGCCCTCGCGCCCCTCGCGACGATCGACCTCGTCGTTCCTCAGCGCCTGATTTCCTCGCCAGAGTGCCTGGAAAGCCCGCCGGAGTGCCTGGAAAGCCCGCCGGAGTGCCTGGAAAGCCCGCCGGAGCCCTCGGAAAGCCCGCCGGAGCCCTCAGAAAGCCCGCCGGAGCCCTCAGAAAGCCCGCCGGAGCCCTCAGAAAGTCCGCCGGACCCCTCGGAAAGCCCGCCGGAGCCCTCGGAAAGCCTCCCGGAGCCCTCAGAAAGCCCGCCGGAGTGCTTGGAAAGCCCGCCCGAGTCCTCGGAAAGCCCGCCGGAGCCCTCGGAAAGCCCGCCGGAGCCACTGCCACGCCGCGCCACCTCTCTGGCTGACATCCCGATCTCCCATCTTCCATCTTCCATCTTCCATCTTCCATCTTCCATCTTCCATCCACGATCTACAATCCACAATCCACAATCCACAATCCACGATCTCCCATCTCCACCCAACCACCACCATGCCTGAAGAAACCAACACCAACACCGACGCCTCGAAACCCAAACGCTCCCGCAGCGCGCAGGACAAGATGATCGAGGCCTACATCGCCGACGCCAAAAAGTTCCTCAAGGTCGCCACCGAGGACGAGGAAATCCGCCCCATTCTCGAAGCCCATGGATACGACCAGGCGGAGTTCGACGAAGGCCTCGCCCTCGCCGATGCAGCCGACAGCGCTTACCAAGGCCGCGCCGCCGGCATGGGCAAGCAGAAGCTCACCGGCGAAGCCCTCCTTGCCGCCATCCAGAAGGCGCGCGAGGACTATGCCGCCTTCCGCGAGATCGCCCGCGCCGCGTTTCCCGACGAGGCCGACCGGATCACCCTCGGCCTCAAAGGCGAGGTCCCCGACGACACCGAGCGCTTCATCACCGTCGCCGAGGCCTCTTACGCCGCCGCCCGGAAGGACCCGCAGGCCACCAAGATGAGCAAACGCGGCTACCCCGCCACCCGCCTCGCCACACTCCAGCAGGACCTGGACGACCTCACCGCCGAAAGCGGCGAGCAGGATCAGGCCCAGGGCGAGGCCATCGACGACACCGCCATCCGCAACGCCGCCTACAAGGCCCTGAAAACCTACATGAAGGAACTCAAAGGCATCGCCCGCGGTGCCCTGCGGAAAAAACCCGGCCTCCAGGCCAAGCTAGGCCTCTGATCCCGTCCCCGGCGGCCGCCCCCCGCGACCGCCGGGCCAAGGGATGGGGGGGAGCCATGGTCTTCCCCGAACCGGCGCCGAAGCGATGTCGGACTTCATCTTGTCATCCCTCCGGGGATGTCTCTAACTTCGAACCCGTGCCAGCCTGCAAACGCGCCGCGAAAGCCGCGAAGAACGACTCCACCGTTCTCCACGCGACGCAGGCTTGGCACGACGGCACCTTATGGAGCGGCGGTTTTCAACCGCCGTTTTTGAAACCAGGCAGTTACAAACTGTCAAAGACCGCCCCTCGCCTGAGCGCGGCAGGAGTCGACGAAGCGGCTTTATGGATCGCGGGCACAGCCGGGGAAAACATCGCCAACTTCGCCTGGGTCCAGCACTTCATCCACCACCTCGCCCCGCAGACTGCCCAACGCGCTTGCGCGTTTCAGCAAAGCGAAGCCTCACCGCAGGTCGTGAGCGTAGCGAAGGACAACGAACCCTTCGAAGAAAAGATGCCGCGCCTTGTCGCGGAGCTGAACGACCCGTTTAAGGAGTCCGCAAAACTTGAATCCGCGATCCGAAAGAACCTCCAAGGGCTAGGCTATGGTCTCTGAATGCAGACAAAAAGAAACCCCGGCTCCAGTCACCGCCGCAAGGACGGGAGAGGGAGTTCCGGGGTCAACGTGGGGAAACTGGCCCACAGTGATTGATATGTCAACGCTGCAATCCTGTAATCATTCACGCTGCCGAGGTATTCATTGATCCGATGAGTCCGGTGTTTTTCGCGCAAATCGAGCAGGGGCTTTCCACGGAAAGGCTGGGAGCCTACGCGGTCAGTCAAAGCGGGGCGGTGCCCGATCCGTGCGCCACCCTCGCCCGGTATCTGCTCAATATGGCGCTGTGCGAAAGCCTCTATTCTCCGCTCCAGATTTGCGAAATCGCCCTTCGAAATGCCATTCATCGTCACGCCTCGTCTCTGATGGGCAGGGATGATTGGTATGACGCCCCCGGATTCCCTCTCACGCATTGGGCTGGCAAGGAGGTCTCCAAGGCCAAAGCCAAGATCACGAAAGCCGGTAAGCCCGTGACTGCTGCGAGGGTCGTCGCAGAGCTCCAGTTCGGCTTCTGGACCAGCCTGTTCGAGGATCATTACGAGAAGCACACCCCGTTCCTTCCCAAGGCCTTCAAGCCGGTGTTTCCCCATCTCCCCAAGAGCCTCCACAAGCGCAAGGATCGCAAAGCGGATCTGGAGACCATCCGGGTGCTTCGCAACCACGTCTTCCACCACGAGCGGATCGTCCATTGGAAGAACCTCGACGCCCAGCACCAGCTCATCCTCGACGTGATCTCATGGGTCAGCCCGGAACTCCGGCAGATGGCCGACGCGCTCGACCGCTTCCAGCTTGTCCGCAAGGCCGGTCTCAAACCGTGGATGGCCAAATTGATCCGGCACTTGCCGGCGTCCGCTCTCTCGTCGGCCGGATCGGCTGGCGCACTCGAAACCGTGGACGATGCTTTCGACGCCACCAACGGCGCGCAAACCCCCTTCGGCCACCGCTGGGGCGGGGATGTCGTCACGCTCACCAACGGGCACATTGAGGTCATGCGCTCCGGCCAGACCCTCGCCCTCGACGTGATGAGCGAATACGTCGTGTTTCTGAAGGCGGAACCGGAAGAAGAGGAAGGAGACAGCCAATGATCACGCCTCAGAAATCCGGAAGGACCTCCGCGCCGACACCGCCACCCGTGACGCCGCCTACAAGGCGCTGAAAACCTACATGAAGGAACCCAAAGGCATCGCCCGCGGCGCCCTGCGGAAAAAGCCCGGCCTCCAGGCCAAGCTAGGCCTCTGATCCCGCCCCCGGCGGCCGCCCCCCGCGACC
Organism: Haloferula sargassicola; assembly: GCF_040362925.1. Classification (NCBI taxonomy): domain Bacteria; kingdom Pseudomonadati; phylum Verrucomicrobiota; class Verrucomicrobiia; order Verrucomicrobiales; family Verrucomicrobiaceae; genus Haloferula; species Haloferula sargassicola. Next base: position 143,605 of record NZ_BAABRI010000013.1, read on the forward strand.
GCCGGGTCAAGGGAGGGGGGAGCCATGATCGTCCCCGAACCCGACGCCGAAGCGATGTCGGACTTCATCTTGTCATCCCTGCGACGATTTCCCTAACCTCCACTCGTGCCAGCCCGCAAACGCGCCGCGAAATCCGCCAAGAAAGACACCACCGCCCACCTCGGCTTCGAGGCCAAGCTCTGGCTCGCTGCCGACAAGCTCCGCAACAACATGGACGCGGCGGAATACAAGCACGTCGTCCTCGGCCTCATCTTCCTCAAATACATCTCCGACGCCTTCGAGGCCCACCACGCCAGACTCCTCGCTGGGGAAGGGGAATACGCCGGGGCCGATCCGGAGGATCCGGACGAATACCGCGCCGAAAACATCTTCTGGGTGCCGCAGGAGGCCCGCTGGTCCCACCTCCAGGGCCGCGCCAAGCTGCCCACCATCGGTAAGGACGTGGACGACGCAATGGACGCCATCGAGCGCGACAACCCGCGGCTCAAGGGCGCACTCAACAAGAACTACGGCCGCGCCGACCTCGATAAGCACCGCCTCGGCGAGCTGATCGACCTGATCGGCTCCATCGAGCTGAAGGAGGAGGCCGGCCAGTCGAAGGACCTCCTCGGCCGCGTCTTCGAATACTTCCTCACCCAGTTCGCCAGCGCCGAGGGCAAGAACGGCGGGCAGTTCTACACGCCCTCCTGCGTCGTCCGCCTGCTGGTGGAAATGCTCGCCCCCTACAAGGGCCGCATCTACGACCCCGCCTGCGGCTCCGGCGGCATGTTCGTCCAGTCGGAAAAGTTCGTCGAATCCCACGGCGGCAAGCTCGGGGACATCAGCATTTACGGCCAGGAGAGCAACCCGACCACCCGCCGCCTGGCCATCATGAATCTCGCCCTGCGCGGCATCGAGGCCGACTTCGGCAAGGAACACGCCGACACCTTCCGGAACATCCAGCACCCCGACCTCCGCGCCGACTACGTGCTGGCCAACCCGCCCTTCAACGACAGCGACTGGCACCGCAAGGACGACGACGTGCGCTGGCAGTTCGGCGTCCCGCCCAAGGGCAACGCCAACTTCGCCTGGGTCCAGCACTTCATCCACCACCTCGCCCCGCAGGGCATGGCCGGCTTCGTCCTCGCCAATGGCAGCATGAGCTCGAACCAGTCCGGCGAGGGCGAGATCCGCAAGGCCATCGTCGAGGCCGACCTCGTCGACTGCATGGTCGCCCTGCCCGGCCAGCTCTTCTACTCCACCCAGATCCCCGTCTGCCTCTGGTTCCTCGCCCGCAACAAGGACGGCGGGAAAATGCCAGTGCGGCTCGCACCCGCGACCGCCGCGGCGAAACCCTCTTCATCGACGCCCGCAAGATGGGCAGCATGGTCAGCCGCGTGAACCGCGAACTCACCGGCGAGGACATCGCCAAGATCGCCGCGACCTACCACGCGTGGCGCGGCGACCAGCGTGACGCTGGACCCGCCTACGAAGACGTGCCCGGATTCTGCAAGTCCGCCACCACCGAGGAGATCGGGAAACACAGCTTTGTCCTCACTCCGGGCCGCTACGTCGGTGCCGAAGAAGCCGAGGACGACGGCGAACCCTTCGAGGAAAAAATGCCGCGCCTCGTCGCGGAGCTGAACGCCCAGTTCGCCGAGTCCGCAAAACTGGAGCAGGCGATCAAAGCAAATCTGAAGGGGCTGCGGTATGGAAAATGAATCGCGAGCCGAAGACGGCAACTGGTATATCCTGCTCGCAGGACTACCACGGTTTGAATCCTCGTCGGTCTTGGCTCCTGGCCTCGGTCTTCGCCCGTTGGAATCTCCTCTCAGTGTCTTCGACTTAGCCGCAGCTGGAGCGGTCGGATTTAGAGGATGGGCAGCACTTGAGCAGTTCGCGCACGCGTGCACCGCCGAAATCGAATCAGCGAAGGATGCCGACAACACTCCCGGTTACGACACGCTAAACCGGGCGTGGCTCACGACGGGTCTCTTGGTCCTGCGCGGCTTCACACGACTTTGGGGCGTGGCGTGTTGCGGCTATTCTTGGAATCTGATTGCGGGCCATCAGATACGAAGTTCTGGCCAGTTCAAGAAGCAGGCAGCCTCGGAAGGAATCGACAAAGCCGTATTCCAACCCAAGCACTCGCTTGCTCCGTTTCGTGGCAACTTGCTTGATTACCATCTCACTTGTTTCGTCGACGCCGGTTGCAGGAATGACGCACCGAATGAAGCGGATGCCGAATGGATCAGGAACCGATTCGACACATTCAACCGCTTGGCTTCTGATCATGAAGCGTTTCGTTTTGCCTTAGAGGCAGCCATCGATTGGAGATTCGCCAAGGAGCCGCGGTCGGCAGTCGCCCGCCTGTGGGGCGGAATCGAAGCGCTTTTTGGAGTTAGCTCCGAACTCGTGTATCGAATCTCACTTTACTCCGCGTGTTTGCTGGCTGAGCGGGGCGATCCAAGGAAGCGCAAGTTTGGAGAAGTGAAGCGACTCTACGGCCTCCGCAGCAAAGTCGTCCACGGAGAGAAGCTCGCTGAGGAAAAGATCTCACAAGCTATGAGCGACTCGTTTCACCTCCTTCGTGACCTTCTGCTGGTGGCAGTCGAACGCGGCAAACCAATCACACCCGAAGACGTCGATGATGCCATCTTCTCCTGAATTGAAGGCACTTCATGTCCCGGCAACCTACGGCGAACCGCCCGATGGCTGGACATGGTCGCGCCTCGACGATGTCAGCGAAGGTGTTTTTGACTGCCCGCACTCTACCCCGAAGCTCACCGACGCGGGGCTATACGTCGTTCGAACCCAGGACATCATCACCGGGGTCTTTCGCGCCGACCAAGCAGCGCATGTTTCAGACGAGACGTATGCCGAACGGATCGCTCGGGTGACGCCGAGCCGTGGTGATCTGCTCTACAGCCGCGAAGGAACTTACTTCGGCATCGCCGCTGAGGTTCCCGAGAACACCCGCGTATGCCTGGGCCAACGAATGGTTCTCATTCGTCCGAAGCCAGAAATTCTCGATTTCAGCTTCCTTCGCTACTGGCTGAATTCGCCAATCATGGCCGGTCACATCCATGGTTACCGCGATGGATCAGTGGCTGAGCGGTTAAATTTGCCGACAATCCGCGCTCTCCCTGTGCTTTTGCCGCCGCTGGCGACACAAAAATCGATCGCGGCGGTGCTGGGGGCGCTGGACGACAAGATCGAGTTGAACCGGCGGATGAACGTGACGCTGGAGGCGATGGCGCGGGCGCTGTTCCAGAGCTGGTTCGTCGATTTCGACCCCGTTCGCGCCAAACTCGACGGCCGCCAGTCCCCCAACCTCGACCCCGCCACCGCCGCCCTCTTCCCCGACTCCTTCCAAGATTCGGAACTCGGACACATTCCGAAGGGGTGGGAAGTCGGCTCGATCTTGCAGCAGGCTAGGTTGCTGAGCGGCGGGACTCCCAAGACCGACGTGGCCGACTACTGGAACGGGGATATCCCTTGGGCGAGTGCCAAAGACGTTTCTCAATGCGGCGAAGCCTTCCTGATCGCGACCGAGCGGTGCATCACTCAACGCGGCCTCGACAAGAGCGCGACGAAGATGATCCCGGAGTTCGCAACCGTCATTGTCGCACGCGGAGCCACAACCGGGCGACTTACCATGTTTGGCAAGACGATTGCGATGAACCAAACCTGCTATGCCCTGGATACGAAGGTCGAAGCCCCCTTCGCGCTCTACTGCCAAGCCCGGCATTTCATCGAGCGAATGGTCCTCTCCGCCCACGGCTCTGTTTTCGACACCATCACAACGCGGACTTTCGAGACGACGAGCGTTCTTCTTCCGCCTCCCGAAGTTCTGCGGGCTTTCGACCGGCAAGCCGCACCGATCTTTCAACAGATCCGCGCCAGCCTTCGCCAATCCCACACCCTCGCCACCCTGCGCGACACGCTGCTTCCGAAGCTGCTGAGTGGGGAAATAGCAGTCCGGCCTGTCGGGCCTTGAAATTCCTTTCTACGCCACAATGCAAACCAACCAGCCAAAGCTGACATTTGAAGTCCTAATCGACGAGGGATTTAGCGTCGTCAATGACGATGCCAGCATCACGCCAACGGCGAATAAGCGAGTGCTAAGCATGATTAATGACTTTGAGGATGCTAAGTGGAGATACACAAATTTTCAGAACTTTATTTGGGACAATATTGTTGAGACCGCGTTGTCGAGCGGCGAACGGCAGAGCTTGTCTCACCAAAGTCACTCATTGCTAACCGAGGCAGCCAAGGCTCTACGACTGACGGACGCAGCAAAGAAAGACATTGGGAAGGGCAGCGAGCTTGCTGAAATCGTCTTGTACGGAATTATGAAGCACCACTACCAGGCGTTACCCGTGGTCCCCAAGATCTTCTATAAGCAAAATAACCAAGACAACGCCAAGGGTGCGGACAGCGTGCATATAGTTGTTTCGGGTGGTGACTTTTCGTTATGGCTCGGAGAGGCGAAGTTTTACAATGACATCGAAGATGCAAGGCTGGGTGAAATCGTGAAATCAGTCGGTAATGCGCTTAAGACAGATAAGCTTAAGAAGGAGAACAGTATCATAACCAACATCAGGGACTTGGATGCGTTGATTGGGGATTCAACGATGAGGGCTAGAATCAAGGCTGCGCTTGGCCAAAAGAATTCAATCGATTCTCTGAAGCCTCATTTGCACATACCGATTCTTATGCTGCATGAATGCAAAATTACGAAGGTTTGCACATCGCTTACGGATTCTTACAAGGATTCTATAATCGACTATCACAAGAAGCGGGCAAAGGCCTACTTCAAAAAGCAGGCAAATAGTCTTGGAAGCTCTGTGGTCCAGTATTCAGACATCAACTTCCATGTGATTCTGTTCCCGGTTCCGAACAAGGAGGAGATTGTTAAGAAATTCTTGGCGAACGTCGCGCATTACAAAGGTCAATGATCATGGATGTTTTCACAAAATGCTCTGAGATCAACGATCTCCTGGAAGCGCGCAAGGAAGGGGCCGCCAGAGACCTGCTCATTTCCGTCTTGGATTACCACGAGAGGCACGGGCTGGAATACTCCGAGTGCCTCAATCACCTTATTCGTGAGACCGGCCTATATCCCTACCTCAAGGTGGCGACAGCTTCGTGGCAAGAGAGATTCGTTTTTGAGGTTTTCAAGGTGGACTCAGGGGAGACCGAGGAACTAACGCTGCATCGCGAGCAGTCCGCGGTTCTGAAGAAGCTTCTCGCGGGGGAAAGTTTGGCAGTCAGCGCTCCGACCAGCTTTGGGAAGACATTTGTGATCGATGCATTCATCGCAATCGCGCAACCAGCCAACGTGATGATTATCGTGCCGACGATTGCGCTAATGGACGAGGTGCGAAGACGCATCTATCGAAAATTTGGAGCAAGCTACAAAATCATTACAACCACAGATGCCTCTCTGGGCGAGCGGAACCTGTTTGTTTTTCCTCAAGAGCGAGCCACTGGATACGCAGAAACACTTTCCTCCATTGATCTTCTGGTTGTGGACGAGTTCTACAAAGCGAGTTCGAACTTTGACCAAGACAGATGTCCCTCACTGCTGAAAGCGATTCTCAAACTCAGCAAGATTTCAAAACAGCGCTATTTTTTGGCCCCCAACATTCGCAGTCTTGGGGAGAACGTTTTTACTTCCGGGATGGAGTTCGTGGATAAGCTCGATTTCAGCACTGTCTTTCTGAAAAAGCATGAACTATATAAGAGGATCAAGAGCGAGGGGGAGAAGGGTAATGTTCTTGTTGAGTTGATAAAGAAGAACGCTACTAAGACGTTGATATACGCGGCATCTTACAGTCAAATTGACAAAGTGGGTCTGCTTCTCTCTGAAAACTTGGCGGTGTTGGAGCGACCGTTGCTGAAGGCATTCGCGAAGTGGCTATCGGACTCTTACGGCACCGACTGGAAATTGATCGAATTGGTGAAGCATGGAGTCGGGATTCACAACGGTCAAATTCATCGTTCATTGAGTCAGATCCAGATTAAATTATTCGAGTCCACTCAGGGATTAGATACTATTGTTTCCACTTCATCGCTCATCGAGGGCGTCAACACTTCCGCCGAGGCGGTGGTGCTTTGGAAAAACGGTAGTGGTCGCGGCCGAAGCAAGTTGAACGCTTTCACCTACAAGAATATCATTGGGCGCGCCGGTCGGATGTTTAAATACTTCGTCGGGCAGATTTACCTTCTTGAGAAGCCTCCTGAAGAAGCCGATACACAGCTCGATATTGATTTCCCAGATTCAATGCTAGGGGGTATCGACGAAACGGAGCACAAGGAGAGCCTCACAAAGGAGCAGGTTGCGCAGATCATCAGCTTCCGTGAACGCATGACGGAGCTGGTAGGTGTAGAGGGTTTCCATCGCATCTACGATGGCACCGGCCTGCTAAGATCTAATGATTCTCAGCTCATACTCACAATCGCCGAACATATTCATGAAAATCGAAAGACCTGGAATGGGTTGAACTACCTCAATTCCTCGAATCCTGCGGACTGGGGGAGATTGCTAGGGTTGGTGATTGGGTTTCAGACGCCAATTGTTCACTCGTTTCCCCAGAGCGTTTCATGGAGCCGAAAGCGGGATATGTTTGTTAAGTTCGTGCAGGTTCTCTCTAAGAACTGGGATTGGAGGCTGCCAAGGATTCTTCAAGCGCTTTCTCCAGACGTGGATGTGAATTTGTTCTTCAAGCTGGAGCGTGACGTTACGTTTGCATTAGCGTCTCTAGTTCATGATGTAAATGTATTGCAGAAGGAGATTCTGAAATCTGGTGTTGATGTCAGTGGCTTCGTGAGCAGGCTTTCTCATGCGTTTCTTCCGTCTGTCGTGTATCAATTGGAAGAATTTGGGCTTCCTCGGATGATTGCCCGAAAGATTCAAAACGCCGGGCTGATTGACTTCGAAACACGATATGAAGACCTTCATGCAGCACTAGCTGTTATAAATCGAATAGGGAAAGATGCTGTTCTTCAATTGCCCGTGCTTTCTGACTTCGATAGATACATCGTGCGTCACTTCTTCGAGGGGATTGAGCCTGCTTGAACAATGGAGTCATGAGCCTCACCGAATCCATCGTCGAAGACGCCGCCCTCGAATGGTTCGGGGAGCTGGCCTATGCCATCGGCCACGGGCCGGAGATGGCTCCGGGTGAAGCGGCGGCGGAGCGGGAGGGTTTCGGTGATGTGGTTCTGGAAGGTCGCTTGCGCGAGGCGTTGCGGTGCTTGAACCCGGAGGTGCCGGAGGAGGCGCAGGAGGAAGTCCTGCGGCGGGTGCTGCGGGTGGCGGATGGCACGCTGGTGCGGACGAACCGCGCCTTTCACAAGCTGCTGCGCGACGGGGTGGAGGTGAGCTACAAACGCCCGGACGGCAGCACGAAGCACGATAAAGTCTGGCTGGTGGATTTCTCCGACGTGCGGGCGAACGATTGGCTGGCGGTGAACCAGTTCACGGTGATCGAGAGTTCCCACAATCGCCGGCCGGACATCGTGGTGTTTGTCAACGGGCTGCCGCTGGGATTGATCGAGCTGAAGAACGCGGCGGATGAGGACGCGACGATTTTTTCCGCCTACAAGCAGCTCGAGACCTACAAGGCGGAGATCCCGAACCTGCTCCGCTACAACGCGGCGCTGGTGGTGAGCGACGGCTTGCAGGCGCGGATGGGATCGCTGACGGCGAGCGAGGAGTGGTTCAAGGTATGGCGGACGATCACCGGGGAGGAAGACGCGCCGAAAGGATCGCTGGAGCTGGAGGTGCTGGTGCGCGGTGTGTTCGAGCGGCGACGCTTTCTCGACCTCTTGCAGCATTTCATCGTCTTCGAGGAAGACCCGGACAACGGCGCGGTGCACAAGATCCTGGCGGGCTATCACCAGTTCCATGCGGTGAACGCAGCGGTGGAGGAGACGGTGCGGGCCAGCGGGATGACGGAACCGACGACTGGCTCCGGAGTTCAGGAGGATGAAGGGCGTTACTGGTCGGGCTCGATGCAGGGCGGTCGGCCGGGCGACCGTCGGGCAGGGGTGGTGTGGCACACGCAGGGCAGCGGCAAGAGTTTCTCCATGCTCTTCTACGCGGCGCGGGTGATCCGGCTCCCAGAAATGCACAACCCTACGCTGGTGGTGCTGACCGACCGCAACGACCTGGACGACCAGCTTTTCGGCCAGTTCCAGCGCTGTGAGGATCTCCTCGGGCAAAAACCCGTGCAGGCGGAGAGCCGGGAGCATTTGCAGGAGCTGCTCAACCGGGCCTCCGGTGGCGTGGTGTTCACGACGATCCACAAGTTCATGCCGGAGAGGGGCGAGGCGATGCAGGAACTGTGCGACCGCCAGAACATTGTGGTCATTGCGGATGAGGCGCACCGTTCACAATACGGCTTCGGCGGCAAGGTGAACGCCGAGGGGCGGATGACCTACGGCTTCGCCAGCAACCTGCGCGATGCCCTGCCGAATGCCTCATTCATCGGCTTCACCGGCACGCCGGTCGAGAAGACGGACGCGAATACTCGGGCGGTCTTCGGCGACTACATTTCCATCTACGACATCCAGCGGGCGGTGGCGGACAAGGCGACGGTGCCGATCTATTACGAAAGCCGGATCGCCAAGCTGGCCCTCAATGCCAGCGAGCTGCCGAAGATCGACGAAGAGTTCGACCAGATCACCGAGGGTCAGGAATTCACCAAGAAGGAGAAGCTCAAGACCAAGTGGGCCGCCTTGGAGGCGTTGGTGGGAGACTCGAAACGGATCGCCCTCATTGCTGCGGATCTCGTGGCGCATTTCGAGAAGCGGGTGGAGGCCATGGAAGGCAAGGCGATGATCGTCTGCATGAGCCGCCGCATCTGCGTGGACCTCTATGAGGCGCTGATCCAACTGAGGCCGGAATGGGCCGACGAGGCGCTCAAGGTGGTGATGACCGGCAGCGCGGCGGATGGCCCGGCCTACCAGAAGCACATCACGACGAAGAAGCAGCGTCGGGACCTGGCGAACCGGTTCAAGAACCCGGCGGACCCGTTCAAGCTGGTGATCGTGCGCGACATGTGGCTGACGGGCTTCGACGCGCCCTGCCTGCACACGATGTATGCGGACAAGCCGATGAGCGGCCACAACCTGATGCAGGCGATCGCGCGGGTGAACCGCGTCTTCAAGGACAAGCCGGGCGGGCTGGTGGTGGACTACCTCGGCCTGGCCGACCAACTGAAGCACGCCTTGGCGACCTACACCCAGAGCGGAGGCAAAGGTGATCCAGTGTTCGACACCGCCCAAGCCATCGCGGTGATGCTGGAGAAGCACCACATCGCCTGCGACATGATGCATGGATTTGACTGGAGCAAGTGGACGACCGGCAAGCCGAGCGAGCGGCTTCAATTGATCCCGGGTGGGCAGGAGCACATCCTCGGACAAGAGGACGGCAAGCAGCGTTGGGTGCAGGTGGTGACCGAGCTTTCCCGCGCCTTCGCCCTTTGCGCTGCGAGCGACGAGGCCGTGTCGATCCGCGACGACGTTTCGTATTTCCAAGCACTCCAGGCGGCGCTGAACAAGCAGAGCGGCGCGAACCGCAAGAGCCCGGACCAGATCGACGCGGCGATCCGACAACTGGTGAGCAAAGCGATCACCACCGAGGGCGAGGTGATCGACGTCTTCACTGCGGCAGGCCTCCAAAAGCCCGACATCAGCATCCTCAGTGACGGCTTTCTCGCGGAGGTCCGCGGGTTGGAGCATAAGAACGTGGCGGCGGAGTTGCTGAGGAAGCTGCTGAACGACGAGATCAAGGTGCGCTCGAAGCGCAACCTGGTGCAGGCGCAGGTCTTCAGTGAGAAGTTGAAGAAGACGCTCAACGCCTATCACAACCGGGCGATCTCCACGCTGGAGGTGATCGAGGAGCTGATCAAGCTGGCGAAGGAAATGGACGCCGCCACCAAGCGCGGCGAGGACCTCGGCCTGACGGACGACGAGGTGGCCTTCTACGACGCCCTCGCCGCCAACGAGAGCGCGGTGCGGGCGATGGGTGACGACAAGCTCAAGGTCATCGCCGCCGAGCTGATCACGATGGTCCGCAAGAGCGTGACGATCGACTGGACGCTGCGGGTCAGCGCGCGGGCGAGGATCAAGGTGATCGTGAAGCGGATTTTGAGGAAGTATGGGTATCCACCGGATCTTCAGGCCGAGGCGGTGAAGACGGTGCTGGCTCAGGCGGAGCTGCTGTGTGCGGAGTGGGTGTGAGCCCGCCTGCGGCGGGAGTGGTGAGTGAGCAGCCGCAAAAGGAGCTAAAATGGCTCTGGAACGGTTTGCGGCTGGAAGCCGCAGCGACGTTGCGGTCAACGATCTCTCTTCGGAGCTGGAGAAGGGGCGGCGGTTGCCTTAGGCACTCGGGGACCATCGACCATGAATGAACGCAGCGAGACTTCGAAGGCGCCCGACGGCATCAAGCAGGGGAGGGGCTGCCTGCGGAAAGGGGTGATCCTCGGACTGTGGAGCTTCTTTCTCCTCGGGGTCTGCTATCTGGTGGTCTTCGATGGGTGGAGGGACGTGCTTCTCGGGCGGGCTCATCGGAAGGCATTGGAGACCTTCTCGGAGGTGGATGGCGTGGACCGGGTGGAGATTTTCCTGTTGAGGGGCGAAGGCGGCCAGAAGCAGGAGCGGACGTTTCCCGTGGGGGATGTGGGCAGACGGGACGAGATCTACGGCAACGTGTCGATCGAGGGGGTGGAGGTGGAGGAATTCCTCAGCTTGTGGGAGGCGCAGCGGCCGGACATCCGGTATCAATCGCTTTGCCATGACCCGCCGTATGGATTTCGTCTGTACCGCGAGGGAAAGGAGGTCGTGGAGACGGCGATCTGCTGGGGCTGCGTGAATTTCAGTGTGGAGGTTTATCCTTTCCTGCGAATCCCCTACGGGCTGGATGCAACGACGGAAGAGGCGAAGGCCTTGCTGGAGTTCTGCGATGCGCGGCTGCCTTACCGGCGGGACGAGTGAGAAGTGGGCGGTGAGAGGGAGCAAGGATGGCTCCGGAACGGCCTGCGGCTGGAAGCCGCAGAGGGAAGCGGGCCGCTTCCACCACGGTCTGCGGCGGGCCGCCGCAGCCACGGTGCCATCTAGCATCTACGATCCACCCGCTTTGCTCTTCCTTGGCGCCTTTAGCGCCTGGCGGTGGATCGGATTTCTTGAGTGAGGCGGAAGAGGGAAGCGGGCCGCTTCCACCACGGCCTGCGGCGGGCCGCCGCAGCCACGGCTACCATCTAGCATCCACGATCTACCATCTACCATCTACCATCTACCATCTACCATCTACCATCTACCATCTACCATCTACCATCTACCATCTACCATCTACCATCTACCATCTACCATCTACCATCTACCATCTACCATCTACCATCTACCA